>NZ_LIAC01000002.1:0-565659 GCF_002210235.1 Flavobacterium sp. NLM
GTGGTTATTGCGGCGGGGCTCACCTCTTCCCATCCCGAACAGAGTAGTTAAGCCCGCCTGCGCAGATGGTACTGCAGTATTGTGGGAGAGTATGTCGTCGCCTTTCTTTTAAGAATCCTCATCATGTATTTGATGAGGATTTTTTGTTTTATAATACTTTTGGAAACTAAATCAAAGTTGCCTTTTGTCATATTGACAAGCACAAATTGTTTTTTGAACCCCCAGCAGGTAAATAGTCTATGGAATAGTGTGAATTGTTCATTTTGAATCTCCTTTTTGTGTTGGAATTTTGTTTCGAAATTTTAATCAGCATATATGAAGACTTTATTTGTTAATAGCCTGCGGACTACCTCACCATACCAGATTAAATCTTATATAACAGCTTACGGTCTTATTTTGTTAATGATGGTATCGAAAAAAATGCTTCTTAGACAAAACACTGTAAACCATAAAAACGATCTAACAAATACAATAGTTACGATAGGATATTATGCTTTAATCGATATAAAAGACTGCAAGATAAACTGCAGCAGAATTAGTATATACAAAAGATGGAAGCATGCTGAAGAGGCAGGAGATTTAATTTTTGGCCACAACCAAATGTTAGATCTTGCCTTTTACCAGTTTAGTAAATCAGTTCGTGAATCACCAATTCTGTTTAGCTTATTGACTGAAAGGTTTACTTTAAATCAACTTTCTAAACTTACCAGCAAATTTTCGGGCTGGAAATCCATGAAATGCTATTATGCATGGGCTCCTGACTGTATTAAAAAAATGGTAAATATTATTTTTATTATCCGACAGATCAGGATAACATTGGTGTAGCCGTAATTAATCATCCATATGGGCCGTTTAAAAATCTATTAGGAAAACCATTATTGTCACGAAAATCCAAAGGAGTTATTGCTAATAGGGATTTATTGACCTCAATGTATTTATTGATGATGATGGGCAAGCTTATCTGTTTGAAGGCCAGTTAGAGGTAAACGCTGTAAAGTTGAACGAGGAAATGATTTCTTATAAAGGTGATGTTACAATCATAAAAGGAACTGAAATACCCTGATCATTATTGTAGCAAGAAATATCTCGAATTTTTTACCGGATTATATCTCAGAAACAGCAGTTAAAATATTGCAATATATTCAGCAGAATATTTATAATCCTGAAAAATTAAAAGCGGAACAAATCAGCAATGTATTTTCTGTATCAATTGCTTATGTTGGAAGGTATTTTAAATAGCATACTAACGATACCTTACATCAGTATATCGCTAAATACAAGGTTAACCTGATCGAGCATAGAATTAGGTTTAGTGATAAACGTATGAATGAAATTGCATATGAATTTGGCTTTACGGATGTAAGCCATCTGAACAAATTTTTTCAGAAAACAAAAAGGATATAGTTTAAGGGATGTAAAGAAACTTTAAACAAAAAATGATATTCATCGAATTGATTATTCAGATATTATAAACAAGAAATTATAATATTAAATTATACTCCTTGAACTCAATCAGGATTTGAACTTTTTTTTTCATTTTAATTAAGATTGCAAAAAAGTTTAAGTTTTTAAATAAATTAATCAACAAACTATTAATCAATGTAATATAATTATTATATTTGTTTCATATTTAATTTTACTAATGAGAAAATTTTACTTTTTAGCATTTTTATTATTAGGTTTTTTTATAATGCCTAGTAACACTTTTGCTTGTGTAAGTAAATCTAAAACAGGACATTCCACCACACAAATGTCTTCAACTAATAGTAAAAAAGATTGTTGTGCTGCTGGGCATATGGGTAAAAAGAATCATTGCTGTGATAATAATTGTAAAGATTCTAAATGCATTTGCGCACCATCTGCAGGTGTTTTTTTAGTATTTAATGAAACATCGTTAAAAACCAGAAATTATTTTTTTGGCACTAAAAATCAAAAATTCAATCATCCTGAAAGTTCTGTTTCTTCAGGTTACTCTTCTCTTTTTTTGAAACCAAAAATAGGTTAAATTCAAAAGTGACAGCCATAAGTGTATCAAATTAGCACTTAATATTCTACTGTCAAACCTTTTCTATTCAATTTTTGAGTTAATTACTATTTACAGATTATAAGTATTTCTGTCAATACGTAATTTATTAACTTATTTCATTTTAAAAAAATAACTATATGTATTCATTAAAAAAAATAATGACAGCAATACTTTTATTGGTGTCAATCCTTTCGTTCAGTGCTAATTTTTTAAATTCAGCAAGTACAGCATCAAAAATATCAAATAGTACTTCTAATAATATAATGATTAGCGATTCTCTGGAAAACAATCAGCTGCGGAATGTTTATGATTCCTATTTCCTTGTAAATGAATCTTTGGTAAAAACCGATAGTAAATCAGCTTCCTTAAACGCAGAAAAACTCAAAACAGCTATTACTGCTGTAAAGATGGAAAGTTTAAAAATGGAAGAACATACAATTTGGATGAAACTATCCAAAGCTTTATTAGCGGATGCCGAAAATATTTCTAATTCGCAGGATATAAATAAACAAAGAAAGTTTTTTAAATCACTATCAAAAAACCTGTACGATCTGATTAAAGTTTCAAAATCATCAGAACCCGTTTATTATCAATATTGTCCAATGGAGGATGCTAATTGGTTAAGCAGAGAAAAGGAAATTAAAAATCCTTATTATGGAGCCAAGATGATGACTTGCGGAAAGACCATTGAAACACTTTAAAATATGAAAATACTCTATATATTATTGCTGTTTACTTTAACAGTAAATGCGCAGAGAGTCGTTCGTTATGATTTATATGTAAAAGATACTTTGGTAAACTTCACTGGTAAACCCAAAAGAGCAATTGCTGTTAATGGACAAATTCCAATGCCGACACTTATATTTACAGAAGGAGACACTGCAGAGATTTATGTACATAATGAAATGGATGAAGAAACTTCGCTGCATTGGCATGGCTTGTTTTTGCCCAATAAGGAAGACGGAGTTCCATATCTGACTCAGATGCCTATAAAACCTC
This sequence comes from Flavobacterium sp. NLM, assembly GCF_002210235.1. Lineage (NCBI taxonomy): Bacteria > Pseudomonadati > Bacteroidota > Flavobacteriia > Flavobacteriales > Flavobacteriaceae > Flavobacterium > Flavobacterium sp. NLM. The sequence goes on from NZ_LIAC01000002.1 coordinate 3,026, forward strand.
ATACGGTTTATAAATATACTTTTCCCATTATTCAGAACGGTACTCATTGGTATCACAGCCACAGTGGTCTTCAGGAGCAAATTGGTATGTATGGTGCATTTATAATAAATAAAAAGCCAGAAGATAAAACCTTTAGAAAAGGTATAGATGATTTACCTTCAGTACCGATAGTTTTGAGCGAGTGGACCGACATGAATCCTGAAAATATCCACAGGCTTTTACACAATGCCAGTGATTGGTTTGCAATTAAAAAAGGTACTACACAAAGTTATACCGAAGCCATAAAACAAGGATATTTTTCAACCAAAGTGACAAACGAGTGGAAACGAATGAACGCCATGGATGTGAGTGATGTATATTATAATGCATTTTTAATTAATGGTAAAAATAAAAACCAGCTTTATCAATTTAAAGCTGGTGATAAGATTCGTTTACGAGTTTCTAACGGGGGAGCATCAACCAATTTCTGGCTCAATTATGCAGGCGGTAAAATAACTGTCGTAGCAAATGATGGTAATGATGTCGAACCTGTTGAGATTGATAGATTATTAATAGCTGTATCTGAAACCTATGATCTTGTGGTAACCATTCCGGAGCAAAATACATCTTATGAATTTTTGGCAACCCCTGAAGATCGTACTAAATCAGCATCTTTATATCTGGGAGAAGGAACAAAACAGTCAAGTGTGCCATTACCGAAATTGAAATATTTTGAAGGCATGAAGATGATGAACGGTATGATGAAAATGAATGGCGATTTGGATGATATGGGGATGGCAATGGCACTTAATCAGATGGATATGAATGCAGTTATGTACCCTGAAATTACTGATGGATCTTCTGAGATTAAGACATTAAACTATGCAATGCTGAAAGCGACGTCAAAAACTAATCTTCCTGAAAATGCACCTGTAAAAGAATTAAAATTTGAGCTTACCGGTAACATGAATCGTTATGTATGGAGTTTAGACAATAAAGTAGTATCAGAAACTGATAAAATCCTCATAAAGAAAGGAGAAAATGTTCGTATTATTTTGCATAATGGTTCTATGATGCGCCACCCCATGCACTTACACGGGCATGACTTCAGATTAGTAAACGGGCAGGGAGATTATGCGCCTCTTAAAAATGTGGTCGACATTATGCCGATGGAAACAGATACTATAGAATTTAATGCTAACGCAGATGGAGACTGGTTTTTTCATTGTCATATTTTATATCACATGATGAGCGGTATGGGAAGGATTTTTAGTTATGAAAATTCAAAACTAAATCCCGAAATTCCTAATCCAAAATTAGCCAAGCGTATGCTTTTTGCTGATGATAGAAAATTTCATTTCATGGCAGAAAATGATTTTGCCACTAACGGTAATGATGGAGAAGCAATGTTTCAAAACACACGTTGGAGTATTGGAACAGAGTGGAGGTTAGGCTATAATAATATGCATGGCTACGAAACCGAAACACATATCGGCCGCTATATTGGAAAAATGCAATGGCTTATGCCATTTATAGGTTTTGACTGGAGATCAAGAAAAATGGAAATGAGCGAACAAGAGCAAAATTTATTTGGACAAACCAGTACTAAAGATAAAAGGGCTGTATTTTCTGCCGGTGTAAACTATACTCTGCCAATGCTTGTAGTAGCGCAAACGGAAATCTTTACAGACGGTAAAATACGTTTTCAATTAGAACGCAAAGACATTCCGGTTTCAAAGCGATTAAGAATGAATTTGATGTGGAATACCGACAAGGAATATATGGCAGGATTAAAATATATTGCCGGAAAGAACTTTGGAATTACAACACATTATGATAGTGATATGGGGATAGGATTTGGTCTTAACCTAAATTACTAAGATATCTTATCAACATAATTTAACTAAAACAAGTAATTACATTTTAAATAAATTTTTAAAAATGAAATCAATAATACTACTAATAATATTTCGCGTGATACTGATGCTAAGTGCTTTTACATGTCAGGCAAATATAAACCCTAAGGCAGATTATCAAAATAATAAAATACAAACATTAGACACTATACGAGATGAATTTAATTTAAAAAAGAAAAACATAAAAAACCTTATTAATGGTAAAAGCCCTGATGTTATGCTCAAATTTTATGAATATTATCTGCAGGAAAAAGACATAAGTAAAGCTGATTTGTTGATTCCAAGCATCTTAAAATCAAATGATGATGTTGCTTATAAATATAAAATCAGCTTGATTTCTTATAATTATACTTCAGATGCTAAATCAAAGGCATTATTTGTCTCAGATGCGAATCATATAAAAGAGTATCGAGCCTACTTTTTAAAGTCTGGTATTTCATCATTAAAAACAAATAAGGATATAAGGGCTCACTACCTCGGTTTGGTTGCTTTAGACTCTGCTTATTATAAAATTGCTCCTGATAGCTTAATAAAGAAACAAATGGGGATACATTATAATAGTTTGGCTTGGTACAGCATTGTAACTCAAAAATTAAATGATGTAGAGTACTACTTAAACCAAAGTATGAAGTATGATCCCGAGTCAAAATATCCGCTTTCTAATATGCCGCTCCTGCTTTTATTAAAAGGAAATTATAAGGAAGCAGAGGCTCTTTATATAAAATTAAAGGATCTGCCATTTGAAGAAAACTTAACTTTTAAAGATGAGTTTTTAGAAGATTTAAAGTTAGTGGAGGGAGAGGGAATCAAGATCAAAAACGTAGAAAAAATCAGAAGGATATTAATTGCAAACAAAACTGTAGAAGTAAATATTAATTAGCAATGTAAAAGATGATAAGGTTTTGGTGACTGTTACAGTACCGGAAGTAAAAACTGACGAAGTCATTTATAGTATTCCTAAAACTCTTCCGGGATTTTGTGCTTGAACTGCTGTCATTACAACTAGTGATGCGAACAGGAAAAAATTTAATTTCATAATGTGGTAATTGATTACTGCGATTGATTGACTATTTTTATTGGCTCACAGCGCGCACATCCGTTATAGAAAATTATTATGTTATAATGGACTATTTGAATCTAAATAGCATATATAAATATTTTTATTGTGCTATGTTTAAATTACATTGCAAATTTGTCCTATTATGAAATAAAAGGAAAGGTAGAAAAAAGCCTTTCCATGATACTTTTACGCCAATTTGAGTTTTTCTCATTAATAATATTCAAGCCTAAATCTCTTTCTTGTTTTTATGGATTTTTACTTTTAAAAACACCATGAGAAGTTCCTGTTGCATGATATAACTATGGGAAATAAAAAATCACTATTTATAATGATTTTTTTGGACTTCAATACAGGTAGTTTTGAAAAAAATATCATCCCAGATCTGATGAGTATAAGTGAATGCGATGCTAAACCAATAGGAATTTTAAATATTCCCATTACTGTAATTATGAGCATTCCGAATTTTACTATAAGTATGCGTTTTGCTATGCCGTTTTTATTAAATAAGTTTATATAATATGTTAGTTGCAAGAAATTCAAATTCATTTAAACTTAAATCCAAAAAGGAGTTTTAGTTCCAAACCCGTTGTAATAACAAAACTTCAGCCGTAATGCCAAAAATTCCCCTTGAAACATTGACAGTCAAAAAAAATGAACGAAAATGAGACTACACGACTTTCACGACTGACTGCAATTTTAATACAATTGCAAACAAAACGACTTTTGACGGCAACAACTCTTGCAAACAAATTTAACGTAAGCAATCGGACAATTTATAGAGACATTAGAGCACTTGAACAATCGGGAGTTCCAATAATTACTGAAGATGGAAAAGGCTATTCACTAATGGAGGGCTACAGACTGCCTCCCGTAATGTTCACAGAAGCACAAGCAAATGCGTTAATTACCGCAGAACAATTAGTTCTTCAAAACAAAGACACTTCATTCATTAAAGATTATACTGAAGCTATTGAAAAAGTAAAAGCAGTCTTAAAATACAACATACTAGACAAAGCGAACTTACTTTCAGAAAGAGTACGATTTGACCAGAATAACAATCGGGAAAGAAACAGTAGTCATTTATCTGACTTACAATTTGCATTGACAAATTTTCGTGTTGTAAAAATTGAATACACCAATGCGAAAAATGAACCCACAACCCGAAGCATAGAACCATTTGCGTTGTTGAGTACAGAAAATTGGTTGTTAGTTGCCTATTGTCGATTAAGAAGAAAGTTTCGTTTTTTTCGTTTAGACAGAATCAATGAATTAGAAATACTTACAGACAAATTTGAACCACACAAAATGACCCTGGAAGAGTATTTTAGCACCTATCACTAATTTATTTTTAACCCCTGACATAAGGCTGTCACTTTCCAGCTATAAGTTTGCATCATTAATAATCTTTAAAGGAATAAAAATGACAAACGTAATAAAGACAGGATTTAATCCCATCTCATTTCCTAAGGCTACAATGATTTCAGTTAATAGTGTAGTGCTGGAAGTATTTGAAGCAGGTCAACAAAATTCAGCAAAACCTATCATTCTCTGCCACGGTTTTCCAGAGCATGCATTTTCTTGGCGTTATCAGATACAGGCTCTTGTTGATGCTGGCTACCACGTAATTGTTCCAAATCAACGCGGCTATGGTAATTCATCTCGTCCGACCAAAATAACGGATTATGACATTGAACACTTAACAAGTGACCTTATTGCACTACTTGACCATTTTGGTTATAAGGATGCTGCCTTTGTGGGTCACGACTGGGGTGCAAATGTCGTTTGGAGTCTGGCACTATTGCATCCTGAACGGGTAAATAAAGTAATAAACTTGGCCTTACCTTATCAAGATCGTGGAGATAAACCATGGATTGAGTTGATGGAAGCAATATTTGGAGAGAACTTCTATTTTGTTCACTTCAATAGACAACCAGGAGTAGCAGATGCTATAATGAACAAAAACAAATCTCGGTTCCTTCGTAACATATTTCGAAAAAACATACCTCTCACACCGCCTGAACCTGGAATGCTAATGATTAATCTTGCAAGAGAAGAAAAACCACTTGGAGATCCCTTGATGAGTGATAAAGAACTATCTGTTTTCATTTCTGCCTTCGAATCCTCAGGGTTTACAGGAGGTATAAATTGGTATAGAAACCTTGATAGAAACTGGCATTTAATGGCAGATATAATTCCAATCATTCATCAACCGACTCTTATGATATATGGTAATCGGGATACGATTCCAAAGTCTGAAAACCTAAAAAATATCGTTCCTAATTTAGAGGTTGTTACTCTTGATTGTGGTCATTGGATTCAGCAAGAAAAGCCTGAAGAAACTAACCAATCAATTTTAAAATGGCTGGAACAACAGGATCTTTAATAAGGAAACAGAAACATATTTCGGGTATTTTATAAAGTTTGAAAACTGTTTTAAATGAAAAAAACCTGCGAATCTTACGATTTGCAGGCTTTACCACTTTTTTGAAGGTTTTCAAAGATTGGAAAACTTTCGTTTTTACTTCTTTTACCCTTTCCGTGGGGAGAGCAGGATTCGAACCTGCGAAGTTCACACAGCAGATTTACAGTCTGCCCTCGTTGGCCGCTTGAGTATCTCCCCCGATCTCAATTTGTTGTGCTTTGTTGTTCTAAGCGGTGGCAAAGATAGCAACGTTTTCTAGATTTGCAAACAAAAAAAGAACTTAATTTAAAGTTATTTTAAAGTTATTTTTTAATTCATTGGAATTGAATAAAATAAAAAAATCTCCACAAGGGAGATTTTTTAACTTTATTTCAAAAGTAGGATTATTTTGCTAATAATTCTACGATTTTTGCTTTCAATTCCGGACCTCTTAAGTCTTGAGCAACCACTTTTCCTGATGCATCAAGAATAAAAGTTGCAGGAATAGATTCAACATTATATTGTTTCGCAATTGGTTCATCCCAGAATTTAAGGTTTGAAACATGTGTCCATGTTAAACCATCTGCTGCGATAGCTTCTTTCCAGTGTTCAGCATCTTTGTCTAAAGAAACGCCAACAATGTTTAATCCTTTTGAATGTAATTCTTTGTAAATCGCTACAACGTTTGGATTTTCTTTTCTACATGGTCCACACCATGAAGCCCAGAAATCAACGATAGTAACTTTACCTAAACTTTCTTTAAGCGAAACTACTTTTCCCTGCGGATTTGGCGCAGAAAAATCTGCTCTTCATTTAGCGCTGCCAACTGGAGGAGCTGATGCACCAACCGCAGGCAATTTAGCTTGACCTAGTCTAGTTTTGATTTCTTTACCAGGAGTTGTGTTTTTTACAGATTCGTCTAAAGCGTTGTATAAACTCTCTGTTTTTTTGATATCATTGCTTGGATCATTAATCATACTTTGAATGATCAATGCAGAGATATAAGATTTTGGGTGTCCTTCAGCGTAAGCTAAATACTTCTTTTTAGTACTAGCTTGTACTTCTGTTTGGATTTCCATGTATTGTTTCATCAAGCTGTTGATAGTTGCTGTATCTTGAGCTTGCTGCGCTTGCTGCATTTTTTGAGTATTCTTTTTCTGAAAATCAATTAAGTTTTTTTGAGTTTTTGTAAGATCATCATTGAATTTTACATACTCGTCATTATTGTAAGTTCCAGAAATTTTAGATTTGTGGATACTGTCTTTGTCAATTTCGATATTGATTTCTCCAGTTTCTAAGATAAATGGGATTGGTCCGTTAGCACCTTGAAGTATTAATGTATGGAAAGCTGGTTCTTTAACTTTTCCTTTAATTTCAAATTTTCCATTTTCAACTTTTACAGTATCTAACGCAATTGTCATTCTTGTAGCTGGATCTTGTCCTTGTAGAATGATAGTTTTTCCGTTTTCGATTCCTTTTGCAGTACCAGTAATTAGGTATTCTCCGTCTTTAACTTTACTGCATGAAATGATAGCTGCAGAAGCTGTAAGTAAAAAAAGTATTTTTTTCATTATAAAAAATTAATTAGTTAATTGATTTGTGCAACAAAAGTATCTAAAATTATAAAACATATAGAATTTTGTAACCTAAAATTTTGTTATAGTTTTTTCGTGTCTAAATGTCCTGTAATCAAGTGTTTTGAGACGTTTAATTGATTTAAAACTCTTATTTATTTATTGTTTTGAATGCTAATATAGAGTTTTTTTAATACTAAGCCATAAAAAAAGCACTCTGTAAGAAGAGTGCTTTTTGAATTATTTTCGAATAAATTTATTCTTGATTTGTTTTCTTTCTCCAGGTAAAAGAGTTCAAAATGTGTCTTTTTGCGAATCTTCCAGGAGAATCAGCATTTACCATTTTCACGTAAGTAGCTTTAGGAACACTAATGTATTCGTAAACACTTCCGTTAGAAAAATCAATAATCAAACGCCCTTCTACAAATTTGTAATCTGTAATCGTGCAAGTTGAAATTGTTTCTGTATATTCAGGTAAATTAAGTTTAATAGTATCAGGGTGAATACTTACTAAAAAGTGGTAAGCTTCAATGATTGTTTTGCTTTTTTCTTCTGCCTCTTTTAAACCAGCGTCGTCTCCTACAAATTTATCAGGATGAGATTCTTTCATCGCATTACGATAAATTGTTTTTAAATCTTTTAACTCTGCAGTTTTTTCTACGTTTAGTAACTTGCGGTATTCAACTATTTTTTTCATAAATAAAAGGTAACTACTTGTCTATTAGTTTGAAATCGATATTAATTAGTTCAAATCGACAAATTTTTTGCAAAGGTACACTTTTTTTTAACTTTTCACTTTTGATCGAAAAAATATTAAAAAAAGTTAATGATAACTTTATGTAATTTTTTAACACAAAGTACGCAAAGATTTTTCAACATATAAGGTTTTTATAAAAATGCAAAGCTCGCAAAGCTTTGTATTGATAAAGCTTTGCGAACTTTTTGTTTTCAGCACTACACACACTACGATAAAAAAAACTTAGCGTACTTTGCGTTAAAATTCCCCTCATTTCAACTTGAAACCTGAAACAAAAGAAACCTGAAATAAAAACTTTATTCCGGCTTATGATTCGCCTTATCGAAGTTTTTAGATTTCTTAGGATATTTATCGTAGCTAATGTCGCTTGGATTTTCGATTACAGATTTAATGGTAACCCAGTCTCCAATATTAAAGTTAGTATGAGCGATTTTATAATCTAAAAGATATTCACCACAGAAATAATTGTTGTTTTCATCTTTTTCGATAATGCCGGTATAAACTCCTTTTTGCGGCATTTTTTCTTGTGAATCTTTAGACATAGTTTTTTATTTTAAAATTGAAACGACAAAGTTAATCAATTTAGGTTTGTTTTAGGGAGTTCGCGACAATCTCAGTATATTTGCACATGCAGAAAAATTTTAAGCCACATCCAAATTCTTTTAAGAATACCTTTTGTGTTTTTAATGAAGTGCTTCCAAATGAAATAGAAGGTTTAAAAAAACAGTTTGAAAGCAAGGCAGGAAGTTCTTATTATTATACCGAAGCCGGAATGTATCGCGTATCCAATCATTGGGGAAGATTAGCCAACAGTAAATGGCGTTTAATTGCGCGTGAGCCGGAAACCGAATCAAAAACAAAAATTGGTTTTGCTGCCTGGGAAGAATTTTATCCTGATAATGCCGAAGAAAAACTATATTACATAGAAGCCGATTTTGAAAAGAACCTTGCCAATTATCAGCATAAAAAGAATCCGAATTACGACGGAAAAGCAATTTTGAGAACAAGCTTTGAAACCACAAAACGCTTAAAACAAATTAGGAATCTGCAGCAATTAACTTCGTGGGCAAAATATTTTGATTATGAAGATATAGCCGATTTAAGAAAGCAGATTATCAACGAATTGATTTTTACTGAAAGGAGTTTAGAAGAAATTAAAAGAGAAATATAATGGGACGCAATAACGAAAGAAATATAAAAAAGCATAACGATAAACTTCACAAAGCTCAGGATAAAGCGAAACAAGCTGTAATTGCTCGTAAAGAAAAGCTTAAAGAGATTATAAAAAAGTTTAACGAAGATAAAAAAGAAGAAAAATAAATATTTTTTTGCCACGAATTTCACGAATTCACACTAATTTCTTAATTACTAATCTTAAAAAATTAATTCGTGTAAATTCGTGTAATTCGTGGCAAACAAAAAACAAACCTATATATGAATACAAAATTTGAAAGTTTAAAAGCAAGTGTACAGGAAATCATTGATTTAATTGCTGCGGGAGATTCCAGAGAAGCAAATAATAAATTATTAGATGTAAGTGAAGTATTAGACGAAATGATTGATTTTGCTGAAGAAGATGAAGAAGTGAGAGAAATCAGCAGATATCAGGTTTTATTAAACCAGCTTCATGTAAAGCTTAACGGAGAAGAACAAGTAGATGGCGACGCATAAATGCTTTTGCGATACAGGATTACAGTTTGAAAATTGCTGCGGATTGTATCTCGAAAACAATCAAAAGGCGCCGACAGCTTTGGCGTTAATGCGTTCCAGATATTCGGCTTATGCTACTCATAATGCTGAATATCTTTTGGGAACAACTTATATTTCAGAAAGAAAATATTATTCGAAAGCAGAAATTCTAAAATGGGCCACCGCAAATAAATGGCAAAAATTAGAAATTCTGAGTTTTACAGAAAATACAGTGGAGTTTAAAGCCTATTTTTTAAACTCCAATAATAAACCGCAGACTCATTATGAGTTTTCAACCTTTAAATTTGAAAATAACGCTTGGTTTTATGTCGATGGAAAGTTTGAATAATTATTACATCTAACGCTGTTAGCTGCGAATTTTGGTTAAATATTTTAACTAAAAATTAATAAACGTTTCTATTTTCATAATTCCAAAAAGGCTTAATTTTAGAATTATGAAAAACGAATTTAAAAAAGGTTTTTATTTTAAGTCGTACGAAGCCCCGTTTCAGTCTCCGTTTGAAAAACTTTTTGGTATTTTCAAAGAGCTAATCACCCATACTTCGGGGGATTTTGACGAAGCAATCAACTGGCTTCGGGAATTAGATATAGAATATAAACTAACAGATGAGAACTACACGATCGATGATTTTATCGAAGATTTAAAAAAGAAAGGTTACATAAAAGACGAAGTCAAAGAAGATGGAAGCGGCGGTTTTGGAATCACTGCTAAAACAGAACGCGCAATTCGTCAGCAGGCTTTAGATCAGATTTTCGGAAATCTGAAACGTTCCGGAAACGGAAATCATAAAACAAAACATGCCGGAAATGGCGATGAACATACGGGAGAATTTCGCGAATTTAATTTTGGCGATGGTTTAGAACGTATTTCATTGACCGAAAGTCTGCGAAATGCCCAAATTAATAATGGGGTTGAAAGTTTCATGCTAACCGAAAATGATTTGGTTGTCGAAGAAACGCAATACAAAGCACAAATGAGTACCGTTTTGATGATCGACATTAGCCACAGTATGATTTTGTATGGCGAAGACCGAATCACGCCTGCCAAAAAAGTAGCAATGGCTTTGGCGGAATTAATCACAACCCGTTACCCAAAAGATACGCTTGATATTTTGGTTTTTGGAAATGATGCCTGGACAATCCCAATTAAAGATTTGCCTTATTTGCAAGTTGGTCCGTATCACACCAATACAGTTGCCGGATTGCAATTAGCAATGGATATTTTGCGTCGAAAACGAAATACCAACAAGCAGATTTTCATGATCACCGACGGAAAACCAAGCTGCGTGCGCGAACGGGACGGTTCGTATTATATGAATAGCAACGGTCTCGACGAATATATTGTAGATAAATGTTACACACAGGCACAGCAAGCCAGAAAATTACACATTCCGATTACAACTTTTATGATTGCAAATGATCCGTATTTACAGCGTTTTGTCAATCATTTTACAGAAGCAAATCAGGGAAAAGCATTTTATACCGGATTAAAAGGTCTTGGCGAAATGATTTTTGAAGATTATGAAACGAATAGGAAGAAGAGGGTGAGGTAAGTGTTCAGTGTTCAGTTTTTAGTCACAGTTTTCAGCTGTCACGCTGAGCGAAGTCGAAGCGCTGTTTTTATTGATTTGTGATAATTTTATACACAACGCATATCGTAGAGACGCACAGCAGTGCGTCTACGCAAAGTAATGACACAAAGTTGATTAAAAAAGGTTCAAAGAGGCAAAGGTCCAAAGAAACAAAGGCTTTAAAATAAATTTGCACACAACGCAACAACACAATATTTGTCATTAAAAAAACAATAAACAAAATAGATATTTCATAAAATGGAAATTAATAATATAAAAACATTAGGGCAGTTAAAAGCTGCAGGATATAAAAGCACAAGTATAAAGGACGAATTGCGAAATAACCTTCGTGAGAAAATAAAATCGGGGAAACCGGTTTTTGAGGGCGTTCACGGATTCGAAAATACCGTAATTCCAGAACTGGAGCGTGCGATTCTTTCTCGTCATAATATTAATTTATTAGGACTCCGCGGACAGGCAAAAACACGTTTAGCCCGTAAAATGGTTGAATTGTTGGATGAATATATTCCGTTTGTAACAGGTTCAGAAATCAATGACGATCCGTTGAATCCAATTTCACGTTTTGCGAAAGATTTAATTGAAGAAAAAGGAGATGAAACACCAATTTCCTGGTTACACAGAAGTGAACGTTTCTTCGAAAAACTGGCAACACCAGATGTTACGGTTGCTGATTTAATTGGAGATGTTGACCCAATTAAAGCCGCAAATTTAAAATTATCGTATGCAGATGATCGTGTAATTCATTTCGGGATGATTCCGAGAGCAAACAGAAGTATTTTTGTTATCAACGAATTACCAGATTTACAAGCCAGAATTCAGGTTGCATTATTTAATATTCTGCAGGAAGGCGATATTCAAATTCGCGGATTTAAATTGAGAATGCCGCTTGATATGCAATTTATTTTTACTGCAAATCCGGAAGATTATACAAACAGAGGAAGTATAGTAACGCCGCTTAAAGACAGAATTGGTTCGCAGATTTTAACGCATTATCCTGAAACGGTTGAAATTGCAAGAACAATTACACAACAGGAAGCAAAACTGGACGAAAACCAAAGTGATATAGTTTATGTTCCGAATTTAGCTCGTGATATTTTAGAGCAAATTAGTTTTGAAGCCCGCGAAAGTGAATATATCGACAATAAAAGTGGTGTAAGTGCGAGAATGAGTATTACCGCTTTTGAAAATTTAATTAGTACAGCAGAACGTCGTGCTTTAAAATCTGGAGTTGATAAAACAAATCTTCGTTTATCTGATTTTATCGGAATTATTCCGGCGATAACTGGAAAAGTAGAATTGGTTTATGAAGGAGAGCAGGAGGGAGCTGCTTTTGTAGCGCAGCATTTGATTGGAATGGCAATTCGAACTTTGTTTCCAACGCTATTCCCTAAAATCGAAAAATTAGAAAAGCCGGGAGAAAAAACACCTTATTCTGATTTAATTGAATGGTTTTTTGCAGAAAGCGGTTTCGAATTATTAGACGACGCTACTGATGCTGAATATCAGGCTATTTTAGATGAAGTTACTCCGTTGGATATTTTATTGAAAAAATACCAGCCGCAATTAGATAAAAAAGACGAATATTTTGTAAAAGAGTTTGTGCTGTGGGCTTTGGTAGAATATAAAAAACTAAGCAAAGACCGTTTTGCACAAGGACATCAGTTTAAAGATATGTACGGAAGTTATATTAGTAAATTATAGATTATTAGTTGTTAATTGTTAATTGTTAATTCAGCAGTAGTTATCAAACCCGACAGGTTTTTAAAACCTGTCGGGTTTATTTATGCGCGGAAACAAACTATAGTCTGATTTTTATTATTTCTTAAAAACAGCATTACCAGTTTTAAATAGTCTACCTTGTTCCGTTGGTTGTATTTGCAGTTTGCCTAAAAAAGTGATGGATGATAGTTTTGAGGATTTGATAGCAAGTTATATGGAGAATAAAATTGGAATTTCAGAACGCTTTATAAGTGACGAATTATCAAATAATCTCAAGCAAAATTTAATCGATTTAAATGCTGCCAGTTTACTGTTGGCAGCTGGAATTGGAAATTCTGAAAAGCTTTCTTTTGACGGAAAAATTAGAAACGACGCTATTTATTGGCTAGATAAAAAACACAATAATGTTTTTGAAAATGAGTTTTTCGATAAAATCGATGCTTTTGTACCTTACTTAAACGAAAGTTGTTTTGCCGGAATTACAGGTTACGAATTTCATTATTCCTTATACGAAAAAGGCGATTTTTATCTCAAACACTTAGATCAATTCAAAAATAATTCAAGTCGTAAATATTCGATGATCAGTTATTTAAACAGTAATTGGAAAGAAAGTGACGGCGGAGAATTAATGATTCACCAAAACAACAGCGAGCAGAAAATATCACCCATTCAGGGTAAAACCGTTTTCTTTAAAAGTAATGAACTGGTTCACGAAGTTTTAGTTACACAAAATACCAGAATGAGTATTACAGGATGGTTAAAAAGTGACTAATATGTTTTTTCAGGAACATTCATTATAAGGAGATAAACGTTATTTTTGTATTCAAAATTTAATCCTATGTTGTTTCTTGTTTTAAGTATTTTATGCAGTGTAACGGTTGGTGTTATCTTCAAAATAACCCGTAAATACAATGCAAACCCAATTCAGATTATTGCGTTCAATTATATAATGGCAATATCGCTTTGCTATTTTACTTTTAGCCCGGATTTAAATGTAGTTCATGCAGATGCGCCATGGAATATTTATGCAGCGGTTGGTGTTTTACTGCCTATTGTTTTTCTGTTTTTATTCACTTCCATAAAACATATGGGAATTGCAAAAACTGATGCTGCACAGCGTTTATCGCTCTTTATTCCGATAATTGCAGCGTGGCTTATTTTTAAAGAAGAATTCAATTCGTATAAAGTTATTGGACTAATAATTGGATTTATAGCGCTGTTATTCATCTTAAAAAAACAATCAGGAAACGATCAAAACAAATGGATTTATCCGGCAGCTGTATTTATAGGTTTCGGGATTATCGATATCCTTTTTAAGCAAATTGCACTTTTTACCGCTTTGCCTTACACAACTTCATTGTTTATCGTTTTTGATATTTCATTGGCTGTTTCTTTACTCGTTGTCGTTTATGATGTTGCGGTAAAAAAAGTAAAACTGAACTATAAAAATATCCTTTTTGGAGGTTTAGTTGGAATCTTCAACTTCGGAAATATATTGTTTTATTTAAAAGCGCATAAGGCTTTCGCCGAAAATCCTTCAACTGTTTTTGCCGGAATGAACATGGGCGTGATCGTTTTGGGAAGCCTTGTTGGAATGCTTTTCTTCAAAGAAAAATTATCTAAAATCAATATTTTAGGACTTGTTTTGGCCTTAATTGCCATTGTTTTCATCGTGAAATCACAATTTTAGTACTTTTTTTAATTTCTTAAATCATTAATTTACAAGGGATTTAATGTTAAATTTATACTTTTCTGAAATAAACCCGACTAATTCTATAGAGTTTATAAATATATTTTATAGATTTGCAATGACAATGAAAAACTATAGTCTAAATATCATCCCGTTTATGTGCAGTTTGACGATGTGCTGCATGTCGACCTATGCGATGAAATGGCGTTAATAGAGAAAGTACTTGTTAGTTATTTTTTTTTTTAGCCTTTCATGCACCATGAAAGGCTTTTTTTAGGAACTATTAAATAAAAATAAAATGAGATCGAATAGAAACATAAATAGTATGATGCATTGCTGCCAGATGAAAATTCCGTGTTGCATGTGTTGTTGCTGATTTTATTCAGAAGAAACATTTTATTAAGCCCAAATCGATAAACCAAAAAATTAAAAATAAACACTATGAGTGCAGAAATTATAAAACAGAACCCCTTTCAATCTATGATTGACAGGTTTAATATAGCAGCCGATATTCTTAAATTAGATGAATCATTAAAACAAAAGCTGCAACGTCCTGAAAAACAAATTGTGGTCAATTTTTCTATAACATTAGATAATGGAACCGAACAAAATTTTGAAGGATACCGTGTCATTCACAATACAGCTTTAGGCCCGTCAAAAGGCGGAATCCGTTATGACAATGCTGTTAATCTTGATGAAGTAAAAGCACTTGCCGCCTGGATGACCTGGAAATCTGCTGTAACCGGAATTCCGTTTGGAGGAGCAAAAGGCGGTATTATTTGTGATCCAAGAACACTTTCTAAAACAGAATTAGAAAGAATAACAAGAGCGTATACAAAAGCTTTAGCAGATATTTTTGGCCCTGAAAAAGATGTTCCGGCACCGGATATGGGAACAGGTCCTGACGAAATGGGCTGGTTAATGGATGAATTTTCATTAGTTCACGGCAAAACAATTCATGCCGTTGTAACGGGAAAACACCTGCATTCAGGAGGTTCATTAGGAAGAGTAGAAGCAACCGGAAGAGGAGTGAGCATTATTACTTTGCTTGCGCTTGAAAAACTAAAAATAAGACCGGCAAGATCAACTGCTGCGATTCAGGGGTTTGGAAATGTTGGATTGCATTCGGCTTTGTTTTTATATGAAAAAGGAGTTAAGATAGTTGCTGTAAGTGATGTTTCTGAAGCGTTTTTCAATCCTGATGGAATCAATATTCCTGAGTTGATTTTATATTACAACCTGAATAACAAAACTATTAAAGGATATCCAAATTCAGTTGCGATCAAACATGAAGATTTATTGCTTTTAGATGTTGATGTTTTGATTCCGGCAGCTAAAGAAGATGTTATTACGCAAAAGAATGCCAAAGATATTCGTGCCAAAATAATTATTGAAGCTGCAAATGGACCCGTTTCTTCTGATGCTGATAAAATTTTACACGAGAATAATGTTTTAGTAGTTCCGGATATTTTAGCAAATGCCGGAGGTGTAACCGTTTCTTATTTTGAATGGCTTCAAAATTCATTGTTAGAATCCTGGAGAATTCATCAAATTAATAAACGTTTAGAAGATATATTAGAAAAAGGTTTTGAAACTGTATTTAGGGTTGCTGCCAAATATAGTGTAACGCCGCGAATTGCTGCTTACATTATTGCTTTGAAAAAAGTAGCAGATACACAATCTGTTAAAGAAGTGACTCTGGAAGCCGATAAATACAATCAGAACTAGATTTTTCTAAGAGAAATTCAAGACTATTTTCATCGGTTAATATCAATATATTTGTATCTGATATTGGTTGATGAAAATACCTTTTTTAGTTTAATTAATTGTAGTTTAGTTTCTTAAAATCGATAAAAAGTAATTTTTAAAAATGAAAAACATTAATTTTCTAGCCTTTGCAATGCCTGCTTTCTTTCTGTTTTTATTCCTTGAATATAAGCTGGCACAACGAAAAAAGAGACCTGAAATTTTTAATTATGAAAGTTCTGTTTCTAATATTAGTATTGGAATTGCAGAACGATTGATTAATTTGTTTGTTGCCGCAAGCTTTTACCAATTGTACTATTTGATTTATGATGATTATAGGATTTTTGATGTTCCGAGTAATTTTTTAGTCTGGATTGCCTTAATTCTCGCCACAGATTTTGTCTGGTATTGGTATCACAGATTAGGACATGAAGTCAATTTTTTCTGGGCAGCACACATTGTACATCATCATAGTGAAGAATTTAATTTTACGGCCGCAGCCAGAATTACCACTTTTCAGGCGATAATTCGAACGGGATTTTGGTGTATTCTTCCTTTTGTTGGGTTTCATCCCACAATGGTAATTACCATGCTTATTGTTCACGGAGCGTATTCTTTCTTTACGCACACGCAGCTCGTTGGAAAAATAAAATGGCTGGAATATATTTTTGTAACACCTTCTGTTCACGGTGTTCATCACGCATCTGACGAAAAATACCTTGATAAAAATTACGGCGATATGTTTACCTTTTGGGATCGTCTTTTTGGAACTTTCCAGGAAGAAGAAGAAAAACCAAAATATGGATTAACGCATCCGCTAAAAAGTTATAGTTTTCTTTGGCAGCATTTTCATTATTATTTTGAAATATATGAATTGTGGAGACGCTCAAAAGGATTTAAAGCAAGATGGAAAGCCGTTTTTGGAAGTCCGGCGCATATGGATCAGGATATCCGTCCGACCTTAGAAAAACGCTTTCTGCAGGATAAAAGTAATCCGCACCAAAGACTTCGGTTTAGAAATTACCTTTATATTCAATTAGGAATCTCTACTTTATTGCTAACCGTTTTTACGTATTATTTTGATCATTTAGAGGCGTACGATAAGATTTTTGTATTGTCGATTATTATTATCACTTTAATAAACTGCGGCGCTATTTTAGAGCAGCGCAAATGGATTTATTATCTCGAATATACTCGTATTTTTATGATAACGACGTATTTTTTATACGAAAGAGATCTAACCATATTTTTCTTCGTTCCGCTGGCTGTTATGATTTTTGCTGAGCAATTATTCTCGTTGAGTAAATACTATCAAAATATGATTTTGCAGTTAGAATCTGCAGAGTAAAAAAAGTTAGCCACGAATTACACAAATTTCCACAAATCAGTATGCTCAATTCATTCGTGAATTAGTGACGTTTTTTTTGCCACAGATTAAAAGGATTAAAAAGATTTTAACTGTGTGTGTATTTTTGCTCGAATTGTACGAATCTTTTTTTATCAATTTACAGCATAAAAAATTAGAGGAAATTCGTGTAATTCGTGGCAAACCTTTTTAGTAAGTACACTCTACATAAAAAAATCTTTTTAATCCTTTTAATCTGTGGCTAAACCTTTTTTTATATCGTTTTTATCGCCATAATTTTCTCTTCAAAAGTATCCTTAAAGTCTGATTTACTTTTAATTCTGGTTTTGTATGTATAAATGGTAGCTACAGAAAGTTCCAGAAATTCAGCCATTTGACTACTGTCCTGAATCCCTAATCTATACAAAGCAAAAATGCGGAGTTCTGTATTTAAGAGTTCACCTTTCTTTACAATACATTTATGATCATTCGGAAATAAATGATTAAAATCAGTCACGAAAGTTGGGAATAATTTCAGGAAAATTTCATCAAATTGATGGAACAAATTTTCTCTTTCTTCCTTTACATTGTAACGTTTTAAGCTAGCAATAACTTCATCTGTTTTCTTGGTGATGATTTTATGAAGCGTACTTTTCTGAATATGATCAATCTTATTAATGAAAGCCGAAGTTGCCTTGATAAAATACGTAATATATTCCTCCTTAATCGCATTTGCTTCACTCAGACTTATATTCATTTCCTGAAGTTGCGCGTATGATGAAGCCATTATTTTTCTCGCTTTATTTTTCTCTTTTAATTGCTTGAAAATAATAATCGAAAACAAAATGATAATTAACGTCAGGATCGTTAAAAGAATAATGATTTTTTCGAGTTTATCATTTTTATCTTTTACGTTATTTAACTGCGCTTTTTCGATAATAGGTAATATGGAGGAGATTTCAATTTTGCGATGTCTGGCGTTGTAAAAAGTAGCGTCATCCATGGCAATATTAATATACTCGTTTGCTTTATCCAGATAACCCATTTTAAAGAGTTCATTCGCAAGATTTCTGAGCGCGACAGTTTCTTTCGTCGCATTTTTAACATCGGCAATAGCGGCGAGTGCGAGATAATAAATCGCTTTTTTAGTATAACCTCGTTCCGAATAAATATAACCGAGACTCGAAGTGGCGATTCCGTAATAATCCGGTGGTAAATCGTAATTATTAATCCAGTAACTAAAAGCAAATTCGGCGCCGCGCCAGTCTTGCTGTTTTAAACGCTTTAAACTTTCGGCCGCCCAATATTCATTTGAATTGGTTCCGATTAATTCTAAGGCCTTTTTAAGAAAATGATTTCCCTGCTGTACATAATGAATATTAAAACGCTGATCGCGGTTATAATCGGCTAAATCATAATACGCGCGTGCTTTGATATTATAATATTCAAATTTGTTTTTCTGATCCAGTTTTTGATCGTCAATAACATTCAGCGTATCAATAGCTTCTTTAAATAATCCAGAAGAAAGAAGTACAAAACCTTCCTTAATTCGGCTTTTAGCTAAATATTTAGGATCTTTTAAAACGATGGCTTTGATTTTAGCTTCTTCTAAATAATAATAAGCCGAGTCATATTTGAATGATTTGTATTCTTCAAACAATGACATATAGGTATGATACAATTGCTCGTTATTTTGGCTGACAGTAAATTTTGAAACATTCTTTTTTAAAGTTTCAATTTTGCGATATTTCTGTTTTAAGTAAACTTCTTTTTTTAGCAGTACATTGTCTAATTCTTCAAGAATTGGATTTGTCTCTTTCGCAGTTAGAGAAAAACCCGCAATGAAAAAATACAGTACAAATATTTTTTGCATGGTTTGGTTGTGGTTTTAAGGTAAGGTAATTTATGGTTGAGTTAATTCGTTTAAAAGCAAAATTAATTAAAAACTGATGATTAACAGTTTTAGAAATAGGAGAGTACTGATTTAAGATTTTTTTTCGAAATGCCTTAGTGTGAGTGTCTAAAAGGCTTTAAAATGTTAAAAGTACTCTAATAATTTGCAATTATACAATAAAAAGCGGTTATATATATGTATAGTGAAAAAATATTCACATAAAATTTCCATATTGTCATATTTACCATTATTCTACAGGTACTTTGCATCTATACAAGACCTTGATTTTTATGTTTTTAGTAAAATTTTAAAACGCTGTAAATCAATTAATTAATTACGAAAACGTTTGAATTATATCTTGATTTTTTACAGATATTTTTTTTTAGATTTATTTAACATCTAGTTTCGTACTGTCCTTTTTAAGGGATGAAAAACTAACAAAAACCAAAATTTATGAGAAGTAAAAGTTATTACTGGTTAGCTCTGTTTATTTGTTTTTTCGTGATTAGCTGCGACAATACAGAAGACGGAAGCTACGTTGATCCAATTACGATTTATGAAAAAGTAAACGGAAATTGGGGATTAACAAATCTAAAAATGGTTGACGAATTTGCAAAGGCAAATAAGATCGAACCAAGCGAGGAAAACTTGAGTACTTTTTTTAACTACGAAGATTTTAAAATCAATTTTAGCGTAGACGAAAAAAACAAACCTACAAGTTATGAAGTGACGGGCAATGTTCCTCCTTTATTTGCTCCAAAAGGCTATTGGGAATTAAGCTCAGATTTTCAACAGACCAATGCAAGCGCAGTAAGAATCTACTTGTACAGCGACGCCGCAAAAACTCAAAAAACAGACGAACTTAGAGTAACATCTGTTCCTGGAAACAATGACGAAATGGAATTTCAGTTAGTGCATTCTTCAGGAGGAACTCCGTTTGTGACTTATGTATTTAAATTAAATGCTATTAATTAAAAGTAATATGAAAAAATTTCTATATACAATTTTACTTGCCCTTTTGATGGCTCCAACATTTACAAAGGCACAAGAAAACGCGGGAGCTGTTGGACCGATGTCATCATTTCCGGTTGTTTACAAATATGATGAGCAAGTTACCTGGTACTTTGATCTTTCTGGAACTACGTTTGCAGAAAATCAGGATTTATACATCTGGATTTGGTCACCATCTGAACCAGATGCGGGAAATTGGGAGAATTCTTCTGATTTCGCAAAACTGCACTATGAAGGAAATAAAGTGTGGAGTTTTACTTTAACTCCAACAGTTTATTTTTCTAAAACACCAGCTGAAATTGCAGCAAGTGCAGGATTCTGGTTTCGTTTAAAAGATAAAACAGGATCTAAACAAAGCGACGTGGCAAATATGCCATATACTGATTTCTCTTCTTTTTATACTTCGAATGAGCTAATTAGAGCTTATCCAACAAAACCAACAATTGATAAAGGAGTAAGTATTTTATTTAATGCCAATTTAGCTCCTGGATTTGCGGGAGCAACAAGCGTTCATATTCACAGCGGATTGAACAACTGGGATATTAAACAAGAATACCAATCATGGTTACCGGACATTGTTGAAAAAACCAAACTAAAAGATTTAGGAAACGGATTCTACAAAATGGATCTTGTTCCAAAAACATACTACAATGCACCAGACGGTTACGTGATGGAAAATTTAGTTTTCCTTATGGTAAAAGACGACTGGGCAGGAACAATTCCGGATCAGGTTTTATATGCAGGAGCTTATGAGCCGCCGCCGGCACCAATATTTGGATTTTTTCCTTTACAAATCAGCCAGAAAGATTTCTTAGGAATTTACAGAAAAAACAACGAGCCGGGAGTGAACAAATTGCTTTACACGATTACGGCTGGTGCAAAAACAATTTCTGGTGAGTTTAGCGGTGGAACTGCAGAGATAAAAGGATTTGTCAATTTGGTTTCAGAGCTTAAGGATTCTCCTGTTTTAAGTGAAATTCATGTTTTAGTTAAAGACAACAAAGACAAAACAATTTCAGATACGACGATTCCGCTTAAAACCTTAGACAAATAATTCACTATCAAATTAAAACATCATTCTAATGAAATGAGCATAATCCTAAAATTAGTCATTGAACAAATAATGGATATGCGAATTACATATGACTGATAGAAAAACAATAAATAACTACATATGAATAGTAAAAATAAAAGAATAGTCCTGCATCAAATGTGGACTACTAAATCGCTGGTATTCATGATTTTCATGCTTTTTCTTTCGGCAGGAATGTTTGCTCAGGGAAAAAAGCTGGTAACGGGTACCGTTTATGACAATACAGGCACTGTGTTGCCGGGAGCTTCGATTATCGAAACCGGAACAAGAAATGCAACAACAACAGATTTTGACGGAAAATTTAGCTTAGAGGTAGCCGTAGGAGGCTCAATCGAAGTTTCATTCATCGGTTCAACCACTCAAAAAGTACAGATAACGGCTGCTTCTTCAAAATTAGAAGTTCGTTTACAAAACGACGGTTATCAATTAGCAGAAGTTCAGGTTGTTTCTGTTGGATACGGAACACAAAAGAAATCTGATTTAACCGGAGCTATTTCAACTGTTACGGCAGATAATTTAGTAAAAGGAACAATTTCTTCTACAGAGCAGGTTTTGCAGGGAAAAGTTGCCGGATTAAATATCATTCGTCCTTCGGGAGATCCTGCTGCAGGTGCAACGCTTCGTTTACGTGGAGGAACTTCATTAACAGCAAGCAACAGTCCGCTTATTGTAGTTGACGGAATTGCTGGTGTTGATATCAATGTGGTTCAGCCGGCAGATATTAAATCGATTGACGTTCTTAAAGATGCTTCGGCGACAGCCATTTATGGTTCAAGAGGAGCAAACGGAGTTATCATTATTACAACAAAATCCGGAACAAAAGGAGTTTCTGTAGTATACAGCGGTTTATCAAGCGTAGGTTATGTTGCTGATAATTTAGACCTTTTATCTGCAAACCAATGGAGAGGTTATGTTCGTCAAACCGGAAACATGGATGCTGTTGATTACGGTGGAAATACAAACTGGCAAAAAGCAATCGAGCAGACAGCTATTTCACAATCTCATACTTTAAGTATTAATTCTGGAAAAGTTGACAGTGGTTTTAGAGCTTCAATCGCTTACTTAAACAACGAAGGTGTTATTAAAAAATCTGGTTTAGAAAGAATCAGCGGAAACGTTAGTGCTTACCAATATCTTGGAGACAATAAAGATGTAAAATTTGATATGGGTTTATTTGCTAATATTGACAAATGGCATCCAATTGATTACAGAATTTTTGAGCGCGCTTACAACTTAAACCCAACAATTCCGGTTTATGATGCTAACGGAAACTTTACATCTGTAGGAGGAAATATCTACGAAAACCCGGTTGAGATTTTAACTAACAGAACGGTTGATAACGAAAGACACAGACTTTTAGGATATTTTAAAACAGAAGTTAAATTCTTAAATGATTTTCAGGCAGTTGCTAATATTTCGTTAGAGCATAATGCAGTAGCGGGTGGAACTTACAAACCAACTTACGCTATTATGGAAGGAAGAACTGAAGCTGGTTACGCGCAAAGAACTTACGCAGAATATAGAAATGCACAAGGCGAACTTTATGTAAATTATTCTAAAGTATTTGGAAAACACAGCGTTAGTGCATTGGCAGGTTATTCTTATTTAGAAAATATTTACCAAGGTTTTGGAGCACAAAGAAGCGGTTTCGTGAGTGATGCTTTTGGCTACAATAACTTAGGAGCAGGTTACAACTATCGTTTAGGAGATGTTTATTCTTATAAAGGAAAATCAAATTTAGTTTCTTTCTACGCTCGTGCAAACTACAATTACGACGGAAAATATTTGCTTACTGCAACAGTAAGACGTGATGGTTCAAGCCGTTTTGGAGAAAACAATAAATGGGGAACTTTCCCATCTGCATCTGCAGCATGGAAAATTTCTAACGAAGATTTTATGAGCGGTACAAAAGACTGGTTAGGATCTTTAAAATTAAGAGTTGGTTATGGAGTTACAGGTAATCAGGACGGAATTGGTGAGTACAAATCACTTTCTATTTTAGGAGTTGGAAACGACAGTTACTACGATCCGGTTACAGGAACCTGGAGTTTAGCTTATTCTCCAAAACAAAACCCAAATCCTGATTTGAAATGGGAATCAACAAGACAAATCAACGTAGGTATTGATTTTGGTCTTTTTGACAGAATTACAGGTTCATTTGAATGGTACCAAAAAAATACAGACGATTTATTGTATACTTATGAAGTTCCTCAGCCTCCATATTTAGTAGGAACAATGTTAGCAAACGTAGGTGAAATGTCTAACAAAGGAGTTGAACTTACTTTGAATGCTGATATCGTAAGAGGAGATAAATTCACTTGGAATGCTAATTTAACACTTGGACACAACATCCAAAAAATCGAAAAATTATCAAACCCAACGTATAAAACTGATGTTATTTACAGCGGTTCATTACACGGTTTAGCAGGTATGTCTGGTCAATATTCTCAAGTTATTGCAGAAGGATATCCGGTTGGAACTTTCTGGGGATTCAGAAATGCTGGTCTTGATGAAAACGGAAAAATTCAGTACTACAATGCAGCAGGAAATGTTGTGGCAGAAAGTGCTTTAGTTGATGCTGATAAAACAGATTTAGGAAATATTCAGCCAGATTTGACTATGGGTATCGGAATGAATTTTACTTACGGAAATTTTGATCTTGGTATTACAGGTTACGGAATGTTTGGACAAAAAGCGTTGAATGCTACAAACATGATGTTGAACGATCCAACAAGATTACCATCTTACAATGTACCGGATGATTTCTTAGGAAGCGGAATCACTTCTTCTCCTAAATATTCAGATTACTGGATCGAAGATGCGTCTTTCTTTAGATTACAAACACTTTCTGTTGGATACACAATGCCATTAGGCTTCAAAAATTCAAAATTGAGAATGTACATCATGGGAGAAAACCTTGCTGTATTTACAAAATACAAAGGAGTAGATCCGGAGATTGGTTTAAATGCACAGGATGGTGTTGACCAAACAGGATTAGCAGCGCCTGGTATCGATAAATACAACAATTATCCAAGACCGACTACAATTTCTGTAGGATTAAATTTCACGCTGAATAACTAAGCGATTAACTCAAAAATATAAAAAATGAAAATCAAAATAACAGCAGCAATATTAGTAAGCATGCTTTTTACGATATCATCATGTACCGATCTGGATGAACAATTATATGATAGAGTAGAAGATGGAAATTTTGGAAATACTCCAAAAGAAATTGATGCATTAGTGGGCGGGGCGTATTCTTCGTTAAGAGGTTTTGCAGATGGAATTTCAAACAATTATCCAACCTGCGAATATGTATTCTTTTTGAACGAAACGGTTTCTGATGAAGCTACAATTCCTACCAGAGGAACAAACTGGTACGATGGCGGACAATATCAGGATGCACAAAGACACACCTGGAAAGCTGACAATCGTATGATTCTTTCGGCTTGGCGTTACAACTATACCGGAATTGCAAAAATCAATTCCATCATTTATCAAATCGATAAATCGTCGTTGACAGCTAATGCAAAAGCTCCAATTTATGCAGAATTAAAAGCGTTGAGAGCGTATTACTATTACAATCTTTTAGACTTATTCGGAAATGTGCCAATCGTTGTAGACTTTGCAGATACAGCACTTCCAACAAATTCTACAAGAAAACAAGTTTACGATTTTGTTGAAAAAGAATTAACAGACGCCATTCCGCATTTAACTGGAAATGTAGTGTATTCAAAAATGACAAAAAATGTGGCTTATGCTCTTTTAGCAAGATTATATTTGAACTCAAAAGCTTTTATAGGAACAGAGCGCTGGCAGGATTGTATCGACATGTGTCAAAAAATTTCAGGTTACACATTAGCTCCTGATTTCTTTGCCAATTTTGCAACTCAAAATGAGAAATCTCCTGAAATTATTTTCGCAATTCCTTACGATTCAAAAGCAGGAACAGTTGGAAATTACATGAGTTCAATGTCTTGTCATTACCTTCATAAATTGACAATTTCTCCAGTAGGGGATTATCCTTGGAGTGCAAACGGAATGTGCGCGCAGCCGGGAGTTTATTCTGAATTTGCGGATACAGACAAAAGAAAAAAATGTATGGTTGCCGGAGATCAGATCAATTTAGCAACTGGAACTGTAATTACAATGGATAATGGAGAACCATTAACCTATACAGAAACAGTTACAAGTGTTGCCGATGCTAAAGAAAATGAAGGAGTTCGTTTAGGAAAATACGAAATGAAAGCCGGAGAAACTTGGGAACGTGATCATGATTTAGTAGTAATTCGTTATGCCGAAATTTTAATGATGCAGGCAGAATGTTACGTTCGTTTAGGATCTGCAGATTTAGCAAAACCATTTGTACAACAAGTTACAGCACGTGCAGGAGAAGAAATGCCAGCAACAATCGATCTTAATTTTATAGATAAAGAATTGCTTAAGGAATTTACTTTTGAAGGAAGAAGAAGAACAGACAACATCCGTTTTGGAACTTTCTTCCTGCCATGGTGGGAAAAAGGAACAACAGAAGCTTACAAAGCAATTTTCCCTATTCCAAGTACTGTTTTAACAACAAATAAAAACCTGAAACAAAATCCTGGGTATCCTTTGAATTAGGTTCTAAAATGTCAGTCTTCCATGTTGGTTAGTCGTGGAAGGCTGACATGTTTATAAGAATAATTTTTGCCACAGATTAAAAGGATTAAAAAGATTTAAAAAAAAATGTTTCACGCAGATTATGCAGATTAAAGCAGATCTGATTTTAATGTATAATAAATCTGCACAATCTGCTTAAATCTATTTAAATCTGCGTGAAATAATTTAATCACAGATAGTGAGCAAATAAAATGCAAAAAAAATCATTTTAATCCTTTTAATCTGTGGCAAAAAATAAAAATTAAATCAATATGAAAAGATATATCACATTATTGTTTTTTGGGATACTGAACATTGTAATCGTTTCCGGATGCAGCAGCGATGACAAAAGTCCCGAAGAACCAGTAAAACCAGAAGTACTTAAACCCGTTGCAGTTGAAAAAACAAACAGCACCAAAATTTATGTGCACTATATGCCCTGGTTTGAAACCAATGAAAGCAGTGCCGATAAAAAATGGGGATACCACTGGACAATGGCAAACAAAAATCCGAATACTATAGGCGCAAACAACCGCAGGGAAATTGCTTCTTATTATTATCCTCTAATTGGTCCATATCATTCGGGAGATAAAAATGTGATTGAAAATCATTTATTATTGATGAAATATTCAGGAATTGATGGTGTTTTGATCGACTGGTACGGAACTTACGATGTCAACGATTACAGAATGGTAAAAGAAAACACAGAACAGCTTATTGCCATGCTGGATAAAGTGGGCTTGGAATATGCTATAGTTTATGAAGACAGAGTTACAACAAACGTTGTCAATGCCGGAAAAGCAATTTCTGTAACCAGTGCAGCAAAAACAGATTTAGCTTATATGGAGAAAAATTATTTTGATGATGCAAATTATATCAAAGTAAACGGAAAACCATTGTTATTAAATTTTGGGCCAATTGTATTGCAAACGCCTGCCGAATGGACAAACGTTTTCAATAGCATTACGACAAAACCAACTTTTTTAACCCTTTGGGACCAATCTGTAGAAGCCGGAGCAAATGCATCTGGAGAATATGCGTGGGTTTATAAAAACAGTACATATCTAACAAATTTTTATACCAATACAAAACCAAAACTTTCTGTAGCAATTGGAAGTGCTTACCCAGGTTTTAAAGATTTTTATGCCGAAGGCGGAGGCGGAGATGCAATTGGATGGACAATTGAACATAACAATGGCGCAACGCTTGACGAAACACTTTCTATGGCTAAAAATGCCAATTTAAATTACCTGCAGTTAATTACCTGGAACGACTTTGGAGAAGGAACCATGTTTGAACCAACTGTTGAATTTGGTTACACGTACATCGAAAAAGTAAAAGCATTTGCCGGAGTTAAAAATACCGAATCTGTATTTCCGGATATAAGTAAAATGTACAACCTGCGAGTAGAAAAGAAAGGCAATGCCGACGCTCAGAATAAACTGGATCAGGCTTTTAATTATTTTGTTTCCATGCAGCCAGCAAAAGCAAAACAGTTAATAAACGAAATAAAATAAGAGTTGTAATTAATACAATTAAATAATGAAAAACATAAGATATAGATACTGTATAATTGCTTTAGCGTCAATATTAATTTACGCCTGCAGTGCTGGTACTAAAAAAACATACAAAATTAATTCGCCGGGAAAAGTAACCGAATTAGTTTTTGAATTAACTGTTTCAGGTCAGCCTCAATACAGTTTTACTTCAAACGGAAAATCGGTTATAGAACCTTCGTTAATGGGATTTGAATTTCAGGGAATTCAAAAAATGACTGAAGGTTTTGAAGTGGTTTCGACTGAAGAAAAATCTGCCGATGCAACTTGGGAACAGCCTTGGGGAGAATTCAAAAAAGTTCGCGACCATCATAACGAATTGATTGTTCACTTAAAAGAATCAAAAGGAGAAGAGCGTTTAGTTGATATTATTTTCAGGGTTTTTGATGATGGTGTAGGATTTAGATATGAATTTCCAAAACAGCCTAATTTAGGAAAAGTGAAAATTTCAAACGAAATCACGCAGTTTACTTTTAAATCAAATAATGATGTTTGGTGGATTCCGGTGCACCGCGAAAACAGTTATTATGAAAGTGAATACCGTAAAACGCCAATCAGCAAAACAGATACAATAAATACTCCGGCAACTTTTGAAACAAAAGAGAATTTATACGTAGCGATTCATGAAGCCAACTTAACTGATTTTGCTTCGATGACACTTTTAAAAACAAGTGATAAACAATACAAAAGTGATTTAGTGCCTTGGGCTGATGGTGTAAAAGTATATGCCGAAACGCCTTTTAAAACGCCTTGGAGAACGGTTGTTGTAGGGAAAACTCCGGGAGAAGTGGCAACTTCAACGATTATGCTGAATTTGAACGAACCTTCAAAAATTGAAGATCTTTCGTGGATTACGCCTTCAAAATACATTGGAATTTGGTGGGGGATGCACTTAGAGAAATTCACTTGGGGACAAGGCCCAAAACACGGTGCTACAACAAAAAATACAAAAGAATATATTGATTTTGCTGCGAAAAACAATTTTGACGGCGTTCTGGTAGAAGGCTGGAACGAGGGCTGGGACGGCGACTGGACTGCCGATGGCAAAGCGTTTAGTTTTGTAAAAGCATATCCAGATTTTAATCTGGAAGAAATTACAAAGTATGCTGCCATAAAAAATGTTCGATTAATAGGTCATCATGAAACAGCTGGTGCTTCTAAACATTATGAAGGCCAGCTTGAAGATGCCTTTAAATTGTATCAAAAAATGGGTGTAAACTCAGTTAAAACGGGTTATGTAAACAAATATTTGGACAAAAAAGAATGGCACGACAGCCAGTATGCGTCTCGCCATTACAGAAAAGTAATCGAAACAGCAGCCAAATATCATATCATGATCGATAATCACGAGCCGATAAAAGGAACAGGGATTCAGCGTACGTATCCAAACTTTATGTCACAAGAGGGCGGAAGGGGTCAGGAATATAATGCGTGGTCTGTAGACGGCGGAAACACGCCTCAGCATTTAACAACTTTACCGTTTACAAGAATGCTTTCAGGTCCGTTTGATTACACACCAGGGAATTTCAATTTTGATTATAAAACACCTTCTGGTGCAAGAGTACAAACCACTTTGGCAAATCAGCTGGCATTGTATGTGATTATTTTCAGTCCGTTGCAAATGGCTTCAGATTTACCGGAGAATTATGTTGATAAACCAGAATTTCAGTTTATAAAAGATGTTCCGTGTACGTGGTCAGATACTAAAGTTCTGGATTCTAAAATTGGAGAATATACCACAATCGTTCGTAAAGACTGGGACGAGAAAAACTGGTATTTAGGTTCAATTACAAACAAAGACGCCAGAGATCTTAAAGTAACATTATCTTTCTTAGACAAAGGAAAAGAATACGAAGCCGAAATTTATGCCGATGGAGCAGGAGCAAATTATAAAACAAATCCTTATCCGGTTACAATTTCAAAACAAAAGGTAAATAACCAAACTGTTTTAAATATCAAATTGGCAGCTGGCGGAGGAACAGCTATAAAATTCACTCCAATCGAGAAATAAGAAGTTTAGATTATTTTGAGTTAAGTTAAGTTTGAGTGGATGAACCCGATATCTTGAAAAAGGTGTCGGGTTTGTTTTTTTAAACCATATAAGTTATATAAGTTCATTTAAATGTATTGCGGTTTTTTTTAATGCATAATTTTTTTAACGCAAAGAGCGCTAAGTTTTTTTGATATATATTGCGTTTAGAATGCCCAAAGTTCGCAAAGCTATATCAACACAAGGCTTTGCGAACTTTGGTTTTATAAAAACCTACCTTATTAAAAAAACTTAGCGCTCTTTGCGTAAAAATCTTTGCGTTCTTTGCGTTAAAAAATTACCCGCATAGATCAAAACCTGAAACAAAAACTCAATGTTTATAAAACTTTACATGATTTCCAAAACTATACGTTGCAGCCAAAGTTGGCCCATTATAACCCCATTTAAAGAAACCATCAATTCTTGGTTTAGTTACATCGAGCCTGAAATTTAAACCCGTATAACCTGCCGTAAGACTGAAATTTTTATAAACGTTATATAAAACCGATAAATTATAACTGATAATTCGGCCGTCGATATCATTTATTTTAAGAGCAAAATAATTTATATTCGCATATAAACCCACTTTTTTTCCAAGTACAAATTCACCCCAGATTCCAACATCAGGTAAAGGAGCGGTGAAATCAACATTATCTCTGTATGATGCCTCTATCGTATTTCCTACAAGTCCTATTCCAACATCAGCTAGCATTACGTGCGCACCAATCAATAAACCAAGTTCGTATTTTGGTTTAGATATTATGGCATATCCATAAGCAAATCGAATCATTTGATTGTCTAAAAAAGCAGAAACTCTTGCGTCAACCGGATAAG
Organism: Flavobacterium sp. NLM; assembly: GCF_002210235.1. NCBI lineage: Bacteria > Pseudomonadati > Bacteroidota > Flavobacteriia > Flavobacteriales > Flavobacteriaceae > Flavobacterium > Flavobacterium sp. NLM. Next base: position 33,570 of record NZ_LIAC01000002.1, read on the forward strand.
TATGGTCCTGAAATTCAATTTCTTTTTGAAGTGTTTTTTCCGAATTTCTTTTTAAATAAAAATACTCCAGATTAAAACGGGATCTTCGTGAGGCACGCCATTCAAAAGCACCAAAGAAGGAAACCGTATTTGTTTCAAAACCTAAATCTTTTTCAAAATCAATATCAGTTCCAATTCTGCCACCCGTTCCGTTAACTTCGACTTCGGTATTGTTTACGGGAAAAAACACACCAGCGGTTGCTTTAAATCGCCTTCCATGCCACGGAAGATCATCTGCAGCATAATTCTGGAATTCATCTGAACTATTTTTTACAGTAGTTAAAGTATTTTCGTCTGTTATTTCGGCGGTCGTTTGTGCATTTGTCGAAAAAAAGGAAAGAGGAATTATCAAAAAATAAACTAATTTTTTCATGGTATTGAGGTTTTAGGTTTATTAATGAGATTACAATCATTAAAGTTAACAAAAAAAATCATGCAAATTATTTTTATTGAATTTTATTGTTTTGATTTTCAGGTGTATATAAAAACAGTTATCAGATAATACTTATTTATAAAGGAGATTTAAACACCTTGTACAGATCAAAAATTAAGATTGAGTCTTGTCATTGCCATTGCGATTGCTTATATTTGAGTATAACCTTTAAGATATGAACAAAGCTTTAAAGCAATACCTCGTTAAGTCTTTTATCATTTTAGCAGTAATTCATTTAGCCTATTTTTTATATGGCTATTTTACTTTTGAAGGAATTAAGAAAATTGATATTTATTCAGAGTTTTACCGATTTAAGTTTTATGATGATGTATCGATTTCCCACTTTTTTATAAGCGGTTTATTTTTGCTTTTTTTTCTTATTTTTTTATTGAAGAATCATGCAAGACAACATTATTCTTTTGGAAAAATCCTGAAGATTGGTTTTTTCTTATTACTGATTTCGTTTGTGAGTTTAACCTTTTTTATCAGTTTTAGCTTTGGGCAAAATGTAAAGCTGAAAGGAGAATTATCAGAGAAAAGCTATAACAAAGACAAAGAATTACTGAATGTTTTGAATCCGTTTTTATATAATTCAAGCTCCTATTATTCAGAGAAACTATTTAATTACGAGAATATCTTATATCCAAAACCTTATCCCGTAATTAAAGAAGAAAGACAAGAGCTGATTTATCATGATCAATTTGGTACAGTAACGACTTATTACAGTATTGATACGCTAAAAGTCTTAACCGAAACTTATAATAAAGTTTCTAAAAAGGCAGATTCAATTTTCGATTTTGTCGGATTGGATGTAAATATTGTAAAAGACAGGATAATCAAACAAACAGTTATTGGAGACAGCACACAAATCGTATTTAAAGGAACCGAAGTCAGTCCTGAATATGATAAAGATATTTGTATTTTCATTGAAAACAAATCGCTTTATAAGCCTGTTAACGGTGAACCAATTGATAAGCAGCAATATGAAGCTGCTGTAAAACGATATAAATTGTTGTATAAATTCAAGCAAGATTCGTTGACAAAACAGTTTCAAAAACTCGATACTTTATTTAAAAAATATAATATCGAGACACATATTGTCCCTAAAAAATTAACGTCTCAAGTTTTTTATTACACCAAAAATCAGGAAAGACGTTTAGAAGGAATAGAAAATTACTTCGACAGAAAAGCCCTGAATGAAAAATTCCAGACTTTAGAACGTTATTTCTACCAGCCAAATTATTTGCACCCAAATATTTTGCCTATATTTTTTATTGTAGTTGCGATAGTTTGGTTAGGCCTGTTTTTGTTTTATATTCCTTTTAATTATATGAAAGGTAAGAAGTTATGAGTTATAAGTTATAAGGCTTTTAAAATAATTTAATTCATTGACGTTCCTGCAAGGTTTTCAAAACCTTGTAGGTATAAATGTTCCAAGTAAATTGACATGATATAGAAACCTACAAGGTTTTGAAAACCTTGCAGGAAACGAAAAATCGTTTAATCGAGAGAATCTAAAATCCCTTCCTAAACTCTATTATAATCTGCGCGCCAGTGCACGATAGCTTTTTTTATGGCGTCACCTGTCAGGTTATTTTTTAATGCATCCTCAAGTAACGGAAGAAATTCGTCATCTGGAGCAAATCGTAACGCAAATATTTGATCATCCGTTAATTTATGTTCAAATTCTTCCAGTCTTTTACCCGTTAATGTAAAGTAGCGATAACGAAGTTCTAAGCGTACAATTCGGTTTTGTAAAATAAGCGCATAATGCTGGCGAAGCATATAAGCAAGGAAAAATAAAAACACAAAAACAACGCTTATAAAAGACCAAATAAGAGTATCATTTGTAGTAGAAGCAAAGTAAATACTAAATACAAGAAATACCGTTAAAACAGGATAATACACAAAATGGTGCGGAGTGTAAAACCGAATATGATTGTAGTAAGTTTGAATTTTCATAATTGGAATTTTATGTTAAATGTAAAAAAAAAGAAAGCTACCCTAATAATTTAGAATAGCTTTTTTCTCAAAAATAAACTAACATAACCAATGTTCTCTTTATAATCTAAACTTGTAAAAAGTTTGTCTTAATAATATCTATAATTTTAAAAAGCCTCTTCTTCATCAATCCTTCTAAACCGGGGCTTTGATTTCTTAATTGTAAAATTATAGCACGTTGAGAAATTTCGTGTTATATTTTAAAGTTCAAAAGTTATATTATTCCAATATTTAATGTTTTTTAAATAATTTCTTCAATAACTTTCCATTCCTCTAATTTTGATTGAAATGATTTGCCGGCGTTTGCCGGACTTGTGGACGGAAGTGTAATTAAGATATATTCTTTTTTTAGGTGTACATATTTTTTAAAGAACGCTGCTGCTTTTTGTCCGTTAAATAATATCGTATTTATTTTGGGATGTTGTTTCAGGAATGTCTCAAAATCATTGGCAATTTCATTTTTTATAGCACTGTCTAAACTTCCTACGCGGTCGCAATATTGCAAAACATCCCAAAGCGCAATTTTGTTTTTCAGCAAAAGCGCTTTTTTGGTTTCATAATCATTCGAAAAATCCTCATTAAAAATAGAAAACAAAAACTTCCAGAAATTATTCTGATTGTGTCCGTAATATTGATTGAGTTCTAGCGATTTTGTTCCGGGCATTGTACCTAAAATCAGAATTTTAGAATCATTTGAACTTATAGGGGAGAAGGAATAGCTTTTCATTGATTGAATTAAGAAATATTTTATTTGAGTTAAACTTATATAGATAAGTAATTATAAAACAATTGTAGAAAATTATATAACATTTTTGGTTTGTGATTGAGCGAACTTTGAACATCTGCTTTTTTAAACGAATATGTTAGTTTAAGAATCATTTAAAATTACAGAATTTAAATCGAAACAAAATGAAAATAGTTACTATACATACAGAGAAAATTCAAGACATATTTGAAGAGTTGAATAAAAACTTCGGCGGAAAAGTAACTTTTGACGTTGATGAATATACACTTGAAGTAAATAATAATTTTGCAAAAGGCTCTATTAGCGGTGCTTCTTTTAATGACAATATTTCTTATGTTCAGTTTGATATGACTTTTTCAGTTGATTTAAAACTGAATATTAATAACGGAATTTCATCACCATTATATTTTGCCTATTGTTCTAAGGGAAATCTTTCGCATAGTTTTGGGGTTCATGGTGAAGAACATAAACTAAAAACTTTTCAGACTGCGATTGTAACTTCAAAATTAAACCAGGATAATGTTTTGCTTTTTGAAAAAGATAAAAAAACAAAATTCACTTTAATAATTGTGGGAACACAATCAACTCAGGCAAATTCTTTAAACCAAATGGTTAGGGAAACATTTTTTGAAGAAAACCTTAATGGAGAATTCTTTTATGCCGGTTCATACAATTTAAAAATTGGTGAAAAAATCGAACAGTTAAACGCCGTAACACAAACCGGAGTGGTTAGAAATTTATTGAAAGAAGGTATTTTAAGAATCATTCTGGCAATGGAAATCCAACAGCACACAGACGACTTAAATTCATTTTCTAAAGAAGCAAACTGTTTAACTTTAAGAGAAATGGAAGAAATAAAAGAACTTTCAGAAACTATAAAAGCAAATCCTGAAGAACCTTTTACCATTAAATCATTGAGTAAAAAATCAGGTTTATCGCCAAATAAACTTCAGGAAGGTTTTAAAATGATTCACAACAGAACCGTAAACGATTATATCACGCACATGCGAGTTCTAAAAGCCGAAATCCTAATAAGAACATCAGACTTAAATATTTCTGAAATTGTGTACTGCATTGGTTTTACAAGTAGAAGTTATTTCTCTAAAATCTTCAAACAAAAATTTAACTGCAGTCCAAAAGAGTATAAATTTAATTTGAATCCGTTGGCAGTAACAGCCTAATAAAGTTGCTGAGGTTCTAAGATACAAAGCAACAAAGGTTTAAAAATAGTTGCAAAGGTTCAAAGAGGCAGAGGCACAAAGGTTTTAAACTTTTGTTTCTGAATTAAAAATATAGAGTTAAAGGAAAAGTGACAAAGATGTTAAACCTTTGAACCTTTGCAACTCTCTACCTCTGAACCTCTAAAAAAAATTAATGTCGTTAGCTTTAAGCAACATATATACACAAAAAAATGCTAAGATTCTGAGTCGCTGAGGTTTTAAGTTTAACTTAAAGGCTCCAAACTTAGAATCTTAGTTTTTTTATAAAGTTACAAAGGTTCAAAGGAGCAAAGTGACAAAGGTTTAAACTTTGAGCCTCTGCACCTTTGAACCTTTGTCCCTAAATAAATTTTTGCCAAAAAGATTTTTTTTATACATTTGCATAACTGGTTATATAATTAATTATAATATGGAATTTTTCAACAAAGTAGGTAAAGCGGCTTTAGGAAGTCGTTTGCGATTAATGACTGCGGTTATAACAGATGATGCTTCTAAAATTTATGAGTTATACGGTGCAGATTTTGTTCCGAAGTGGTTTCCTGTGTTTTATACGCTGGCAGAAGAAAGAGAATTAACGATTACGGAAATTGCAAATGAAATTGGACATTCGCAGCCTTCCGTAAGCAAGATTATTCAGGAAATGACAGCTGCGGGATTGGTTCAGGAAAGTTTGAAAACAGATGATAAACGAAAAAACAATGTCGTTTTGACTGCTAAAGGACTTTTGCTAGCGAAAAATATCCAGCAGCAATTAAAAGATATTGATGTTGCGATAGACGGTTTAATTGCCGAATCTAAACATAATCTTTGGGCGGCGCTTGAGGAATGGGAATTTCTATTGGAACAAAAATCAATGTTTAAAAGAGTAAGCGATCAGAAAAAAATCCGCGAAAGCAAAAATGTCAAAATCGTAGAATACAAACCGGAATATCAGGAAGCCTTTAGAACCTTAAATGTAGAATGGATTTCAACGTATTTTGAAATGGAAGAAGCCGATTATAAAGCGCTGGATAATCCCGAAGAATATATCTTAAACAAAGGCGGAAAAATTCTTGTGGCTTTGTATGAAAACGAACCCGTAGGAGTCTGCGCTCTTATCAAAATGAATAATCCGGAATACGATTTTGAAATTGCGAAAATGGCCGTTTCACCAAAAGCACAAGGTAAAAATATCGGTTGGCTATTAGGACAGGCAATTGTTGCAAAAGCAAAAGAATTAGGAGCAAAAAAGATTTATCTGGAAAGCAACACGATCTTAAAACCCGCCATAAACTTATATTATAAATTAGGTTTCGAGAAAGTATTTGGACTGGAAACACCTTATAAAAGATGTAATATTCAGATGGAGCTTAAAGTTTAAGAAAGGTGCAAAGGTTCAAAGGCGCAGAGGTACAGAGACAGAAAGTTTAAACCTTTGTCGCTTTGAACCTTTGCACCTTTGTACCTAAATCAGCGTCCAAACCTATAAAAATCTAAATCCGGATTTTTTTTGTTTTTTATAGAATCAACAATAGAATTCATTCCAATTACGCTGAAAGTGATTCCGTTGCCTCCGAAACCTAAAACGTAATGAATATTTTTTTTCGGGTCTGGTTTTCCAAAATAGGGAAGGCCATCTTTAGTTTCGCCAAAAGTTCCCGCCCAGGAATAATCTAATTTGAATTGTACATTCGGGAATCGTCTTTTAAACTGACGCATTAAAGAAGCTTCTTTTTTTGGAATCAGTTTGTCCCGTTTTTTGGCATCTCTAAATTCTTCATCACCGCCGCCCATAATAATTCGGTTGTCTGCGGTAGCGCGATAATAATAATATGGAGAAGAAGTATCCCAAATAACCGCATTTTTTAAAATTGTAGGTAATTCAGGAACGATTTCAGAAGCCAGCGCATACGTGCTTTTTAAATCAACGATTTTTTCTTCAATAGTTTCAGTGCTTTCATAACCGCTGCAATACACAACATGATCTGCAGTTATCGTACATTTATTTTCGGTGTGTGCAATGCATTTTCCTTTTGTAGTCTGTACAGAAGTAATATTCGTTCTGTCATAAATCTGCATTCCGTTTTGATGGCAGTAAGACAATAAATCGTTTGCCAGTTTAAACGGATCCATAACTGCGGCAGTTTTAGATTCGATTGCTGCAATGGCGTTTAAACCCATTTTTTCGAGCTCATATTTATTGAGCCAGGTTACATCAAAATCGCGCTGTTTTCTGGCTTTAAACTCGTTCTTTAAAAACGGAATATCTTTTTTATAAGATGTAAAATAAATACTTTTTTTGAACTCAAATCCGCAGTCGCTTTCTACGGTATCAATTATATTTCGCAAATCAAAAATAGCTTTCTTACCATTTCTGTAACTGTCTACGGCACATTTTTCGCCTCGCAGTTTAATCAGTTCGTGCAGCGGAACATCAATTTCATATTGAAGCAAAGCGGTACTGGCGGCCGTGCTTCCATTTGCTACGTCGCGGCGGTCAACTAATACTATTTTTTTTCCTGCGGTAATTAATTTATAAGCCATTAAAGCCCCTGTTATTCCTCCGCCAACAATCAAAATCTCAGTTTTAATATCAGAATCAATGGAAGGATAACTGGTATTCATGGCACTTATAAGAGGCCAAAAGGTTTCTGTAGAGCGTAATTTCATTTCTTAGTCGTATTTCGTGAAGCACGATGTTTAGTTCTGTTTTTATCTTTGTACTCATGCTGCGAATGCGCTTCGGTCAGCGAATGAGAAGTTCGGATGCTTTCGTCTTTCTTTGCAAGTTCAGCCAGGTGGCGATAAAACTTTTGGACAATAATCATTTCATCTTCGGTCATATTTTCAATATCAACCAGACTATTGCTTGAATGTTCATTTGAAGCCACGAGTTCGTTTAGTTTTAACTGAATTGCCAGTGAATCTTTGTTTTGTGCTTTTTGAATTAAAAAAACCATCAAAAAGGTTATGATTGTTGTTCCGGTATTAATAACCAGCTGCCATGTTTCAGAATAATCAAAAATAGGTCCCGAAACTGCCCATGCCAATACAATAACAAAAGCACTTATAAAAGCTGTTGTGCTTCCGGCAGCTTTAGACGTTTTTGATGCAAATTTTTCAAATGTGCTTCCGCCATTTTGTTTTTTCTTTTTCATTGCCTTAATAAATTAGGTTTTCTTTTTGCTGACTTTTTCTTTTTTAATCACTTTATTGTTCTTTTCATCATAAACAGCGTCGTAAATTTTCTGACCTGTTTTACTGAAAATTTTAATTTTAGGATCTTCATGAGTTCCGGTTATTACGATTGGAAAACCAATTATTCCGCCCGGTGGAAGACCTAAACGCATTCGTAAATCCAGCAATCCGTCAAAACTGGTAGTTCCTTTAATGGTAGGTCTAAAACTCGCCACACTAAAAGTAAAAGGCTCAATATGAATTAAATTATTATCAATGTTTGATTTGATCTCGATTCCTTCCATTTTGGGATCGCCTAAACCATCTTGTCCTGTTTTAGAACTTACACCTTCAAATAATTTTAAACCTTTAATTTTTACATCACGCAGATTAATAGTTCCGCCCCCTTCAAGTGATTCGTAAATAGGTCCCATATTTCCGTTTAAATCACCTTTAATTTTATAATCAACAGAAATAATTCCCTGCGCTTTTTCTGCCGCCGTAACCATATCATGAAACATTGGAATTTCTTTGTATGCACGCTGAACGCTAAAATCTTTGGCATTAAAATGTGCTTCAAAATGAGCTGTTGTTGGCGTTTCATCTTTGTATCCGGCATTTATGCCTACAATACAATCGATAATATTAAAAGTGGTATTTTCTAGATATAAAGCGCCTTTTGAAATCCCTACTTTTCCGGTAAGTTTATTTAAATTCAATCCGTTATATTCTACTTTATCAGCATTTGCGGTAAGCGAAACATTTAAGTTTTTAGGAACCAAAACTACACCGCTCATTTTTGGGTGGTCTTCTTTGGCATATTCTACTTCCAGTTTTCGGTCTTTATTTTCACCTTTCTCCAGTGCCATAAATTCATCAACATTGATCAGTTTTGATTTCAGGTTGAAGTCTCCGCTTAAAGTTCCGTGCGATTCTAGAAAATAATTAATCGTATTTAAAAGATATCCGTTAATATCAAAATCAGATTTTCCATAAGAAGCGTAGAATTTTTCAAACCACATTTTTTCATTCTGAAAACGGAAATTTCCTTGTTTGATAAAAAAGGATTTCGGAAATAATTCTGATGTTGCTTTTATGTTCTTCAACAGGATTGTTCCGCGATTATCCAGTTTACTATATTGTCCTGTTGTCGCGTAACTTTGTTTTCCTTTAAGAGATAAATCAGCTTTTGCGTAACCTGTTACATCAAGGCCTTTTTGAGAAAATACCTGATAGATTCGGCCAACATTCAATTCGCCTTTAATTTTTGCATTATAAGCCAAATCACTAAAATCAGATAAAGTGGCGTTTACGTACATTGGATTTCCTTCAAAAACAAATGATGCAGGCGCAAAGGCAACGATCAAATCTTGAAAAGTTCCGGCTTTGTTCAAGACATTGGCAATAAAAGTAATATCAGTAATTGGGTTAGGATAGGAGTCTGTTTTCAGCCAGCCGTTTCTAAGCGAAATACCGCCAATTGTTTTAGGAAATAATTTTTTTGAAGTACTAAAAAGTCCTCTCGCCTGAATGTTGGTTTTTAAAAGCCCTTTTAATTCCACAGTATTTAAACCTATTGCAGCATCGACAACGGCAAGATCAAGCGCACCTTTTACACTTGCGTTGATATTCATTTCACTTAAACCTTTGCTGTGTAAATAAGCATTGAAATAATCTTTTTCGCCTACTTTAAAACGCAAAGTCCTAAGATTTACCAATAATTGTTCTGTATCAAGAGAAGGCAGAATGGCATTCAAATCCATTTGAAAATCAGTCAACGGAACGGGCGCGTTTTGATAATTAATCGCTCCATCTTTAACTTTTAGATTAAAAGCTAAATTGGGTTTCTGTTTTTTCGAAACGTTATAATCTCCTTTAAAAGAAAGTACTAAATCACTTTTTCCTGAAATTTCGGTTTCATCAAGCCAGGTTAAATATTCCGGTGGCATTACAGAAAGTAAATCTTTTACAGTTGTATTTTCTGAAGCGGCTTTAATATTTATTTTATAACCGTCTCTTAAAATGGTAAATAAACCTGTAAAGGTTAATGGCAGCTTATTAATCTGTAATTCATTTTTTTGAAGAATAAATGAAAGTGCGTGTGTGTTGATTCTGGTAATTAAATCAGCGCGTACGGCTTTTTTTCTAAGATAAGCTGTTCGGTTATAATAGAAATCTAGAGTGTCAATTTTAGCATCGGTATTTAAATCAAAAATATCTTCGCTTAGATTTCCTTTTCCGATATAATTAAAACCTTTTGCGTCGACCAAAATCTTAGCCGAGCGATCATTGTATTTTACATGACAGTTTTCTAAATCAATTCGTTCCAGTTTTATTGCTGTCCCTTCTTCGGGAGCATTTGGATCTTTTTTTTCGTCTTTTCTGTCTTCTGGCGCGACATAAATATTGTAATTGGCTTGTCCTTTTTCGTTAACCATTACATTTATCAAAGCATTCGAAACGTATAATTTATTGATTTTAACTTCACTGTCAAAAATCAGTCTTTTTAAATTTATCCCAAACGCAACCTGATCAGCTTTTAGTAAAGTATCATTGCTAAAAGGTTTAGAACCTGTCATCGATATATCATCAAGCGAAACAGTAAGCGATGGAAAATGGGTAAAAAACGAAAGTTTAGATTTCGAAAACTCGAGTTTTGTGTCTAAACGTTCGTTGGCAATTTTTTTAACTTCTGAGGCTACTTTTCCGGGAAATAGTAATGGAACCAAAAAAAGTAACAGCAGGATTCCTGCTATTACTATTCCCGTCCATTTGAGTATTTTAAGGCTTATATTTTTAAACGAAGTTTTCATGGCGTAGAGTTTTACTATTTCTTTTCAGCCTCTTTCTTGGCTTCTTCAGCTTTTTGCTTGTCTTGCTTTTCTTTCTCTTCTTTGGCTTTTTCCTGTTTTTCTTTTTCTTCCTTGGCTTTGGCTTCTTTTTCTTTAGCCGCTTTTTCCTGCTGTTCTTCTTTTTTCTCTTTTATTTCTTCTTTCTGTTTTTCTTTTTCCTTTTCTTTTTTCTTAAAGTAACCTCTAAAAAGGAAATTGCTTTTTGCGGCTTCCATATTTTCGCTGAAACCTTTTGTTCCGGTTTCTAAATTTGAAAGCGTATTCGAAACGCTGTTTGCCATTTTATCATCGCGGACTAATCGTGCCAATGCTCCGTTTCCGTTATTCATACTATGGCTGAAAATCGCAAGTTCATCAGATATAACGCCTACATTATCAACGCTTTTCTTAACACTTTTCATAAGGTCAGCCATCTCTATTCCGTTTACAGAAGCAATTGCTCCGCCATTTTCAACTATTTTCTGGGATTTTACTCCCGGAGAAATGGTTAAAACTTTATCGCCCATTAATCCGTCAGAACCAATGCTGGCGCGCGCATCTGTTTTTATAAATTCGCGGACTTCATCTTTTATGACCATCGATACTACAACCGATGAGTCATTTATTAATCTTATTTCTTCAACGGTTCCTATATTAATTCCTGAAAAACGGACGTTGTTTCCAACTTCTAAACCGCTTACGGTTTTAAATTTTGAGGTTAGGTTAAATGTTGAGCCAAACAGATTTTTTTGTTTTCCGATGAAATAAATGGCCATTATAAAAAGCAGCAGCCCAACTGTTACAAACATTCCTAATTTCCAAGTATATCCAGATTGCTTCTCCATGATTTCTAGTTATTTATTTTTGCTGTTTATTCAAAAAATGAGCGTACCCATTCGTCTTCGTCTTTTTCTAATTCTTCGTACGTTCCTTCGGCGTGAATTACGCCGTCTTTAAGCACCATAATTCTATCGGCAGTTAATTTGGCGCAGGCCATATCGTGCGTAATAATGATTGATGATGTTTTTTGTTTGTTTTTGATATCCAGAATTAATTCGCTGATTTCTCTTGATGTAATGGTATCTAAACCCGTTGTAGGTTCATCATACAAAATGATTTCCGGTTTTAAAATCAGGGTTCTTGCTAAACCAATTCTTTTTCTCATCCCGCCTGATAATTCTGCAGGCATTTTTTCGATTGCATCGCCTAAACCCACACTTTCAAGTGCTTCCAGAACTTCTTTTTCTACTTCTTCTTCGGTTAAATCTCGTTTGTGTGCACGAAGCGTAAAAGCAAGATTTTCTCTAACCGACATAGAATCGTATAAGGCGCCGCTTTGAAATAAGAATCCAATTTTGACTCTCATTTTGTTTAATTCATCTTTAGAAAGAGCAAGTAAATCTTCGTCAAAAACTTTTATTTCGCCTTTGTCAGGTACAATTAAACCCACAATACATTTTATGGTTACCGATTTGCCTGAACCGGAACGCCCTAAAATCACTAAATCTTCTCCTTTATTTACGGTAAGACTTACGCCTTTTAAAACCGTATTATCTTTGCCAAAAGTTTTATGTAAATCCTTAATCACAATGATTGGGGTCTTTTTTTTATCTTTTGATTTTGGTTCGATATTTTTTTCTTCTTTAATCATTTCAAATAAATTAAATCGGTTAATTGTACTGCCACCATATCAATAATAAATATGCTTAAAGAAGCTGTAACTACGGCTGAGTTTGCAGCACGTCCCACACTTTCTGTTCCGTTTGCGGCATTAAATCCTTTATAGCATCCAATCATTCCGATGAAATAGCCAAAGAAGAAAGTTTTTACCGTCGCCGGAATTAGATCTGAGAATTCTAAAGACTGAATAATCTGCGTTAAATAGCGATAGAAATTAACGTCGCCGTGAATGTTTATTCCGGCGTAACCGCCAACAATTCCAACGGCATCAGCAAAAATTACCAATAACGGAACCATTAACGTACAGGCTAAAATTCTCGTTACGACCAAATAATTATAAGGATTAATAGCCGAAACTTCCATAGCGTCTATTTGCTCCGTTACTTTCATAGAACCTAATTCGGCTCCAATTCCCGACGAAATTTTTCCGGCGCAGATTAAGGCCGTAATAACGGGCGCAATTTCTCTAATTAAGGACAGTGCCACCATTCCGGGAAGCCAGCTTTCGGCACCAAATTTCACTAAAGTTGGTCTGGATTGAAGCGTGAGCACTAATCCCATAATAAAACCTGTGATTGCCACCAAGGGCAATGACTTATAACCGATGATGTAACATTGTTTCAAAAACTCTTTAGCCTCATAAGGAGGAACAAAAACCTCCTTAAAAAACCTCTTGGCAAACAATGTTGCGTCTCCAATTTGTGCGAATGTATTTTTTAGGCTGAGAATCAAAATGTTTAGTTTTTATAGTTAGGTGTAATTTGAAAATCAATTATTTAACAGTTTATGGTACTTTTTAAATTATATATGAAAGTTACTTCTATACTTGTTAAAATACTTTACACAACTTTTTTTGAGGCTTATATAATTTTCATAAAATCACAATATTTTTATGAATGCTGCGTTACACGAATCCTATAGAAAACAAAAGGGCTGTCTCAATTTTAAGACAGCCCTTTTATGTATCCGGTTATTCATTCCATAGGAATGTTTCATAGGTAGAAAAAAATAAAAATGAACCAAATTTACGTTTCGTAGGAACGTTTGATTTTGAAATCGTTTTTTAATAATCTGGCGTATCAAACGTTCCTACGGAACGTAAATTATAATAACAATATAATTTTTCTACCGATGATATGTTCCTATGGAACATGAAAATATATAGAATAAATGTGACTGTCTCAATAATTGAGACAGCTCTTTTTGTATATCCAGTTATCATTCATAGGAATGTTTCGTAGGTAGAAAAAAATGCAGATCAACGATATTTACGTTCCGTAGGAAGGTTTGATTTGGAAATCGTTTTTTAATAATCTTGGCGTATCAAACGTTCCCTAGGAACGTTTGATTTTGAAATCATTTTTAATATCTGGCGTATCAAACGTTCCTACGGAACGTAAATAATAATAACAATATATTTTTCTACCGATGAAATGTTCCTACGGAACAAAAAAACATATATAATAAATGTGACTGTCTCAATAATTGAGCAACCCCTTTTTTAAATGAAATATTTGTAATTTTTTATTCTTCGAATTTTTTAAAGATGGAACTGGCAACGTGACCTCCAAAACCAAAAGTATTGCTCATCGCATAATTCACTTCTCTGGATTGTGCTTTGCCAAGTGTCAAATTAAATTTATCTGCAAATTCCGGTTCTACGTTTTGTGTGTTTATCGTTGGCGGAATAACATTTTCCTGAACCGCTTTTATACACGCAATCGCTTCAATTGCTCCGGCACCGCCAAGTAAATGTCCAGTCATAGATTTTGTAGCACTAATATTCGCATTCGGGTTTATTCCAAATACTTTTTCTACAGCTTTAAGTTCGCTTAAATCTCCGGTTGGAGTAGAAGTTGCGTGGGCATTAATATAATCAATTTGATCTGGAGAAATTTCGGCTTCTTCAAGCGCAAGTTCCATTCCTAAAACAGCTCCTTCACCTTCAGGATGCGTTCCCGTTAAATGGTAAGCATCTGCGGCTAAACCTCCGCCTACAATTTCGGCCAGAATTACTGCGTTTCTTTTTATCGCATGTTCGTAGCTTTCTAATATCACAACGCCGGCTCCTTCGCCCAAAACAAAACCATCTCTTGTTTCATCAAAAGGTCTTGAAGCTTTGCTGTAATCATCATTTAAGGTAGACAATGCTTTTGAAGCGTTAAAACCGCCAATTGAAGATTCTGTAACCGAAGCTTCAGAACCGCCGGTGATCATCATATCTGCTTTTCCCCAACGTATATAATTGAAAGCATCTATAATTGCAGTATTGCTGGCAGAACAGGCTGCAGCCGTTGTATAGTTAATGCCGCGAAGTCCGTATTTAATAGAAATAACTCCCGAAGCTATATTCACAATTCTTTTCGGAATGAAAAACGGACTGAATCTTGGTGTACCATTTCCTAATTTATATTCTCCAATTTGTTCTTCAAAAGTTGAAATACCGCCATCGCCGCAGCCCCATATCACTCCAATTCGGTTTTTGTTTAAGGAATCAAAATCAATATTAGCATTTTTTACGGCTTCGTCTGCAGCGTACAATGCGTATTGTGTGAAAAGATCGTATTTTCTGATTTCGTTTTTTTCAAAAATAGCCGAAGCATCAAAGTTTTTAACCTCGCATGCAAATTTAGTTTTGAATTGTGTGGTGTCAAATCTTGTTATAGGAGCAGCACCGCTGACTCCGTTAATTAATGAATTCCAAAATTCCTGAACATTATTTCCAATAGGAGTTACTGCTCCTAATCCTGTTACTACAACTCTTTTCATTATTTTTTAGGTCTTAATTCTGTTAATATTGTTTCTCTTACCAAGTCAAAATCACTATCGTTTGTAAGTCTTGAAAGCTGTACAATGGCAACCATATTGGTTACAATCATTATGGCTTTTGTTCTTGGTTCCATTTCAAAATCAAATATTTTGAGTGCTTTTCCTTCGATTAAAACTTCCGTCAGCCAGGTAATTACGATTTGGGCAAAACCTTGCAATTCTGTTTTTATGGATTCGTCGAGCGTATTTAAATCTGTTGCTAATGAACCTACAATGCAGACTTTATTTTCTTTTTTTATTTGTGCCTGTACCTCTAAAAAAGCTTCCAGTTTTATTAGAGGAGATTCATTGGCTACTCTTTTCTTTAAAGCCTCGGTTCTGGCAATATGTTCTTTTATGGTCGCTACGCCAAGATCAGATTTAGTAGGGAAGTGGTAATGAATAGAAGCGGTTTTTATGCCAATATCATTTGAAATATCTTTAAAACTAAACGCATTATAACCTTTGTTTCGAATAAACTGATCTGCTTTTTCTATAATATTTTCCCGTGTTGTCATGGCTGTAATTTTTTGACAAAGATACTACCTATTAGTAGATAGGCAAATTTATTTAGTTTATTTTTAAGATTAATTATTACTGTAAACAAAAAATCCCTTTCATTAAGAAAGGGATTTTCCGGGTTTAATAGAATTTTGGTCAGTCTATTACGTTATAAAATTACAAATTTTAAATTTCAAATCCCAACTTTGGAATTTGGAATTTTTTAATTGGAATTTTTCTATAATTTTTTTAAGAATTGATCGCTACTCCGGTTCTCAATTTATTTAAAGGAATAACTTTAGATTCGTCATGAGCAAATTTTTCCATTATTAATCTTGCGGTTAAGTAACATACGGTTGATTCTGCTCCTTGATTTAAGTTTACATTGTTTTTTTCAAGACCGTCGTAACCGCCGCCGCTTACGGGATTATACATAATTTGATTTAAATGATTTTTTCCTAAAAACCAGTTAAATGCAATTTTCATTTTCTTTCTGTATTCCGGAGTTTCAAATGTGTTATAAAAAGCATTTAATGTCTGAATTGTATAGGTAACATCAATTGGCTGTTCTCCATATTCTTGTGGTTCTGAACCTTTGTGATACCAGCTTTGATTTGAGATTGCTTTAAAATTTCCGTCAACAAATGTTTTCGACAATAAGAAATCTAATGAATCTAAGGCTACTTTTTTGTAAACTGGTTTGTTTGTAATTAAATAAGCGTACAACATAGATTCTGGCAGAATTCCGTTTCCGTACGTTAAATAATTTTCAAACCACTGCCAGTCTTCAGTAGCTGTATCTTCGTAATTTGCCAGTAGTTTTGCATTTAGCTTATTGATAATGGCTGCCACATATAAATTTGGAACGGCATTATGATACAAATACAATCCTTTTGTTGCAAAACCAATAGAACGAGGCGATTGAATATTTTCTGCCCATTTTAAGGAATTAAGGAAACATTTTGCTGCTTTTTTAGAAATGTTTTCAGGAAGGATATCTGAATTTGAAACTACAGTTCCTAAAGCCCAGATTGCTCTTGCATTTGAATCTTCTAAATTAACTTCGGCATTTTGCTCAATATGTTCACGGTTTTCCTGATCGACATAATTGATGAAATTTCCTTTTGGTTTTTGACATCTTTCGATAAAATCCAAATAAATTAAAATATACGGAAGATCGTCTTTGTCCCTGGTTAATTTATAGTGTGCACAAAATGCGATTAAAGCGCGTGCATTATCATCTAAAGTATAACCGGAATCCAGATCAGGAACTGAAATTTTACTAAATTGAATAATTCCAAGATCTGTAGTTAATCTTTTAATATGTCTTAATTGAATATCAGGATAACTGTATTTTACATCTGATGGATTTTCGATTAACTTTTTATAAGTATTCATGAGTGTTAATGCGGCATTTTCCCAAGATGAAGCTCTCATTTTAGTGAATGCATTGATTCCCATTTCACGTCTTAAATTTTCATTTGAAATCAATTTTAAGGTTTCTTCTGCAAATTGATCCACATTTCCAATATCAACCAGAACACCACAGTCAGAAGTTAAAACTTCTTTTGTATGTGCAATTTTTGATGCGACCATAGGGCAGGCGCAGCTCATTGCATAAGCAAAAGTGCCGCTTACAGCCTGGTTTGGATCTTTTGAAGTAAACAAATAAATATCGGTTGCTTTTAAATATTCTAAAAGTTCCTCTGTATCTAAATATTGATTAATGAAACGAACATTATTGTGTAAATTTAATTCGTCAACAAGTGCTTCCAGTTTATCTCTATAAGTATCAACTCCGTCTTTAATTAAATTAGGGTGTGTTTTGCCAATAATTAAATACAATACATTTGGTTCTTTTTCGACGATTTTAGCCAAAGCCTGTAGACCTGTTTCGATATTTTTTCCTTCGCCCAAAAGTCCAAAAGTTGAGAGTACAATTTTGTTTTGAATATCAAATTTTGCTTTTGCTTGTGCCGGTTCTTCATAAATTACAATATGCGTTCCATGCGCCACTGTTGTAATGATATCTTCGTCAATGTTGTAGTCTTGTATTAAAATTTCTTTTGACTGATTTGTCATTACAAAAACAGAATTGCTGTAGCTCAAAAGTAATTTCACAAAAGTTTTCAATTCGTTATTCGGGTTTGGAATAACGGTGTGAAAAGTATAGGTTATAGGTTTTTTTACTGCATTTAAAAAATCTAGTAAATGATCACCATAATTACCGCCAAACAAACCGAATTCATGCTGAATGTGAACTAGTTTCACATTTTTATCTTTATTAATTTCTTCGGCAACTTTTGTGTACTCTGCTCTTTCTTTTGTGTTTAATGTAAAGGCCTGTGTCGAATTTGTCTTTGGATTGTCTACTAATTCACAAATTTCACAAGTTATTGATTTACCAAAAATGTCGGTAATTCCTTTAATTGTATCCTGAGTATAAGTTGCTATTCCACATTGTGTTGGAGGAAATGTTGAAAGAAAAACAATTTTCGATTTATTTGATATCTTCTTCATGGGGATTCTGTTTTAGTTCTGTTAATAAGTCGTCAAGGTTCAAAGTAGCCGCCACAATTTTTTTATTGGCGGCACCATAATAATGTTATACTATTAAAAATGACTTTTTGTTAAGAAAAATACCTTATTTATATAACAGTATCTTTTTATAAGATTCAACTGAGCCAGTTTTTAATTTTGAATAAAATTACCTTGGGAACGCAGCGGTAATTAACTCAATCGATCAAAAAATTAACTCTAAAGCTTCTGGATGGGAATTGTATAACGTTGAGACCAAAATTCTAAAAGAGCCTGATAAATTTATGATTTGTAATGGATTGCGATAATAAATATACCGTTTGAGTTAATTGTTTTTGTAAGTAAAAGAGAACTTTGAGAGACAAACAAATCAGACTTGTAAAAGTCACATTATTATAACTTAAATTTCAATATTATGTTACGTTGGACAGTCACATTTATTATTCTAGCTATAGTAGCCGGAATTTTTGGTTTTGGAGGAATTGCTGCCGGAGCCGCTAGTATCGCAAAAATTTTATTCTTTATATTTTTAGTTTTATTTATTATCTCATTAATAAGCGGAAGATCAAGAGTTTAAAATTTCAAGTTTATTGTTTAAAAAAGCGAAATTAACTGTTGTGTTGATTTCGCTTTTTTGTTTTTAATCTATACTTATAATTTTAACGCAAAGCGGGCTGAGATAGTTTTAACGCAAAGGACGCTAAGATTTTTAATAAGTTAGTTTTTTACTAAAACTCAAAGTTCGCAAAGCTTTGCGAACTTCAGCATTGAAAATGCAGCCTTTTAAAAAATATTAGCGTGCTTTGCGTTAAAATTATTGCGTTAAGCTAATAACTCATATCTCATATCTCATAACTTTTCTTAGTTACAAAAGCAATTGGCAAACCAATGCAGACGATTAAAATTAAAACAGAAATGATTAAGGGAAGATCAAATTCTTTTGATGGAAGTTTTGGAAATACAATTGGAAGCACAATAAGGTTCATTACAATCCAGACAAAAATTCCATAGACAATTCCCGAAACAACAATATTCTTTTTCAAAATAGGAACGTGCGGATATATCTTATAATAAAAATAGGCAAAAGCAAATGCGATAAAATAATGCAGTAATAAACCATAAAAAACCATTTGTGCACCGCCTGTATATGCATGCTGTTTAAAAATGCCACTTGCAATAGACTGCAGAATTTTTTCGGCAGTTGTTTGATGTAATATAACAGAGTAAACTAAAATTGCCGCAAGAATATCTAAAGTTCCTGCGAGTAAACCAGAGTATAAAATAGTTTTAGATTTTGATGTCATTAATTTAGAGTTTGGTTATGTGTTGAAAAATAGAATTTAATTGATGCGTATGTCTTTGGGTGTGAACTAATGCAAAATCAATCCATTCGTACATGGTGAATTTGTCAAAGCCCGGAACCTGAAAATCTAAGCAGGTTAGGGTTAAATCGTATTTTTCGGCACAATCTAATAACTCAGATTCAAGTCTGAGTAATTCTATGTTTAATGCATTTTTATTGTATTCTTTTTTCTCGGGTTTCAGAAATACAGGAGCATCCATTTTTATGTTGAAGTTTAAAAACAGCCCTTCAATATCTTTAATTTTTTCATCGGGTTTTCGGGTTGTTTTTTCCGTATTTCCGGCAAATAATTCGGGAAATCCGGAACAGGCTAAAATAATATGCTGCACAACTTGTCCGGGAGTCCAGCTTCCTTGAAACGGAACCTGATTTAATTCGTTTTCAGAAAATTTTGATAGAATATCATTTAATTTTTTGAATGTTTCAACAATATCTTTTTGAACGTCTGTCTTCATATTATTGATTTTTAAGGTTTAATTTACGGAAGTAATCCACCAGACATTTCCAAAAGGATCTGTTACGCCGCAGGTTCTGCCGTAATCCTGATCGCTTAATCCCATTAAAGAAACGGCGCCGTTTTCTAATGCTTTTAGATAGGTTTTATCGGCATTAAGAACATAAACAAATAAGTTGGCCGTTTGTTTTGACCAGTCTTCAGTTTCATCGGTTACCATAATTGTGCTTCCGTTTAAGGTAATTTCGGCATGCATTATGGTTCCGTCTTCGCGGACTGCCTTCGAATGCGTTTCTGAAGCTCCGAAAACATTTTTTGTAAAATCTATAAATTGCGATGCGCCTTTAAGAATAAGGTAAGGCATTACAGTTTGATGTTCTGCAGGTAAATTCATTTTTGTGGTTTAGATGTTAATATCTCAAAAGTACGATTTTTATTGCAATATTTTGTAAATCAATAAATTGTGATTTTACGGAAGTGCTTCGCAATGAAAACCATGCGAATTTAGAAGTTCGATTATCTTATGGTTTGAAATAGAAGCGGCGTGAACCCGAAGGATTTTATCGCAGTCTTCGAGATCAAAATTGACGATGCTGTTTGGGAAATGTTCAAGAAGTTTCCCAACAATCATTACTGATTGCTCAACTTCCTGAACATTTGTTTTAAAAACTTCTATCATCGCAGGAATGTTTTACAAAGCAATATTTTTGTATCGCTCGATTTTATGATAATAGATATATGAGATTGCCAAAATCACTAAAAAGATTAACGGAAAGAAACTTTGAAAGTTAATGCCATCAACCGCAAAATGACTTATAGAAGCAAATATAAAGTCGAAACCAAATCCGGCGTAAGCCCATTCTTTTACATTTTT
Organism: Flavobacterium sp. NLM; assembly: GCF_002210235.1. NCBI lineage: Bacteria > Pseudomonadati > Bacteroidota > Flavobacteriia > Flavobacteriales > Flavobacteriaceae > Flavobacterium > Flavobacterium sp. NLM. The sequence continues at coordinate 54,213 of NZ_LIAC01000002.1, forward strand.
AGGAACAGACGGAATTACTAAAACGAGAACTCCCAGAATTTTGAAAATCACCAATGCATTTCCAAAATACTCAGGATAACCTAAATGTCTGATCCCTTCTTTAGCCATTTCAGACTGGGAAGTCAAAGCTGGCATAACGCCTTCGAATAGAAAAATAATAGTAGTTGCAATCCAAAAAATAATTTTTGCTTTTTTCATGTGGTTTATTTTTAAATAGTTATTAGTTAATGTATTACAAATATACTATTCTTGTTTTTTCATGAAATAGTTATTTACGACTATTTTAGGGGCATTTGGGACAAGTTTTTTGATTTAAGATTATTTGCCACAAAGACGCGAAGGCGCAAAGTTTTTTTAAGTTTTTTTTGGAACCGATAGTAGGAGAGAAGTAACCATACAGTTTGTCATCCTGAGCGAAGTCGAAGGATTTTTTCTTCGACTTCGCTCAGCCTGACAAAAAATGAGAATAAAAAAAGCTCTCGCAGATTTTGGAGATTAAGCAGATAAAAATCCTTTTAATCTGAGTAATCTGTGGCATAAAAAAAATCTGGTCAATCTGCAAAATCTGCGAGAAACTTAAAAAAACTTAGCGCCTTAGTGCCTTAGTGGCAAAAAAAACTAAAAAACGCCATGAAACCTAAGTCTCACAGCGTTTTCCTCTCAAAAAATAAATAATTAACGGGTAATGTAACAGGTATTATTTCCAGCCTCCGCCCAGAGCGCGGTACAATTCAGTATTGGCTGTAAGTTGTTGTCTTTTAACATCAGCAAGTTCTAGTTCGCTTTGCAATAAATTTGCCTGCGCTGTTAAAACTTCAAGATATTCTGCCATACCATTTTTGAATAAAAGGTTAGCATTTTTAATTGCTTGCTGTAAAGTTTTTACTTTTTCTTTCAAGAAAGTTTCCTGTTGTTGTAATTTCTCTACTTTAACTAAAGCATCAGAAACTTCGCTTACAGCAACCAAAACAGATTGTCTAAAACTTAAAACAGCTTTTTCTCTTTCTGCAACAGCAATATTATATTGAGTTCTCACTCTTTTGTTGTTCAAAAGCGGTTGTGTTAAACCTCCTGCAACAGTTCCGAATAATGAAGCCGGAATGTTGAACCAATTGCTGGTTTCAAAAGAGTTTACTCCGCCTTGAGCAGTAATTCTTAAAGTTGGATATAAATCCGCTTTTGTGATTCCAACATTTGCGTTTGCCGCTTTAAGAGCTAATTCAGCACTTTTTACATCAGGTCTTCTGCTTACTAATGAAGATGGAATTCCGATAGCGGTATTGTTTTTAACTTCAATCGCACTTAATTTAATTGTTCTTTCTTTCGAATTCGGAAAAGAACCAGTTAAAACACTTAAAGCATTTTCCTGAATCGCAATGTTTTGTTCCAATAACGGAATCAATTGCGCTGAATTTAATTTCTGTGCTTCAGATTGTTGAATCGCCAACGTAGTTACCTGACCAGCATCGTATTTTAATTTGATAATATTAGTTGTACTATCATTTAATTTTAGATTTTGTCTGGCAATTTCTAATTGAGCATCCAGCATTAAAAGATTGTAATATCCTCTTGAAACATTGGCAACAATATTGGTCTGCAATGCTTTTTTAACTTCTGCAGATTGTAAATACCCTGCGTAAGCACCTTTTTTCTGATTTCTGATTTTTCCCCAGATATCAGCTTCCCACGAAAGTGAAGCTCCGGCAGAATAATCATCTATATGTTTAGCACCAATTGCCTGATTTAGGTTCAATCCTGTAAAACTATTGTCTGACGGATTGCTTGTACTTGCATTTACAAATAAATTAACCTGAGGTACATTTCCCCATTTTGATTGTGTAAATCTGTATTGTGCAATTTCAATGTTCTTTTCGGCAATCTGCAAATCGTTGTTTCTTGCAACGGCGCTGTCGATCAATTTGATAATATCTTTTTCGGTAAAGAAGTTTTTCCACTCCACATCAGCAATACTTGTTGTATCACTCGAAGTTGATGCATTCCTGAAATTCTCAGGAAATGCATCTTTTGGAGTTTCAATATCCTTCGAAACTTTACAGGATATTAAGGTCGTGATCAGAATGGCGAAGGTCACGATTTTGGTTATATGATTTTTCATTCTTTCTTTTATTAAATTTCTGTACAAGTCTCTTTAGTTTCAAGATCTTTTGAGATTCTGTACGATATATAAGCGATGCCAATTATGATGGCTACTAAAGCTGTGGTTATATAGTTTTCCATTTATTCTTTTTCTTCATTATGGATTACGGCAACTGGTTTTCCAGAAACCTTTTCTTGTAAATGCTGGAAGATGATGAATAAAACAGGAATGATAAACAAACCTAGAATTACTCCTGAAATCATACCTCCGGCGGCACCAATACTAATAGAGTGGTTACCTTGAGCTGATGGCCCTGTGGCGCTCATCATTGGTATTAAACCTACGATAAAGGCAAGAGACGTCATGATAATTGGTCGTAAACGTAATTTTGCAGCATCGATTGAAGCTCTAACTAACGCTTGTCCCGATTTTCTTTTCTGTACGGCAAATTCGACGATCAGAATGGCATTTTTGGCGAGAAGTCCAATCAGCATGACAAGGGCAACTTGTACATAAATGTTGTTCTCAATTCCAGTTAAACCAATAGCTACGAATACTCCAAAAATACCTGCAGGGATTGATAAGATTACTGCCAAAGGCAAAATGTAACTTTCGTACTGTGCAGCAAGTAAGAAATAAACGAATATCAAACACAGTAAGAATATTGTTGCGGATTGTCCTCCGGATGATATCTCCTCACGAGTTTGGCCCGAGAATTCAAACCCGTAACCTGCAGGTAATTGTTGTGCTGCTACTTCTTCAATTGCTTTAATGGCATCTCCTGAACTAAATCCTGGTTTTGGAATGGCATTAATAGAAATTGAGTTAAATAAATTGTATCGTGATGCGGTTTCTGAACCATAAATACGAGTTAGTTTTACTAAAGTATTTATTGGCACCATTTCGCCTGTTCTGTTTTTCACAAATACACGGTCAATTGCTGTTGGATCAGCTCTGTCTGCAATGTCAGCCTGAACTACAACACGGTAGTATTTACCAAATCTGTTGAAGTCTGATGCTTGTGCGCTACCAAAGTAAGCCTGCATGGTTTGCAGAATGTCTTTTACATTTACGCCTAATTGATTTGCTTTTTCATCGTTAACTTCCAATTGTAATTGCGGATAATCTGCTTTGAAAGAGGTAAAGGCAACTGCAATTTCCGGACGCTTCATTAATTCACCGATAAAGTTTTGAGAAATTCCACTGAATTTATCCAGTTTTCCTCCAGTTTTATCTTGTAAAACTAAATCTAAAGCCTCAACGTTACTAAATCCAGGTACAGTTGGGAAACTGAATACGAAGAAACTTCCGCCAGAAATAGCGCCCAGTTTACCACGAACCTGATTCATGATTTCGTCAATGTTTTTTACTTCGCCTCGTTCTTCGTTTGGTTTAAGCAATACGAATACAACTGCAGAAGATGGACTTGTAGAGTTGGTCAATAAGTTGAAACCTGAAATCGCGGTTACGAATCTTGAAGCGTCTAATGCTTTTAAAGTATTTTCAGCTTCGGTCATTACTTTTTGAGTTCCGTCTAATGATGTTCCAGATGGTGTATTTACGGCAATCGCAATAAATCCTTGATCCTCTGTTGGAATAAATCCTGCAGGAGTTGTTTTTACCATTACAATCGTTGCCACAACAATTAAAGCTAATCCGCCTAAACTCAACCATTTTCTTCTGATTAAGAATTTAAGTCCGCCTACGTAACGATTCGTTAAAGATTCAAAACTGCTGTTGAAAGCGGTAAAGAATTTTTCTTTAAATCCTTTTTTTACATAAGCTGCGTTGTGATCGTGTGCTCCGTGATTATCTTTTAAGAATAATGCCGCAAGCGCCGGACTCAATGTTAAGGCATTAACAGCCGAAATTACAATTGCAATTGCCATAGTAAAGGCAAACTGACGATAGAAAACTCCTGTAGAACCTTCCATAAAACCAACCGGCAGGAATACAGCAGCCATTACCAGCGTAATCGAGATAATAGCACCCGTTATTTCGTGCATTGCTTCATGGGTTGCGACTTTTGGAGACAAGCGTTTATGCTCCATTTTCGCATGCACCGCTTCGACTACCACAATGGCATCATCGACCACAATACCAATCGCCAGAATTAATGCGAAAAGTGTTAAAAGGTTGATCGAAAATCCGAATAACTGCATGAAGAAGAACGTTCCTAAAATTGCTACAGGTACAGCAATAGCCGGGATTAATGTTGATCTAAAATCTTGCAAGAAGATAAATACCACAATAAATACAAGTATAAAAGCTTCTAATAATGTATGCTCAACTTGTTCAATAGATTGGTCAAGAGATACTTTTGTACTATAGAAAATATTGTGTTTTATGCCTTTAGGAAAATCTTTAGAAGCCTTTTCCATCATTTTATTAATGGCAATCTGAATATCATTTGAGTTTGATCCAGCTAACTGAATAACCCCAATTACAATTCCTTTTTTACCATTTAAACGAGTTAAACTGTTATAAGAATATGCTCCAAGTTCTACTCTCGCAACATCTTTTAAGCGAAGTACTGAACCATCTGCATTAGAACGTATAGCAATATTTCCATAATCTTCTGGTTTAGTTAATTTTCCTTTGTATTTAATAACGTATTCAAAAACTTCTTTGCTTCGCTCTCCAAATTTACCCGGAGCCGCTTCCAAACTTTTGTCCTGAATAGCGCCCATAACTTCGCTTGGCGTCACTTTGTAAGTTGACATTTGTGTTGGGTTTAACCAAACACGCATAGAGTAATCTTTTACACCACCAAAAATACTGGCAGAACCTACACCCGGAATACGTTTTAACTCCGGAATAATATTGATTTGTGCATAGTTGGCAACAAATGTCTGATCGTATTTTGCTTCATCATCAGTGTACATACCAATTGCCATGATGAAACTGTTTTGTTGTTTCGCCGTAACAATACCTTGTTGTACAACCTCTGCAGGAAGCTGGCTCGTTGCCTGCGCAACTCTGTTTTGAACGTTTACAGCAGCTTGGTCAGCATCTGTACCAAGTTTAAAGAAAACAGTAATTGCTAAAGTACCGTCGTTACTTGCTGTAGAACTCATGTAAGTCATGTTTTCTACACCATTTATAGATTCTTCGATTGAAGGTGCCACAGAACGTAAAACCGTTTCTGCGTTGGCTCCCGGATATACCGCCGTTACCAAAACCGATGGCGGCGCAATATCAGGAAACTGTTGTAAAGGCAGTTTAGTTAAACCAAGTACTCCAAGAATCACCAATAAAATGGAGATTACGGTTGCCAGTACAGGTCTTTGTATAAATATTTTGAACATTGTCTTTTAGAATTATTTTTTATTAGTTACTTCGGCAACTTTAGTTGATTTTTCTGGCTGAATCGCTTGTCCATCCTGAAGTTTGTCAATACCGCTTAACACGATTTGGTCACCAGTTTTTACACCTTCTTTAATTAAATAATTGGTACCGCTTTTACCCACAACTGTAATAGGCATTTTAGTTACTTTGTTGTCTTTACCTACAGTGAAAACAAATACTTTATCCTGCATTTCAACTGTAGCCGACTGTGGAACTAAAATCGCATCGTCGTGTTGTAATCCTAAACGGATTCTTCCTGTGTTTCCAGAACGTAATGTTCCGTTTGCATTTGGGAAAGTTGCTCTAATTGTGATTGCTCCGGTAGTTTTATCAAACTGTCCGTCAACCATATCAATTTTTCCGGTTTGAGGATAAGCATTGTTATCTGCCAAAATCAAAGTAACTGGAGGTAATTTTTTAATTTTATCACCAAGTGAACTTCCTTTATATTGCTCTTTAAAGTTGATAAAATCAGTTTCACCTAAAGAGAAATAAGCAAATACTTCGTGAACATCTGATAAAGTTGTTAAAGCTTCAACATCAGAAGCAGAAACTAAACTTCCTTGTTTTTTAGGTAATCTTCCTATGTATCCGCTAACTGGAGCTGTAACATTTGTATATCCTAAATTAATTTTAGCAGAACCTACCAAGGCTTTTGCCTGTTCAATATTTGCAGCAGCAATTTTTTGAGAAGCTTTAGCCGTTTTTAACTGATAATCAGAAACTACTTTATTTTGAACTAAAGGAGTCAATTTATCAACTTCTAAATTAGCGTTGATCAAAGCCGCTTCTGCAGCGTGTAAACTTGCTAAAGCATTGTTTAACTGCTCACGAAAAGGTCGTTCGTTTATTTTGAATAAAGTTTGTCCTTTACTTACATAAGCACCTTCGTCAACAAAAATTCTGTCAAGGTTTCCGCTTACTTGCGGGCGAATTTCAACATCTACAGTTCCTTGTATAGAAGCTGGATATTCAGCATCAGTAGTTGTATTTGCACTTGTTATAGCCAACACAGGTAAAACCGGCGGTGGTGGAGCAGTAGGCGCCTGATTTTTGTCGCCACAGCTGCTTAATACTAAAGCCAGAACAAAACTGGTTATAATTATTACATTTTTCATTTTCATATTGGTTTTAATTGGTTGAACATTTTCTCGGATTAAATTCTTAGGTATTCTGGCATTCTCGGGATTCATATCTAATTAAATTAAATTATCTAACGTTGTTAAGTAAATGTGCGCAAACTTTCATACTTTAAGCTTTTTCAATTCTATTTTAATCATTATTAAAATATTTAACGGCGTTAAGTAAAAGTCTAAAAAAAGAGCTTTTATTACTCTATTAAATTTTCTAACAGTGTTAAGTTAAGGTTATAAAAAAAAGGATTTTATATTATCCAATTAAATTATTTTACACTGTTAAGTAAAAATTGAAAAAAAAATCTATTGTATCGATTTGATGATACCACCAATGGCATCTTTCAAAATTTGAGCATTTATTGTTTCTAAAATATCACTTTTGTTAATGATGTTGATGGCGATTAAACCATGAATAACAGAAAAGAAAGTAAAATATTTTTGTTTAATGATATCTTCACTAGGATTGCTGTCTTTCATTACATCAGCAATAACTCCGGTGAATAATTTGTAAGGTCCCTCCTGAGCCGAACATCGCTGTGCGCAGCAGGTCATTTGAACACCAAACATTAGTTGGTACATTTCAGTATTTGTAAAAGCGAAGTCCCAGTAAGTCATCCACATGGCTTCTAATTGATCTTCCGGTTTTTCAAACTTATCTATTGCAACTTGTAGTTCTTTAGTTAGTTTAATAAAACCTTTACCTGTCAATTCTTCAAGTATTGCTTCCTTATTCGAAAAGTATTCATAAATAATAGGAGCAGTATATTCGATTCTGTCGGCAATTTTACGCATACTCAAACCATTCCAGCCTTCATCTTTTACGATATCATAAGCAGCCCCAAGGATATTATTCCTTGTCTCTTCTTTTTGTCTTAAAATTCGATCTTTGCTAGCCATTATATTCGAGTATTAAATTGTTTAACACTGTTAGGCAAATGTATGGCGGTTTTTCTAATAATGAAATAAATTTGTCATAATATTTTCTTATGCAATCATAGAGAGTACTAAAATAGTAGTAAAATAAGGTATTTCGAAAGGTTTTGTGTTTTTGTAAAATTTCATTTTAAGTAAAATTCAACCCAAATTCGAATCAAATTAAGATGATTTTGAAGTTTTTTAATTCTGAAAAAATCTGATTTTCTCAATATCGAATAAAATTTCAATCAAAATTTTCGATTATTTCATTCCCCGAACACTCATTTCTATCGTATAAACACTTTTACCGGCAGTAATAAATAATGTTTTAAATTTTTTTCCTCCAAAACAAACATTAGCTGTCCATGGTTCAGGAACATCAATATGGGCTATTTTTTCTCCTTGCGGATTGAATACAGTAACTCCTTTTCCGCATAAGTAAATATTTCCGGATTTGTCTATTGTCATTCCATCTGAACCTGATTCAGTAAACAGTGTTTTTTTGCTTAAAGAACCATTACTTTCGATAGTATAAGAGTACGTTTTATTTGCTCCTATATCTGCTACGTATAAGGTTTTTCCATCCGAAGTTCCAATAATGCCATTAGGTTTTACAAGGTCATCCCCAACGTTTATAATTTTGGATTTATCCGGAGATAAATAGTAAACACATTCTTTCTCTATTTCTTTCGAGGTATGTTTCCAATAATCCCTTTGGTAAAAAGGATCTGTAAAATAGATTCCGCCTTTTGGGTCAACCCAAAGATCATTGGGGCCATTCAGCCTTTTTCCTTCAAAGTTGTTTAGTACTACAGTATAATTTTTGTTCTTGTCTATTTTCCAAAGCTCATTTTTTTCATCGGCGCAAGCCAAAAGGTTGCCTGCGTGATCAAAATACAAACCGTTCGCCCTTCCTGCATTTTCCATAAAAACAGAAAGTTCGCCGTTAACCGACCACTTCATGATTCTATTATTAGGCTGATCTGTAAAATAAATATTTCCTTTCTTATCTGAAGCAGGACCTTCCGTAAAACTGAATTGATCGGATAGTTTTGTGAGAACTGCGCCTTTTGCTATTAAGTTATAGCTTTTTTCTTTTGATGTCTGAGCAGATATAAAATTTGTAATAGTTAAAGTAATAACAAATATAAGTTGTGATTTTATTTTAAGTTGGAGCATTATAAAAAGGTTTAAAAGTTGCTTTTGAAGCGTTTTTAAAAGTAGTTTTTATTTCTGATATTCTGCAAAGTTGGGTTAAGATTCTTTTGAGGAGCAGAAATTCCGTTTTCAAAAGAACGTTTAGTCCCGCTCTCCACTATATTCCCGATAAACAAAAACTACGGCTAAAAAGCCTTATTTTTCTAAATCGGGAGATGCCGTTTCGATCGGGGCTAGGCGAGAACGTATCTTTTTTATAATTTTTCTAAGCAGCTTTAAAGGAATTTATTTAACATATTAAATTTTAAATGGCGCCTTTTTACGTATAGAAAGTAATATTTTTACGAGACAAATTCAAAGAACACTCATTCAATAATTTAATTATGTCGCTACTGATTCTTATTGCCGGGATTCTCTTATTATTGATTCTAATTTCCGTTGTAAAACTCAATGCCTTTATTTCCTTAATTATTGCCGCTTGCTTTGTCGGTATTTTTAAGCAGATGCCTTTTCCGGATTTAATCAATTCGATACAGGAGGGAATAGGAAGTACGTTAGGTTCTTTAATTTTAATTATTGCTTTTGGCGTTATTTTAGGAAATTTGCTTTCTGATAGTGGCGCTGCACAGCGAATCAGTTCTGTCATGATTAAGTCCTTTGGTATTCAGTATATTAAATGGGCAATGGTTATAACCGGATTCTCTGTTGGAATTTCTATGTTCTATAATGCAGGGTTTATAATTTTGATTCCAATGGTTTTTGCCGTGGCCAAAAGCACTAAACAGCCTATCATTTATTTGGGAATTGCTATGGCATCGGCACTTTCTATTACGCATGGTTTTTTGCCTCCACATCCGGGACCAACAGCAATTGCAGTTATTTTTAAGGCCAATATTGGTAAAACACTTCTTTACGGACTTATAGTTGCGCTTCCGGCACTTTTCATGGCCGGAATCATCTTTCCTGAATTTATAAAAAAAATAAATGCCTTTCCGCCAAAAGGATTATTCGACAGTAAAACTTTCACAGAATCAGAAATGCCTTCTTTTGCAATTAGCATTGTAACGGCTTTAGTTCCAGTTTTTTTAATGGCCACTGCTACGTTCAGTGAATTAATTTTGCCCAAAAAAAGTGCGTTATGTGCCGTATTGCTTTTTATTGGAAATCCGCTGACTTCAATGTTAATTGCAATACTTTTTGCTGTATTTACCTTAGTTATTTTGCGCGGAAGAAAAATGCAGGATATCATGGACAAATCGGGTAGTGCTTTAAGTGCAGCTACGATGATTATTTTAATAATTGCTGCCGGCGGTGCTTTTAAACAAGTATTAATAGACAGCGGAATAGGAACAGATTTAAGTACTTTTTTCGAACAATCCTCTCTTTCCCCTTTATTGTTAGGCTGGCTGATTGCTACTATTATTCGTATTGCTTTAGGATCTGCGACAGTCGCCGGATTAACCGCTGCGGGAATTGTACAGCCCTTAGTGATTGCATCTGGTGTGAGTCCGGAATTAATGGTTTTGTCTATTGGCGCTGGAAGCTTAATGTGCTCGCATGTAAACGATACTGGTTTTTGGATGTTTAAGGAATATTTTGGCATTAGCGTGTCAGACACTTTTAAAACCTGGACGGTTATGGAAACAATTATAGGAGTAATGGGATTAATTGGGGTATTACTTTTAAATTTATGGATCAAATAAATAACATGGAAGCATTGTATATTGGCATTGACATTGGAACAACAGCAACAAAAGCCGTTTGTTTTGATAAAAGGGGAAATGTACTTCGACAAATTGCTAAGTCGTACAGCATGTATCATCCCAAGCCCGAATGGAGTGTTCAAAAACCGCACGAAATTTTGCAAACCGTAAAGGAATGTATTGATGAGATTACAAACGGAATTCAGCCTCAGTTCATCAGTTTTAGCTCGGCGATGCAAAGTGTTATTGCAATTGACGAAAATGGAAAACCACTGACAGATGCTATTTTATGGGCAGATAACAGAGCTGCGGGAATTGCCGAAAAACTTAAAAATTCAGATCAGGGAAAACACTTTTATCAAAAAACCGGAATACCAATTCATCCTTTTTCTCCCTTGACAAAAATTGCCTGGTTCAAAGAATTTGACGCTGAACTATTTTCCAAAACCTATAAATTCATCAGTATAAAAGAATATGTCTGGCATCATTTGACCAATGAATATTATACAGACACCTCAATGGCATCTGGAACCGGATTGTTAAACATTCATACTTTAGATTGGGATGAGGAAGTTTTGGATTTCTTAAACATAAAGCCAGATCAACTATCTAAAGTTTGCGAAGTCACACACCAATGCAAAGGAATTTCAGATGATTTTCTTTATATAATGGGCGGTGGCGACGGTGCGTTGGCCAATCTCGGAACAGGCGCCATGAACAAAAATTGTATTGCTTTGACTATTGGCACAAGCGGAGCAGTGCGACTGCCCATTGACAAACCGTATCTTGATGGCCAAATGCGCACGCAGTGCTATCATTTAATGGATAATCAATATCTTACTTTAGGTGCTGTCAATAATGGTGCGATAGTTTTACAATGGCTGAAAGAAACTTTGCTAAATACAACACAATCTTTAGAAGTTCTTATTGAAGAAGCCGCAAAAATTCCTGCGGGTTCTGATGGACTGCTTTTTGTACCTTATTTATTGGGAGAACGAGCGCCAATCTGGGATGCCTCGGCTCAGGGAACTCTTTTAGGAATGCAGATTACGCATACACAAGCGCACTTGGTACGAGCCACTTTAGAAGGAATTTTATTTGGATTGTTCCAAATCACAGAAATTTTAATTCCGGATCCCGAACATAGAAAAGAAACAAAAGTTATGGCCAGCGGCGGATTTGGTAAAAGCGAACTGTGGCTCCAAATGGTTGCTGATATTTTTCAGATGCAGGTTGAAACTTCGCAAACTATCGAAGGATCTTCGTGGGGAGCTGTTCTTATAGGTTTAAAATCACTCGGCGAGGAGATCACAAATGATAACAAAACGGGACAAACCTATTTTCCTAACACGAAACATAAAAATGTATATGAAGCTGCGTTCAATAAGTTTAAAAAAGTATATCCTTTACTGAAGGATTTTTAAGAGCAAATATTGAATTTGCATTAGAAACATTAAAACATAAAAATTATTTTTTTGCTATTATAAGGTTGGGCGTTGGTAATTTTACACGAATTTACGACGGAATAATTCCCGTTATTAAACTGGACTGAAGTCCAGCTCTACAATATGGATCATTCCTTCGGAATTTTATTCCGTCCAAAAAAAGAGCCAGAGGCTCGGCTAATATTGTAGGGCTGGACTTTAGTCCAGTTTAAAAACGCATAATAAAAACACGCTTTAGACCGGATTAAAATCCGGCGCTACCATATTGGTCGATTCTGTTATTTTTTATCTTATGGATGTTTTTTCTGGATTTTGAGATGTATGAAAAATAGCATTTAAAAATATCGTTTTTGATAACTCATCAACTATAAAAAATGCAATGTATGGGAATTTTTTAAATGGAATATAGCGATAATTATTATCGTGAAATTGACAAAAAGGATTTATTTGTAAGGCTTTGTAAACTTTTTTATAATCATTAAGAAAGCCTAAGGCGACTTTCTTACTAACTTTTGATATATAGTATTCAACAGCTTCTTCAATGTTTTTTAATGCAATTGGAGAAACAATAATCTTATAATTCATACTTCTTTTTTAAATCAGTATATAGTGATTCAGCATCTGTATATTGGCTTTTGTCTGAATTAATTTGACTATCTAAAATTTGCTGCTGTTCTGTAGATAACTCGTAAGGTTTCACATTAGCTATCTCAAATTTGATCTTTAGTGCTTTCATAAAAGCTTTTACAGCTTCTATTTGAGAAGCGTCTTCTGTATATGCTGTGATATTAATTGCTTGCATGATATTAATTTACTAAAGTTGTTCAACAAAGTTAAAACAAAAGTCTAATTTTAATGTTAATCTCTATAATTTATTTCTATTTTCATTTCTACGAATTTTATTTTTTTTCATAATATTTTAAAAGATCGTTTCATATTAAATTAGATTATATGTCTTGAACCGGATTAAAATCCGATCCATACAAATTATGCCTTGAACTGGACTAAAGTCCAGCCCTACAATATAGGCCGAGCCTTTGGCTCTTTTCCTAGCTTCGATAAGATGAACAATAAATACAAAAAATAAAAAGATTTCTTTTTCATGTAATGAAAAACAAAAATTCCGAAGGAATGATCCATATTGTAGAGCTGGACTTCAGTCCAGTTTAAAATGAATTACATTGATGTGAAAATTTGGTACATAAAATTATACCCTAAACCGGATTAAAATCGATACATACAAACTATGCCTTGAACTGGACTAAAGTCCAGCCCTACAATATAGGCCGAGCCTCTGGCTCTTTTCTTAGCTTCGATAAGATGAACAATAGATAAAAAAAAGAAAAAAATTTCTTTTTCATGTAATGAAAAACAAAAATTCCGAAGGAATGATCCATATTGTAGGGCTGGACTTTAGTCCAGTTTAAAATGAATTACATTGATGTAAAAATTTGGTACATAAAAATTACACCCTAAACCGGATTAAAATCCGGCGCTACAAACTATGCCTTGAACTGGACTAAAGTCCAGCCCTACAATATAGGCCGAGCCTCTGGCTCTTTTCTTAGCTTCGATAAGATGAACAATAAATACAAAAAAGAAAAAGATTTCTTTTTCATGTAATGAAAAACAAAAATTCCGAAGGAATGATCCATATTGTAGGGCTGGACTTCAGTCCAGTTTAAAAATGCAATACGATAAAAGCCACAATCTTGTCAGGCTGAGCGAAGTCGGAACCCCGCAATCAACTTACCGACACATGTTTACTGAAATACGCAACCGCCATTTCTACAATTTCGTCTTTGGTTGTAAAACTATATTGTATTCCGTTTTCTAAAGTATAATGATCGCCAATACTTGGAAAATATTCTTTTCCATTTGCGTGAAATGAATTTACAACGGTAAACCACCGATGGCGTTCGTGATCTTTAAAGGAATAGATTAGATTATCTGAAGTAATAAAATTAGTTCCGTTATTTACATCAAGTATAGAAGTGTATTTACTTTTTGGAAAACCGCCATAAATACAGATGTTTGAATTGAATTTTTGTGATAATAGTTGGGTTACTTTTTGGTTATTGAGCATATAAAAATCTTTTAAGTTTTGGTGTAGTTTTGTAAATATAGGACTGTGTTTTTTGGTTACTACACCCTTAAAAGTTTTTATTGTATTAAAATAAGGTATTTTTAATTCTCAATTCTCTTAGTTTTGGTAATTTTTTCTATCTGAATTTTTACCAAATAATATATTCCAACAAATAACAAAAACACCATAATTTTCATTAATAATGCAAGGAAAAAGTTGGAGGGATAAATATCTAAATCACGATACATTGTCCAGGAACTTGGTAAATAATCACGATGTAAAGTAATAATAAAAATCATAAATCGTTCAATTGAAACAATAAGTAAAAAGCTGAATACTATTCTAAATAAAGCGTTTTTACTAACTTTTTTAAAACGCAGTAATTGTGTAAGTGCAAACCATAAAATAGGCTGTGACCAAATCCCAAACCAGTATTCACCAAACATTCTGTTGAGCATAGCGCTTTTTTCTTCTGGATTACTTTCTGCATAAAAAACAAAAATTCCAATTATCCAGACAGTAAAATAAATTACGCCGGCCAAAGAGATAAATTTAACGGCTTCTTCATCTATTTTGTACAGAATTGGTTTCTTTATAAAAATCGAAACAATTAGAAATAGAATTGAATATAAACCAAAGGCTGTAAAAAAATCTACCGTTATTATTTGAAGAAGTAATAGAATGTTTTCTCTCATTATTTTTTCGTTCTTTCTTTTGCCAAACGATTTTTGCTTTTAGAATAACCAGCTTCTTCTACATTAAAAGAATCTAGAATTCTATTCATTCTTTCGGTATATTGTTTTTCTTTACTGGCTTCTGTCCATGACATGATTTGATAGTATCGGTCTTTTCCCTGTACAATTGCGAATCGATAAAAAACATTAAAACCGTCGCTAATTCCAGATACTGAAAAAACAATAGCACTTGAGGAATTAATTTTCTTTTTCTTTACATCGTAGAGCTTAAAATCTTTTAAACCTGATTTTTTAAAATTATTCAAAGTCGCATTGTAATATCCATCGAGATCTGGTGTTGTGTTTAATAAATTATTTTCAATAGCATTTAAAAAATCACTTTTTAATTCATCTATTACAATAACATAAAATTCGTCAAACTGATTCTGTAATTGTAAAGAAGCCTGATCATTTAATTCAGTTGTTACGCCAAGACTTTCAGGAACAGATAATGAATATTTGTTTTCGACTGTTTTCTTTTCAAATTTTTCATTCGAATGATTCTGATCGCATGAAGAAAGAGCTACAAGAAATAGTAAAGAAATAATTTTTTTCATAAGATATTTACTGGTTTTTGGTGATGTAATATTAATCCAAAATCGAATATATATTACATATATAATAAAGAACAAATAAAAGTATTATAACTGCAAATCCAATTATAATTTCTGGATTGACTTTATCAAAAAGTTTGGGTTTTTTAGATAAAGAATAAACAATTGCTGTTATAATAGATATAGAAAATAGGAGTAAAAACCCGAATTTTCCATCATCATTATCTTCTTCATTTCTACATTTAAGGCTTAGATATTCTTTGTTGTTTTTTATTAACGAATGAATTTCACAAGAAGTTTCCGTGTCAAAATCGTCTATATCATCTTTTAAAATGGAAATTGAGATTGTATCTCCGGCTTTTATTTCATTTATTACTTCATCATCATTAACACATCTATAATCATAACTGGCAATCTCAAAAGTAGTTTGATTATTTATACAGTTAATTTCTATCCATTTTTTACTATGTTTCCCTTTTCTTTCTTTGAATTGAGGCGCGGTTGAAGTGATTAGATTTTCATAAACCTGAAGTTCTGATTGTTTTATTATATAACTTCCACTAATGACTTTCATAAAAAAGTAAGTCCCAATGATGAAACAAGTTACAGATACGATTAAATAAGTTTGTTGCTTTTTTTCCCAATCACTAATACTTTCAATCATAAATTTTATTGGCTGTTTGCTTTTCGATTTATATGTATTATTACAGGATTTTCGCCATCTGTATTTCTTTTACTTCTGCCTTCCAGACCAATTTGAACATCATTTGGTTTTTCAGAACCTAGTTCGTTAGGACTTACATACGTATACATTCCGTAGCCATGTCCTGAAACAATCCAGCCTTCGGTTTCCTTTAAATGAATAACGCTAAAGTCTCCGGCGGACCCTCCGACATGTACCGGGCCAAATTCTTTCATTAATTTTACTGCCTCGCTTTCTAAATCTGGAATGGTGTCTGCATTGTCAAAAATTATATAAGTTCCGTTTTTGAATAAAACCCAATCTTGAAATTTTGGATTAATAGCAAGTCTGACGTGATTAAGCAAATCAGCTTCTGTCATTTCGTTAGATTCTTGATTGTCAATTTTCTTTTTTTCAGGATTTTTACAACCCAATGAAAGGAAAGTTAAAAGAGGCAGAATAATTTTAAATGGCTTTATCTTCATATAGAATTTGGTTTCAAGAGGATTTTTCAAATGTATTAATTTTTGATTATGATTTAATACATTTGAATTAATTTGGTTTTCTCTTTTGTTATTTAAATAAGTATCTGTAATTGTAAGAAAATAAATATAAAATAGAAGGATTTTTCTTATATTTGTTTTTCCTAAATATTACGACTTTGAAAATAAATGAAATTTGCCCTTGTATTATGTGTACGGTATCGGAAACGACCGTAAACACTGTCGTAAGTGTTTGGAACACTAAGATGCAAGGGTTTTTTATTCCTAAATTTTACGACATTATGATTACAAACACAATTTCAACAGAAGCTGAAACAAGACTTCTAAATTTTTTCAACACTAAAATTGATCCGCAAGACATGGCCAAAGTAATAAGGCAGGTAAATTATATCCTTGCTTTAGGCGTTATGCGAGAACATGAAACTCTTCAAAACGGAATTGATAATTTAGAAAACAGCTTTTTTTGGCTGAATGAATTGGCCGAAGTTTTGAATCCTTATTTGGATGGAGAATAAATTTTATAAAAAACCTCGATTTGAAAAAATCGAGGTTTTTTTATTGATCGTTATCATTCTTTAATTCACGAGCGACACTTCGCGCACCAAAAGGTATATTCTGATTTCTGGAATTTTTTTTACTTCGTAGTAAACGAATTGTGCAATTATTCTCTATTAAAATCCTATAAAATAGTGAACCAAATTGACATCAATTTTATATAATTTCAGTTTAATTTTTAATAAAAATTTGATTTTCAATTAATTAACTTTTATTAAAGAAAGCTTTAACAGCGTCTTTTTCTGCTGGCTGTTTGAAATAACTAATTTTAATCTAAATCAAATTAATAACGTTTTAAATATTTAAATCATGAAAAAGAATATAGCCATATTAGCCACAAACGGTTTTGAAGAATCAGAATTATCATCACCAAAAGCCTATCTGGAAGAGCAAGGTTGGAATGCAGATATCGTTAGTTTGAAATCTGGAACGATCAAATCTTGGAAAGACGGAAATTGGAGCAAGGAATATAATGTTGATGTAGTATTAGATCAGGCAAATGAAGCAGATTACGATGCTTTGGTTATTCCAGGCGGAGTAATAAACCCTGATTTATTAAGAAGAGAAGAAGCTGCAGTAAATTTTGTACGTTCCTTTTTTGAAAGTAAAAAGCCAGTAGCTGCTATTTGTCACGGACCACAAATTCTGGTAGATGCTGACGTTTTAGAAGGTCGAAAAGTAACTTCGTTTTTCTCTATTAAAAACGATTTAAAAAATGCCGGAGCACAATGGGAAGACTCAGAAGTTGTCGTAGACAATGGATTAGTGACCAGCCGAAACCCTAATGATTTGCCCGCTTTTAATAAAAAAATGGTAGAAGAAATTAAAGAAGGAAAACACGAGCGTCAAACAGTCTAAAAAGATATTTTATTTAGATTTATCAAATTATAGAAAAATGCAAGATCAATTTTGGTCTTGCATTTTTTTATTGAATAGCCCTTAGTTTTAACTAGGAGATTAAAAGATTCAATAATAATAAGGCTTTAGCCAAAACACGCATTTTGGCTAAAGCCTTACTATGATTCTTATTTATACCTCCAGCTAAAGCTGGAGGCAATTGATTTTTTTTAATTAATGGAGGATTAATCTTTGCGTTTCTCTGGTTCAAACCAGAGGCTATGTTTTAAAATAATTGTTGAGTTTATTTTGATTTTTTGTCTTTTGCTAGTGTTAGCGTTCCTATTTACGTCTAGTTTGTCATTTCGACCGAAGGGAGAAATCTCCACAAGTAGCTCGACAAAGATTGTGGACTCACTTTGCGGAGTGTCTAGTGCGATTTCTCCCTTCGGTCGAAATGACAAAATGCAATAGATACCTCCTGAAATATAGATTTCTTATATTTGATAAAAGCAATATATTAATTGAAAGAAAAATCTTTCTTTTTAAAATGTTTTTCTCTACATTTGAAGTTCTTAAATCTTCACATTTAAAATAAAGTAAAATTTGCCTTTTATGGTTGACAAGTAATATGTCTTACCAAAATAGGCTTTAATTCATTAAATGGAAGACATGAAAACAAACACACTTTCCAAAGAAGCTGAAACAAGACTTCTAAATTTCTTCAAAACTAAAATTGATCCGCAAGACATGGCTAAAGCAATAAGGCAGGTAAATTATATCCTTGCTTTAGGCGTTATGCGAGAACATGAAACACTTCAAAACGGAATTGATAATTTAGAAAACAGCTTTTTTTGGCTGAATGAATTGGCTGAAGTTTTGAATCCTTATTTGGAGAAGGAATAGAATTTATAAAAACCTCGATTTGAAAAAATCGAGGTTTTTATTATTTTATGAAATTAGATCTATTTTTAATTTTTTTAAAACATCTACAAGTAAATGTTTTATTGATATTAAATTCTCTTTGTCAAGCGTACATACCATATTAGAAAATTGTTTTTTATAATCATCGCTTACCTTATTTAAGATAAGTAAAATTTCATCTTCAGTAAAATTGTGGTCTCTTAATGTTTTTTCAGATATTTCTAAATTCTTTAATTTTAATAGTGAAGAATCAACTTTAATTTTTTTCAGATCTCTTTGTACTAACCAACCTTTTGCATTTGCAACTTTCCAGCAATCTATCAATATTAAATCTTCCATAGTTGTTGGGAAGGTAATTCCTTTAGATTTAATTGATTTAAGAATAACAGAATATTTATAACTATTTTTTAAAATAGAGAAAGTCTTGCCTTCCGCCGAATTTGAATCTATTTCATTAGTTAAATTATCAATTGCTATCTTTCCTGCTTCATCGTCATCAAATATTCCAACAGCTTTTAAGTATTTGTCTTTTGCTTTTAAGGTTAATGACTTTGCCCAAATAAATAGTTGTCGTTGAACCCAAGAAGCACCGCCACCATAATTTATAGTCTCTAAATAAATTTTGTCAATTTCATTTTCGAAAAAATGTTTTAAGCAGAATTCAATAATAATTTTATCAGTTGGTCCCTCTAAAAAAATTGTTTCAATTTTATTTGTTTTTACACGTGATTTTACTAAACTAATGTGGAATATTAAATCCCTTAAATTATTTTTCCAAATTTCAGAACTTGAATCAAAATGCCAAATTTTCCAAATACCTTCAAAGTTGTTTTTTAATTCTTCAAATTGAGTTAAACCAACAATATACATAGGAACATTAACCCTATTTTTGCTTTTATATAGTTGCTTTATAAGCATGTTACCTCCATTATTATTTGGCTGATCGTCATATTTCAAGGGCATCTGCAAATCAGTAATTAATAGATGAAATTCCTTATTTTGCAGATTTTCAATTGCTTCCTGTACACAGGAAGCTTGTTTAATAGATAAAGTCTCGCTGAAAACTTCTTTAACGGTATTTATTATAGATGAAATTTTATTTAAATCATCATCTACTATAAGAATGCTAATATGATTCATTTTTCTAGTTCTAATATTAAATCAGACATATCTATTTGCCAGTTATCTTCATTAGCATTATAAAAGACTGCTCCAATATAAAAAGAGGTAAATAGGTCTTTAAATATTGCGTTAATTTCGTCGAAAGTTAAGTTACCCTCTTTAGTTGGAAAGACATCGAACATTGTAAATAAGATTGTTGGTAAAAATATTTTTCTGCGCTTCATTTCTCTCAGGATTTTTTCTCCACCAAATTGTTCATAATTACCTCCTAAATCATTTAAACCTTTTTCCCACAATGGAATTGTCATATCTAGAATTAACAAATCATACTCTTCATGATCTCTTTTTAATTCTGACATTCCACTTTGAAAAGATTCTTTGGTTACAATTACATGAGTTTCTAAAAAATTACTTAGTCTTTCAATTTTTATTTTATCATCTTCTATTATTAAAATTTTCATAATTAAGTAATTGGTTTTTTGTAAGGAAAATAAAGTGTTATAGAAATCGAGTTTTTATTTAATTCATAATCAAACTTGTCGGTTTTAGCTAGTGCTTCGTACAAAAGAATTCGTTTTATTTTATCATAACCGCTTTCCCCTTCTTTATTAGATCTTTCAATGTTTTCGTGATTATTCCAATTTTCTTTTATTGCTTCTAGTTTGATTTTATTTGCAGAATAGTCAAAATTTGAATTTAAATTGTTTGTGAATTTTATTAAAACAAATTCATCTTTATCAATTGATGAATCTATTCGTAGTTTAATTTTATTTGTATCTAATTTTGAATGTTCAATAACATTTTTAAACATAATATTGAAAACAAAAATTAAATTACTATATCCTGCAAAAATATTTTTAACATTTATTTCTGGTTTTAAATTAAAGAGAGGATTTATTCTGTTTGTTAAATTTAAGCTAGCATTGATAATAGTTTCAATACTTAGTAAAGAAGATGAGCTAGTCGTATTTAAATAGAACCATTCTGATAGATACTGTAATTCATTTTGGATTTCGGTACTTGATTTAGTTAAATTAGATATCAGTTCACACTCATTAGGTAAATTGAGATTTCTTAATTCCCCAATTGTGTTTTCTATGATTAATTGAAATTGCTTTGGAATGATCGATGAAAATGCATATACGATTTGTTCTTGAAGATTTATTAAAGTGTAATTGACAAAATTATTTAATATCATTTCAATTGTTGACTCGACTGAATCGAAGTACTCTTTTCTTTCATTGTAAAAAGTATATAAAAGTTCATCATTTGTATAGTATTGAAATAATCCTTCGGCCTTATCCGAATTTTTTTCTGTTTGTATCTGAATTAACTTTTCAACAATAAACGTAGTATTATCATCTATTTCTTTAGAGAATTTTTTTAAAATAAGTTGGACAGGAATATTTAATTCAGCATAATTTATTAATTGTGTTCTCCAAATATTATTGTCTTTGTATTGATTATTTATTTTCGAAGTAATAAGATTTAATTTTTCAAAGACACTTCTAATATGATTTTTTAATGCTCCATGCCTAATTCTAGTACTTAAACAACTATCTAAACCATATTCCTTACTGAAAAGAAAATTCTCTCGAGATTCTAAATAAATACTTTTAAAAGCAAGGTAATCAGCACTATTATATTCTTCAATACTTTCATTTTTTTCTGTTAGAGCTTTTTCCCAATTTTTGGTATTTGAAGTATTGAATCCAATTAAATTCTGTGTTGAAGATGAAGCTTCAATTTCCTTAAACCTTTGAAATTGATCATTAAAGTTTTTAGTTTGAATTTCTTTTAAACTACTCACATCAATATAAAGTCTTCCTTCATCAACTTCTTTTAAAACCTTTCTAACAGAATTTATCTTGTAAATTTCATTTATTTCTTTCTCATAGATTAATTTGTTCAATGAATCTATAGGAATTAGCATATTTAAAATTTTAACTCGATCTTCTTCAACATCACTAATAGAATTATATTCCGTTGAATACTTAAGTGTATCTATAGTAGCTACATTATTTAAAAAATAAACTACTTTTTCATGTGAATGTTTTGCGATAAAGGTATTGATATCTAATTCATCAATACTAAAAATATTATTAGCACACATGAAATCATCATAAGATTCATATAAATCATATTCTTTAACAATTAAAGAATATAAGATCGGATATTCTATTAAATTTATAAAATCGTCCTTTTTATAAGTAGTTTTTATTTCTTCGTATAAATCACTATAATTTAACTTTCTAGTAACAATAATACTGTTAAAAAAAATACTTCCAAACAAGATTAAAGCTTCTTTTAATAATTTTAAATTCAAAAAAGAATAAAATAATAAACTAACTTTTCTTTCATAATAATATGATAATTCATCTAAATTTGGGTTTCCATTAAGTGTCTCAATAACCTTATCATATTCTTTTCTTTGATAATTTCTAATTGCATTAAACATGGTTTCTTGCAATGGCGATTTCGAAATAAAACTGGAAAACTGAGCATCATTCCCTTGTTTAAAATATTGAACTTTAAAACTATGATTATAAAGTAAATCTTGGAAATTATCTATAATTACTTTTCTGTAACCTGCTAGGCTTATATTTTTATTAGAATTAAAAGATGAAGATAAAAAACCTATTACATGATTTTTTTCATTTTTACCTTCAATTTCTGTAATTAACCCAGTTATTTGTTTTCCGAAATTTGTATTCATTAAAAGTAAAGAGGTCTTTAATAATTTTTTCCAACTGTTTTCCTTATCATTTTTAAAGGTTAATAATTCATAAGTATCTTTTAATATATTATCAATTGTCTTACTTTTTTCTATGGGTATAAATTCAAGCTCTAAGTTTATTAAAGATTTACAATATATTTTATAGTATTCATACTCTAAAGGATTCTTTTTTATTCCTTCTCTTGATATTTCTAATGCTTGCTCAAAATCCCCAGAATAATATAAGTTTAGGCAATTTAAAATCTTATCACTATTTTCAATAACCAGTAATTCTTTTTTTTCATTAATAATGTTATAAATATTACAAATTCTAAAGTCATTAAAAATACTATCTTTTGCTAGATTTATAAAAGGCAAAAATAATTTGTCATTCTCTATAGATATTGATAAATTATAAAGTATGACATCAATAAGTATGATATATTGATCAATAATTGAGAATATATTTGAAACATATAAAACACTTTCAAGATTTTTATGTTTGTATTCATAATTTGCAATGTTAAAATTTTTAAAAACAAAAAAATCTTTAATTAGTCCATTAGCATTAATAGTGTCAATTTCATTTTGAAAATGGTTTAAATATGTATCATATGAAAACTTTGATTCAATTCTTTTACTGCTAGAATTTATTGTAAATTCATATATGGAATTTTTTATTTCTTTTAAGTAATAAGATAATTTATTCCAATTTGATTCTGAACTATTAACTTTTTCCTCAATGATTAAATTAGCTTCAATACTCCATAAGCTAATTCCAAACAATTTTTCTACATCTTTTAAAATAAAACCAGCATTTTCAAAATCATCTAATATTAGATATTCTTCAAATTTATTTTTTAACGCTATAAAAGAATTAATTTCGTCTAAATAATTTTCTAGGATATTTGTAATCCATTTATATTCTCTTTTAAAATTCTCGGTGAAAGAATATGGTTCTTTTAGATATATATTCTCTATCGATTTAAAAAATGGATCTTTATTTAAATTTTTATTAAAAATAGGATGTGATTTTAATGCCTGCTTATATTCACCTGCATTTATAAATAATTTTATTTGATTAATTTGATCAGGAACAGTTAATTTTCGATTACTCAATATTAATCTAATTGTTTTTTTATATTCCATTTTTAGTTTAATGATAATTTTAATTGAAATAGTAAAAAATAACTTCGTTTTATAAAATAATTTAAAATTTAAATTACTTTGAAGATTTCTAAAAGCTTTTTTACCAAATATATTTATTTTTTCCTATTAAAACTATTGTACACTAGAATCTGTGATTTTAATTTTGTGAGAATAAAGTAAAGAAAAAAGGGCGGCACAAAAAGTACCGCCCCTTAGGCAAATTTTAAATTTGCATTTTAAAATCAGTAACAATTTTAAAATGCCGCATTCAAGAATGCGTACAGTTTTTGGTAATCACTAAATTGAAGACTAAACGCAGGTTATTCGTTTATGACATCGCCTTCCTTAGTTTCTTCGCTGGCAATTTTTACCAGTTTATCTTTAAGGTTTAAATCTCCGAAAATTTCGATTTTATCGTCGATTTCTCTTCCTTTTTTAATGTCAACTCTGTTTGCTTTATGATTCACAACTCTAATTACAAATAAACCTTCAGCAGAATTCACCACCGCCGATTTCGGAACTACAAATGTACTGTCTTTCGCGTTAAGCGGTAATAAAACTTCGGCAACCATTCCAGGTAATAAATCTTTTTTTGTATTGATAACATCCATTTCAACACGCTCAGAACGCAATTTTAAATCTAAAGCTCCAGACATTCTGGTAATTTTAGCTTTAAAAGTTTCAGGTAATGATTTTACATTAAAACTCATTTCGTCGCCTTCGTGTAAATATCCTGTATACAATTCCGGAATAGAAACTGCCAAACGTAATTTATCTTGCTGTTGGATGGTCAATAAAGGCAAATCTGAACCTTTTCCTGCCGGACCAACAAATGTTCCTAAATTCACGTTTCTTGCCGCCACAACGCCATCAAACGGAGCGCGAATTTCAAGATAACCTCTCATAATCGAAACTTCTTTATGCGCTGCAATTGCGGCTTGGTATTGCGCGTAATCAGAATTCTTTTTTCCGCTTGCCATTTCTAAATCGTTTTTAGAAATCGTTCCTTCAACCTTGCTTGTTTCATACAAACGGTTGTAAGTACTTTTGCTCGTTGTATAAATTGCTTCCATCGATTTTAATCTCGATTCGGCAGCAGCCAGCTGTGAACTGATTTCAGGAGCTTCTAAAACAATTAAAAGCTGCCCTTTTTTTACTTTCGTACCAATATCAACTTTCAATAATTTTACGAAACTGCTCACTTTAGCGTATAAATCTACTTGTTGAAAACCAGTTAATTCGGCTGGTAAACGCAATTCTGTACTTAGTTTTTCTTTTTCTAAAAGAAACGTTTCAGTTTTAGGTTCAATTTCTGCCACAACAGGCTCTTCTTTCTTTGAATTACAGCTGTTAAGGAAAAATAATGCTGCAAAAAACAGCGCGCTATATTGTATTTTATTTTTCATTTTTTGGTTTTATATGATTATTAAAGGATAAAAGTTATCGAAGTTTTTTCACCACGATTAGACTTTTAACTTTATGACTTTCCAACTTTCGACTTACTTATTGATGAGATATAATGGATGCTTTCTTCGTCTTCAGGATCTAAAGAAACAGATTGTGTCGATGTTTTTTCTTGTGCCCAGGCAAAAATCTGAGGAAGAATTAATAATACGGCAAAAGTAGAAAATAATAATCCGCCAATAACCGCTCTTCCTAACGGAGAAACCTGATCGCCGCCTTCACCGTGCCCAATTGCCATTGGTAACATTCCCGCAATCATCGCGACAGATGTCATGATAATAGGGCGAAGACGCAATGCCGCAGCTTCACGTGCAGATTCTAATGCGTTTCCGTTTCGTTTACGCAATTGCTCGGCATTTGTGACCAGTAAAACGGCATTGGCAATCGAAACCCCAACCGACATAATGATTCCCATATACGATTGTAAATTTAGCGTAGAACCTGTAAGCGTAAGCATTAATAAAGCTCCTAAAACTACCGCAGGAACCGTTGTTAAAATTACCAATGAAACTTTGAATGACTGGAAATTAGCGGCTAACATTAAGAAGATTACAAAAACGGCAACCAATAATCCTGTTTGTAAACTACTTAATGTTTCGCTCAATACAGTACTTAACCCAATTGGCGAAATAAACAAACCACGAGGTAATTCGCCTAATGAACTAATTGTTTTGCCCACATCTTTTGCAGCCGTACCTAAATCGGTTTGGTTGATGTTTGCCGTAACGGTAATGTATGGCATAGCCCCTAAATTGTCATTTTCTCCACTTACATAAGTTGGTGTAATTTTAGCAACGTCGCTCAAAACCGGACGAATCGAGTTTCTTAATACCGGAATTTCTCCAATATCTGTTCTGCTTTTCATTTTATTTAAAGGAACCTGAACCTGAACGTTGTATGATAATCCCGCTCTTTCGTCAACCCAAGTATTTTTTTCGGTATATCTTGATGATGAAGTCGAAGCAACCAATGAACGTGAAATATCATTCATATCAACGCCTAATTCTGCAGCACGTGTTCTGTCAATATCAATATTCATTGCCGGATAGTGAATTGGCTGACCAATTTGCACATCTCTGAAATACGAAATCGCTTTTAGTTTATCAACAATTTGATTGGCGTATAATTCATTTCGTTTTTTATCTTTTCCTGCAATTCGAATTTCGATTGGAGTAGGAGAACCCTGGCTTAAAACTTTATCAGTCAATTCGATTGGTTCAAAAGAAACTTTAGTATTTGGCAGTACTTTTTTAAGTCTTGCTCTAAAGTCATCTTTAAACTCATCCATATCAACATGATATTCTTTTAAACTTACTTGGAAAACCGCTTCATGAGAACCTGCCATGAACAAATAAATAGGGTTAATGGAGAATAAAGACGGGTGTTGTCCCACATAAACAGAAGTGATTCCGATATGTTCTTTTCCAACCATTTTCTCCAATTCTTTTAAAACAATTCTGGCTTGTTCTTCTGTTCTTTCTAAACGAGTTCCGTCAACAGCGCGCATTCTCAATTGAAACTGACTTGAATTTGTTTTTGGAAATACGTCTTTTCCGATAAAACCAATAAATACAATCGCTAAAGCGGTAGCAGAAACCAGATATATAATACTTGTCGCTTTTTTGTATGGAAATAAACGATCTAAAGTTCTCATAAAACGAACTCTGAATCTTTCAAAAAGGCTTATTTTTCCGTTATTATCGGTATCGATTTTTTCAACGTAACCTTTTTTCTGTGTTATCAAATCTTTTTCAGATTCCGGAGTTAAACCGCAGTCTCTAAATTCGGCTTCATCATCTGTAATTTCCGGGCCATGTGTATGTTTTTCATGACCTTTCATTAACCAGTTTGCCATTACAGGAACAAAAGTCTGAGATAATAAAAACGAAATAACCATTGAGAATCCAATCGCTAAAGCCAAAGGAAGGAACAACGCTCCCGGAATACCAACCATGGTAAACGCTGGTGCAAACACTGCAAGAATACAAAGTAAGATCAATAATTTAGGCAATGCAATTTCCTGACACGCATCCCAAATGGCGAGTGCCTTGGGTTTACCCATATCAAGATGCTGGTGAATATTTTCAATAGTTACCGTACTTTCATCCACCAAAATACCAATTGCAAGAGCCAAACCTGATAAAGACATTAAGTTGATCGTTTGCCCGAATAATTTCAAGAATAAAACTCCCGAAATTACCGAAATTGGAATCGTCATAATTACAATCAAAGCTGCACGACGGTCACCAAGGAAAAGCAATACCATTAATCCGGTCAAAACCGCACCAATAATTCCTTCAGTAATTAAACTTTTAACCGAGTTGATTACATAAACCGACTGGTCAAATTCATAAGATAATTTTACATCTTCAGGAAGTGTACTTTGAATTTTAGGAAGTTCAGCTTTTAATTTCTGAACCACATCCCAAGTCGAAGCATCTCCCGCTTTTGCAATACTAATATAAACCGAACGTTTTCCGTTTACTAAAGCGTAACCTGCCGTAATATCGGCACCATCTTTTACAGAAGCAACATCACCTAATTTTAGATTTTGAACGCCGCCTTTAAATAACGGAATCTGCTCAAAATCCTTAACTTCTTTAATTGTATTATTAGTTGGCGTAATATAGTTTTTGTCGCCCATACGAACGTTTCCAGAAGGAGCCGTTTGGTTGTTTAAACGAATCGCTTCCACAATTTGATCCGGCGTCATATTATGCGAACGCAATAAATCTGGGTCAACATTTACCTCAATTGTTCTTGGGCTTCCGCCAAAGGGAGCCGGCGATAATAAACCGGGAATTGCAGTAAACGAAGCACGAACATAAACGTTAGCTAAATCCTGTAATTCGTTGTTTGAACGTATTTTACTGCTTAAAACCAATTGACCAATTGGCAGAGAAGAAGCATCAAAACGAATAATAAATGGAGGCTGAGTTCCCGGAGGAAATGCCGCCTGAATCCTGTTGGAAAGCGCACTCAACTCGGCAGCCGCCTGAGCCATGTTTGTTCCTTCATAATAGGTTAATTTCATGATCATTAACCCCTGAATATTTTTGGTTTCTACTGATTTGATACCATTCGAAAATGGTAAAACATTCACGTAGTTTTTAGCAAAATAAGCTTCCATCTGGTCTGGCGTATAACCTCCAAACGGATGCGCAATATAAATAACCGGCAAATTCATTTTTGGTAAAATATCTACCTTAATGTCCTTGATGGCACCAATTCCGAAGAAAAATAGACCCGCAACCAATACTAATATGGAAATGGGTTTGCGGAGTGCAAAACGTATTAAATTCATTAGACGTTATAATTAAAATTCATTTATAAATAAGTCAAAATTGCCCGTTGCAGCAACTTTCAGTAAAAACGACTGCCATACATTATTGTTCACAATATCACGATCGATTTCGGCACGATTTAAAGTGTAAATCGTTTGGGTCAAATCAGTTAGATCCGTTAAACCATTTTTGTATAAAGTCGATTTTTGAATGTAAGCTCTTTTTGCCGCATCAACCTGAATTGGCGCTTCGGCATAATTATCAAGTGTAATTTTGATCTTATCTTCGGCAAAAGTCAATTGTGATTTTAATTCTCTGTCTGCCTGATTATATTCTTCCTGTAAAGCTTGAGAAACAAATTTCTGAGCGCTTACTTGTTTACTTGATCTAAAAGGTGTCGTTAAATTCCATGTAATTCCAACTCCAACCAAATAATTGGTACGATCCGGATTTACACCATCCCAGTAATTTCTGCTAAAAGCATGCTGGTCTGTAGCATAACTATTTTCAAATCCCGAAGCTCTGGTTTGTAAAACCCCAAAAGCACTCATTGTAGGGTAATAAAAACGTTTGTATAATTTAACCTGCTGATTGCTGTAATCGATTTTCGTTTTATAGAATTGTAATAAAGGATGCAGGCTGTCTGTAGCTGCATTTGTTTTAATCAATTCTTTTGGAATCTGCGTTACAAAAAGTGTATCGGTAACAAAATCCTGAGGTGCAACGCCCATTAAATCGACTAATTTATTGTTTTGTTCTTTAACGAAATTCTTCGCAAGGTTTAAAGCAATTTTAGCTTTAGAAACTTCGGCTGTAGCCAATGTAGAATCTACGCCGGCTAATAATCCGTTTTTAACTCTCGCAACAGCCGTCTTTTTGAAAACTTCCGCACGATCCAGATTTTTTTGCTGCGAAATCAACAATCTCTGACTCGCCAATAGATTTAAATAAGCAGCAGAAATTTTGATTTCCTGTTGGAATTTTTCCTGCTGTAAATCTTTTTCTTTGGCCTGAACATCAATTTTAGACAAATTGATTTTTTCCTGTGTTTTTCCAAAAGTGAAAAAATCCCAGTTCATGTTGACCAGATAAAGCGCGCCAAAAGCCGAATTCCAGTTTTGTTCCGGCAGCGGTAATCCTGATGAAGCAACTCCAAGACCTCCAAATCCATAAAGCGGTCCGTTTTGACCATTTACAGTTCCGTAATCCTGCTGTGCCGATAAATTAAGGTTAGGCAGGTAATCACGTCGAGATTGTTTTAGAGTCTCTTTTGATGCATTGGTGTAATTGTTTTTTGCCCTGATCGAACCGTAATTTTCAAGCCCAGTTTTTACTGCTTCTTTTAAAGAAAGGGTTTGAGAGTAACCGATTGATGCAAAAATCAAGAAAAATAATAAGGTAATTTTTTTGAAATACATAAACTCAAGTGTGAAATTATAGCACAAATTTATTTCTCTTACACTGATAAAAGTCATGTTAAGTGATGTACTGCAATAGTAAATGACCAATTCAATTGGTCATTTTTTAGAAATGATAATTAAATATTTGTCCGTACTTTGTGAACTATTTAAGTTTAAAAAATGAGCATAAAATTTGATAATATTCTGGATAACAAATGGTGGCAGGAAATTGCCGTCGTCGCGTTTTCCTTTACCATATATACTTTAAAAAACGACTGGATGTTATTTAGTTCTATAACATCTGTTTTAATGGGCGTTTTCTTTTATTGCATTTTGTACATGCACGCCCAGTTCAATCGTTTCTTCCTTTTTCCCATATTATTTAAAACCCGTCGTCCTTTTACTTATTTGGTATTAACGCTTTTTGGTGTTCTTGTTTTCTCGATTGTGTTGTATGAGCTTACGATGCTAGACATGTTTAGAAATCTTTATTTTTATCAAAACTCGCATCAAAGAAGTTATTTATACCAATTAGCCAGCGTTTTAGGAACTTTAGTTTGTATTTTAAGCCCGATTATTGTTTTTAAATTCTACAGAATACACAGAAAACGTACTGAAGAAGCTTTGTTATTCAACCAAATGCAGTTGAATTCTCTAAAAGGACAATTAAACCCGCACTTTTTATTCAATACTTTTAATACGCTTTACGGAATCAGCTTGGAATTCCCGGACAGAACGCCGGATTTAATTATGAAAGTTTCGCAGTTAATGCGTTATCAATTAGAAAGTAACAGCAAACAATGCGTATCTTTAGAAGACGAATTAGAGTTTATAAACAGTTATGTGCAGCTTGAAAAAGAGCGTGTTGGATATCGCTGTGATATTACTTTTGATTCTAAAGTTGATAATGAAAATGCGTATAAAATTTCACCGATGCTTTTAATTGCTTTTATTGAAAATGCTTTTAAACACGGTACCTGCGCGATTGAAAAATGTTTCGTCCAAATTTTTATTACGGTGGAAGACGGACAGCTGCATCTTCATGTAGTAAACTCAATTCCAACGAAACAAACCGATGTTGTTTCGACTAAAATTGGTTTAAAAAATACGATTGAAAGACTGAATTTGATTTTCGGGAAAAACTATACACTCGATATTCAGGAGAATAAAAAAACTTATATTGTTGATTTAAAACTGCAGTTGAAAAGATTTGCATAATGAGAGATCCAAAAAAATGCATTATTGTTGATGATGAGCCGGCAGCGCATTATGTTTTAGCTAATTATATAAAACAGAATCCGCAGTTAGAATTGGTTTTTCAGGGATATAATGGCATTGAAGCAATGGATTATCTTAGGGAAAACAAAGTCGATTTGATGTTTTTGGATATTAATATGCCTGAGATTTCGGGAATGGAATTATTAAAGATTATTCCCAATCATCCTAAAACTATTTTAACGACCGCTTATTCTGAATTTGCACTTGAAAGCTACGATTACGGCGTAATTGATTATTTACTGAAACCTATTTATTTTCCAAGATTTTTAAAAGCTGTAGATCGTTTTTTCTCTACAGAAAATGTAAAAACAAAAGAAGAAGAAGTTGTTGTAAATAAAGTAAGTGTAAAAGTCGACGGTTATTTTATTGATATTGAATTAGACCAGCTTTTGTATGCACAGAGTTTTGGAAATTATGTGAAACTGCACACAACAAAACGAACTTATCTCGCCTCAATAACCACAACGGAGCTTGAAAAATGTCTTCCGGAGAAAAATTTTATCCGAATTCATAAATCTTATATTGTCGCATTAGACAAAATTGATACAACTGAAAAAGATTTTGTAGTAATTAAAAATGAAAAATTACCCGTTGGAATAACCTACAAAAGGGAATTGACGGACAGATTAAAAAAGTAACATTTTTTTTATTAAAAAATATTTGTATTTCATTTTAAAAGTAATAATTTTAGTACTTATTTGAGTTTTTAATTTTAATAGTCAGGATCATGAAAAAAGTATTCTTACTGCTGATTTTACTTTACGGTGGTTTTTTAAGCGCTCAAAATGAAGTAGTAACGCCGCCCGAAAAGGTTCGATTTACTTTTGAAAAAGAGTATCCAAACAAAGTTGCGGTCTGGTCTATAGATTATGTTGGCGATGATAATGATGAAATTAGGTACCAGGCAAAATTTAATACCGATAAGAATACCAAAGCGCTCGCAGTTTATGATAATTTGGGAATTTTGAAAGCGTATGAATTACAAATTCCGTTAAGTCAATTACCTCAAAAAGCGCAGACTTATTTAAAGAAAAATTACGCACCAAAAGCGATTAAGGAAATCGCTGTGATAGTAAATGATAAAAACAAAACTACTTATGAAGTAGGTATAGAAAAAGATTCCAGATTTTATGATGTTGTTTTTGATCAAAATGGAGGTTTTGATGTAATCATCGAAAAAAATTAAAAAGAACACTTACTAATTCAATTATATTTAAAACGGCAAACCCGACAAGTTTTTTACTTGTCGGGTTTTGTTTTTGTTGTTAGAAGATATTCTAAATTTTAACTTTTTAATATGGTTAAAATGTAGTAATTTTATTACTTTATATGCAGATTGTTTAATTTTATTAAAGGTATTATTATGAAGAATTTTTATTTATTTACCGCCTTTTTATGTTTCAATTTTTTAATAGGACAGCAGAGCATTTTGCTTCCGTCAGAAAAGACAGTAAAGGCTTTTGAAAAACAATATCCACAAAAAAAGCCAATTTGGTCTATGGAATATGGAAAGACTGAGAATGATATTTATTTTGCTGCAAAATTTAGTATCGCAGCCAAAACACAGGCTTATGCAGTTTATGACAGTGATGGGAATTTTAAAAAGTATAAAGAACAAATTTCAAGTGCTAAACTTCCAAAAAATGCACAGGATTATCTTGATGCCAATTATCCGATTAAATCAAATTTGAAATCAAAAAGTAAGTCAAAAACAAAAGCTAAAGCCGTAGTGCCGCCAAGAGAAGCTTACTCTGCTCTTGATACTAAAAACAAAACATCTTATGAAGTGAAAGCCGCAAAAGACGGAAAAAATTATAATCTTATTTTTGATGAAGAAGGAAACTTAATTAAAACAATTCAAATAGGGTAAAAAAATACTTACTCAAACATATTTAAAACAGCAAACCCGACAGGTTTCAAAAACCTGTCGGGTTTAATATTTAACGTAAATAAGAATTACAAATTCATTCCACCAGAAGCTTCAATACGTTGTGCATTTACCCAGCGTGCATCTTCGGTACATAAAAAAGCAACAACACCGCCAATATCGTCTGGCAAACCAACTCTTCCTAAAGCTGTAATTGAGGCTAAGTTTTTGTTTAATTGTTCGTTATCACGAACAACACCGCCGCCAAAATCAGTTTCGATGGCGCCCGGAGCGACAACATTGGCTCTGATTTTTCTTTCACCTAATTCTTTTGCCTGATATTTTGTTAACGTCTCGATTGCGCCTTTCATAGAAGCATATGCCGAATAACCTGGAAATGAAAATCTAGCCAAACCAGTTGAAATATTTACAATTCCGCCACCGTCGTTCATTATGCTCAAAGCTTTTTGAGTCAAGAAAAACGGACCTTTAAACTGAATATTAGTCAATTGGTCAAACTCTGCTTCAGTAGTTCCAACAAATGAATTATGAATTCCGATTCCGGCATTGTTTACTAAAAAATCAAATTTATCCGTATTGAAAGTGCTTTTTAAAGTGGAAGAAACTCCTTCAAAAAAGCCATCAAAAGTTTGTGAATCTCCAACGTTTAATTGAAGAGAAGCCGCTTTTTGACCTAAACTTTCGATTTCTTTTACAACAGCGTCTGCTTCATCTTTTTTACTGTTGTAAGTAATGATAACGTCAAGTCCTTTTTTAGCAATTGCAATTGCCATATTTTTTCCTAAACCTCTGCTTCCTCCTGTAACCAGAGCTATTTTTGTATTTACTGCCATTTTTTATAATTGTTGATTATTAATTGTGAATTGTTGATAGTTTGTTTGTTGTTCTGTCAGTCTGAGCGAAGTCGAAGACCCCGCACAGTGTGATTTTTTTAAACACATAGAAACACAGGTTTTATTTTGAATTTAAAAGATTTAAAAAAGAAACTAGTTTCTAACACATAGCGATGTGTTTAGTTATCTTTATGATTTCTCGTTGCTATTCTATGTTTGTTTAGATAAAATGAAATACCTTTTATGTGTTTGCAAAAACTATGTTTCTATGTGTTTAAAAATTAATTTCAGTTACCGTGTAATGCGTTAAATGACGCTTTTAATTCCGGAACGCTTGCGTTTAATCTTGTTTCGCTGGTTCCAAAAGTAAGTTCTTCTTTTCCTTGTTTTATTTGTTCAAAAATGGATAGAATAAAATCACTCACACTCGGATGTGCGTCGTGTAAACCAACTCCGCCAAGATCTGTGTTCAATGCAGGCGGAATAATTTCGATTACTTCGATATTTTTTTCTTTTAATAAATGACGAAGTGAAATTGTAAACGAACGGAAAAATGCTTTTGTAGCCGAATAAACCGGAACTTTTGCAAAAGGTGAAAATGCCAGCCCAGATGTTACATTCATTACCGTTGTTAAAGATTTTAACTCAATAAATAAGGAAGTTAAATGTAGCGGTGCTTCAATATTTGTACTGATTTCCGCTTTCATGCTTTCGTAGAAATCAGCATCTGTAACAGAAACCCATTTTTGAATTCCGGCATTGTTAATTAATACGTTTAAATCAGGATGATTTTCTTGAATCCATTTGTAAAGTGCGATTCTTTCTTCTTCTAAAGATAAGTCGCATACTTTTGTGATTACGGAAGGAAATTTTGCTTTCACTTCGTTTAAAACAGATTCTCTTCTGCCGCAGATAATTACGGTATTGTTTTCCTGAATAAATCGTTCAGTAAGTCCAAGTCCAATTCCGCTTGCACCGCCTGTTATTAAAATTTTGTTGTTTGATAAATTCATCTTTTCGATCTTTTAAATTGATAAGACAAAGGTAGGAGTGAAGTAGTGTTGGGGAATTGTAAATATCAAACCGATGTTTGCGAAATTCAAATCAGGAGTAATGAAATTCCAATTTTTTATCCCGAGGCTTCGGGACCAAATTCCAATTATTACTGGCTCAAATAAAAATTCTCATTTTATGTCATCCTGAGCGAAGTCGAAGGACACGCCCTATAAGAACATACTGTATGAACTCAGCTTGAGATCCTTCGACTTCGCTCAGGAGGACAAGCTTTGTGGGAATCTAAAATCTAAAATCTGCAATCTAAAATAATTATAAAATCTAAAATTATTTAGCTCCTAAAAGCCAGCGGCGTTAAAGTAGTTTGTTTTTTAAAAAAGTTAGAAAAATGCGCTAATTCTTCAAAACCAAGAGAATAAGCGATTTCAGAAATATTCCAATCCGTTTGTTTTAAAAGGATTTTCGCTTCGTTTGTCAATCTTGAACTGATTAATTCAGTTGTGGTTTTTCCGGTATTTTCTTTTAAAACCTTATTTAAATGATTAACGTGAACAGATAATCTCGCTGCAAAATCCTTTGCGGTTCTTAATTCTAATCGCTGATGCGGAGATTCTATTGGAAATTGTCTTTCTAATAATTCGGCAAATAAAGACGAAACCCTCGCTGCAGAATTGTGTTTAGAATAGAGAGCAGTTATAGGCTGTAATTTTTGTCCGAAGTGAATTAATTCAGCCACATAATTTCGGATTAAATCATATTTATAGATATAATCAGAATTAATTTCTTTTTGTATTTTGTTGAAAATCAAAGCGACTTCTTCTACTTCTTCATCTGACAATTGAAAAATAGGATAACCGTCTGAAGCAAAAATAGGAAGTTCGTCTAAGTCAATTCCGCTTTTGTTTTTAGATAAAAACTCGCTTGTAAAAACGCAAAACTGTCCTGATTGATTTGTGTCTTGCGGAAC
This sequence comes from Flavobacterium sp. NLM, assembly GCF_002210235.1. Lineage (NCBI taxonomy): Bacteria > Pseudomonadati > Bacteroidota > Flavobacteriia > Flavobacteriales > Flavobacteriaceae > Flavobacterium > Flavobacterium sp. NLM. Next base: position 90,006 of record NZ_LIAC01000002.1, read on the forward strand.
ATAATTATACGGAATTTTTGGTGTTGCAAATAACAATCCTTGTTTTTCTATTTCAATTACTTTGTCGGCATACTCTGCTTTATTATGACCTCTTATCAAACTTATTTTGTAATAAGCTCTTCTGTCATAAGGCATTGTCGGTTTTCCCTGAAGACGTTCTAAAAGTTCTTTAATATCAAAAACATTAAAATGACCAATTTCTTTTTGAATGTCATTTGGTAATAATAAGTTAGGTTCAACAGTTTCGTTTCCGGTAATATCCTGGTAAAATGAATCTAGGGATTTCATATTTATGAATTGTAAAATTCAAATATACGAAATTTTTTTTGGCCCGCGGATTTTACGGATAAAACTGATTTGCACAGTCATTGCGAGGAACGAAGCAATCTCACTTGCTGAATCAATTTTATGATTTTTGTTAGTGTGGTTGCTTCGTTCCTCGCAATGACAATACTTTGTAAAAAAACTTTGTGTCTTAGTGCCTTCGTGGCAAAACCTCAAAACAAACTGCCCTGAACAAACTCAGCTTGTGCATTTCCATTAAAAGAAAAAGTATCAATTACAAAAAACTGTTTTTTAACAGGATCTAATTCTCTTAAAACAATTTCCTTGCATAAAAAATCAATATCGATTGTAGTGAAAAGCTGCGAGGCAATTTTAAGATTTTCAGGCGTTAATTTCCTTCCAATTGACATATGTGGATCGTCACTTTTTTTGAGTTTTAAAGGTTTTAAAGATTCCTGAACCTTTTTCATAATAGGTTTCAAGACTATTTTTGATTCTTCATTTGGAGCTATAAAAAATGCTCCGGCATTGTCATAAGAACCAAAATGATCTAAATCAACTTGAAAAGGAGTAAAAGTATCACAAACTTTAAAAAGCTTTTGTTTGTATTTATCAATTTCGGATTCGGTAATTGTGAATTCACAAATCGTAATATGTCCAACAGAATTACAGCTGTTGTACCAATCAATTTTGCTTTTTAAATAATCCTTCATTGTTTTGACAGAATCAATAACATCTTGTGAAGGATAAATGGCAACCGAATACTTTTTCTCCATTTTTAGAACTTTGTGTTACACAAATTTAGAATTTAAATTGTGCTGTCAAAGCGGTATAAAAATAATCTTTTCCAGAACCGGCTTCTTTTAAAAATGCACCCGCATCAAACCATGCACCTTCTACAGAAACAGTTAAAAAAGGATTTACATTATAATCAAAATTTGTGATCAATTGTGTTCCTATAAAACGTTTGGTTGTGTTGTCTCCAGAATACAAAAGTTGCATATTTGGGGCATATAATCCGTCGTGAATGGAACTTCTCCAGAAAATATCATAATCGATTCCGAAGCCTAATTTTTCGGTTAAATCTAACTTAATTGACGGATGAATGTCAATTAAGTTTGATGGGCCAATTAAACCGACTAAACCGAAATAAGCTCCTTTTGGATACAAAGGATTAAATGTCTGCAATTGATTGTCATTGCTGTTTTTATCTCCGGAAATAAACTCTGTTTTTAAACCAATTTCAGGATTGAATTTGACGTTTTCAAAAGTATATGATGTGTTAGATGAAAGTGTCCAAGCGGAAATATTTTGCGATTCGATTTTGCCGAATTGATACAAACCTTCAAAATCATATTTCCAGTTTCCTTTTGTTTTCCAAATTCTTGTTCCTATGGAATGTCTGGTTTCTTCGCCAACAGCATTATCAAAAACAGCGTGGTTTTTCCATAAACCTAAATAATACAAATCGATATTTTGAATAAATGGCACTTTGTGAAATACCGTATAATTTCCCCAAAGTTTAGCGTTATCATTAAAATCATCATTAAAAACTCCGGGTTTATTGGCAACAGGATGCGAGTAAAAAGCATCCGTCTGCCAATTATTGTTTTTGTAGAATAGTTTCATTCCGTCAAAAGCAATTCGGTTGTTGGGACGTTCGCGAACGCTGACTAAACGCTGCGAACCGTATGCGATTTCCTGTCTTCCAACTCTAAAAGTTAACTGCTGATTTTTATTTTGAATGAAATCAACATCTAAAAATGCCTGATGAAAATCAAGTTCGTTTTGATCAACCGGACTTGGGTCAATTTTACTGTTGGCCAGACTGCTTTGGAATTCAATAAAAGTTCTGAACCTTCCTAAATGAACATCGGCATTTAGTAAATATCTTGACAATAAATAACCGTCGCCGCCCGTGGTTTCATCGCCCCATTTGTCATTTACGGTATAAAAATATTGTTCTCTGATTTCTCCGCCAATTGAGGCGTAGTATTTGTCGTTTTTTCCTAACGGAATATATTTGATTTTCTTGTACCAGTTTTTCGTTGAATCGGCTTTTAGATATTGGAAATCATCGTCATATCGCAGCTTTTGGAAAACTGGTTTTTGTTGTGCATTTGCAGAAAAAATGATTCCCAAAAGCAACAATAATCGGAATGTATTTTTCATTATTTAGTTTTTTTGGTAACCTCCAAAGTAATTTACAGGACTCCAATCCGGAATCGCTTTTGGTGTTTCTTTGGCAAAGGTTCTAAATTCATTATCCGCATAAACTACTTTTCCGTTTACGACTGTTAATTTTGATTCTATGTTTAAGATTTTTTCTTCAGGAGTTGCGAAATAATCATCAGAAAGAATAGAAAAATCGGCTAGTTTATCTGCTGTCAGCATTCCGCGATCTTTTTCAATATTGATTAATTGTGCGCTTCCGTAAGTGAATAATTTCAAAGCGGTTGTTCTGTCCAGAATATTTTCATCGTTCATATATTTTAAACCGCCTAAAGTTTTTCCTGTTGTTAACCAATATAATCCAACCCACGGATTGTAACTTGCAACACGTGTTCCGTCAGTTCCCATTCCTACTTTAATTCCTAATTCTAAAATTTTCTTTAGAGGAACTGTATTCGCAGCTGCCGTTTTTCCATATCTTTTAATAAAACTTTCACCTTGATACGCCATTCTATGTTGAATCGCCAATCCTCCGTTTAAAGCTTTTATTCGTTTTAAATTTTCTACAGAAACCGTTTCTCCGTGATCAAAGAACCATAAAAGTCCATTTAAAGGTGTTTCTTTATTGATATCTTCAATTACATTTAAAAATCTTGTAATGCTTTCATTGTAAGTCGCGTGAATTCTAAACGGCCATCTGTTTTTAATTAATAATGATAGAACTTCTTTTAATTGTCCTTCCATCGCCGGACTTAATTCTGGTCTTGGTTTATCAAAGTTTTCAAAATCTCCCGCACTCATAACTAAATTTTCTCCTGCCCCCTGAACATGATATTCTACTTTATCTGAATGATGATCGTCGTCACAGCCTTCGCCAATTTCAACGGTATTAATCCATTTGGTATAATCGTTTAATTCACTTCCGGCTTTTTGAGCAAACAAATAATACGGCATTCTAATCGTTAAATCGCTGTCTTTGCACAAACCATTCGTTACACCATAATCGTCTGGAAAGTTTTGAAATCCGCCTCCTGCATCCATAATCGCTGTTACGCCAAGACGGTTCATTTCGGTCATAAATTGTTTTGTGGAGTTTATTTTTTCTTCTGGAGATAATTCCGGAAGTTTAGAAAGTGTCGAGTATAAAATAAAAGCATTTGGCTCAGCAACTAATAATCCGGTTGGGTTTCCTTCAGGATCTTTTTCAATTAATCCTGCATTTGGATTTGGCGTATTAGCATCAATTTTTAAAGCTTGTAATCCTGCTTTATTTAAATAAGCGTGTCCGTATAAATGAAGAATAAATGTTGGAACATCGCCTGTTGCTTCGTTGATTTCTGCTAAAGTCGGGAGTCTTTTCTCTTCAAACTGATAGGCATTCCATCCGCCTACAACGCGAACCCATTGTCCTTTTGGAGTTCTTTGTGCTTGTTCTTTCAGCATTGCCAAAGCTTTTTTGAGAGAACGAACGCCATCCCAGCGTAATTCGGTATTAAAGAACCTTCCGCCGCGAATAATGTGCATGTGAGAATCGAATATTCCGGGAATAATTACTTTTCCTTTGGCATCGATTACGGTTGTCTTTTTGTCTTTTAATTTTAAGATTTCGCTGTTTTTTCCCGTTTTCAGGATTTTTCCATCGGCGACAGCCATAGCTTCGGCAATTGTATTTTTATCGTCTAAAGTGTGAATTACAGCGTGATGAACGATAAGTGTAGCTTTTTTGCCTTGAGCGAAAATTGAAACAGAAAGCAATAAAAGAAAAGCTAATATTTTGAAAGAGAGTTTCATAATAGTGGTATTTAGTTGGTTTTGGGAGAAAAAAAGACTGTGGGGTTACACAGCCTTTCTTTGTTTTTCTGGAAGTATTTTAGTGCGAAATGGCACGCGGATCTTACTGATTTGCTTTGCAAAGACGCGGATTTACACAGATTTTATTTTATAATTAATGATTTAAAAATCCGTTTTATCCGCGCCTTCGCGATAGCGAATCCGTTTCATCCGCGTTCCATTTACCATTTAGTGTTTCAACATTTCGTGTGCATATTGAACACCTACACCATAAGCACCGCCGTATTTTTTAACTAAATCTGTTACAGGTACATAAGTTTCCTGACGAGCCCAGTCGCGTTGTAATTCTAATAAATATTGTAATGAAGTTACAGGATGTGCACCAGCTTGTACCATACGAGTTACAGCCATTTCGTGAGCTTCTTTAGAAACGTCACCGCTTGCATCTGTAATTACATAAACATCATAACCTTCGTTGATTGCTGATAAAACTGGTCCAACAATACAAACGCTTGTCCATAAACCGCCAAAAACGATTTTCTTTTTACCTGTTGCAATAATCGCTTTGCGTGCAGGAGCGTCTTCCCAAGTGTTCATTGTAGTACGATCGATATAGTTTGAAGTTTTTTGTGGATAGAATTCTTCAATTTCTCTAAAAACAGGTCCGCTGAATGATTTCTCAGCAACCGTTGTTACAATAGTTGGAACTTTGAATATTTTTGAAGCTCCGGCTACAAGAGCGGTATTATTTCTAAGCTGATCGATTGGAATATTGCTTACTGCAAAGGCCATTTGGCTTTCGTAATCAATTAGGACTAATGCATGATTTGTTGGATCTAACAATGCCGGACTTGGTTTTTGAGCAAATCCAATAAATGTTACAAATAATAAAGCTGCGGTAAGGATTAATTTTTTCATGATAATGTGATTTTGTTGTTAATTAAAAGGTTTAAAAAATATTTTGTATTTGATTTTCAGTGTTTAGCATTCAAATTAAATGCCTTGTTTGTAATGTGTTGATTTTAAAAGGATTTTCAGAAAAGGCAATAGTGATCCTAGCGATATATCGTCAATAAAAATTGGATATTCGTTAATGTATTATCGTAAAGCTTTTAATGAATTTTAAAAGAGAAAAATGCTGGTACCTAAATTTTTCCTTTTAGATGTAATCGGTGGAGAATTTCTGATTTTAATAAACCGCTTCCTCCGCCAAAATGTTCAATTACTTCAACTTCCGGCTGCTGTTTTAAGCAAAATGAAGTAAACTCTTTTTCAACGTGATCTTCGATTCCGGAACTCAAAAGAACAACATCGATTTTGTGATTCTGAAAATATTCCTGAGCTTCTTTTTCATTGTTGAAAGAAACTGCGTTCCAATCTTCATATGCGTTTACAAGGCGAAGTAAAATGGCCAGTATATCTTCGTTTTTTCCGAGTAATAAGAATTCAAGTGTTTTCATTTTTTCTAAGTTTCTGAGGTTCTGAGTGACTAAGATTCTAAGTTTTTTACTTTGAATTTAGTTTTAGCAGAACTTCTAATTTACTTTACAAATTTATTTGTTTTATCATGGCTTCAACTTAATCTAGGATAAGAAGTTAGTAAGGTTCTAAGATGCTTAGATTCTAAGTTTTTTCTTTTTCTATTTGGTTTCAGTTTTTGACAGAACTTGTAATCTACTATGCAAATTTATTTGTTTTGTTTTTGCTTCAACTTAATCTAGAACAAGAAAGATTTTTTTAAAGTTTCTAAGATACTGAGGTACTAAGATTCTAAGTTTTTTCTTTTTCTATTTGGTTTCAGTTTTTGACAGAACTTGTAATTTACTATGCAAATTTATTTCTTTCATTACGGTTTCAACTTAACCTAGAATAAGAAAGGTTTCTTAAGTTTCTAAGATGCTGAGATACTAAGATTCTAAGTTTTTTCTTTTCTATTTGGTTTCAGTTTTTTACAGAACTTATAATTTACTATGCAAATTTATTTGTTTGATTACGGTTTCAACTTAACCTAGAAAAAGAAAGGTTCTAAGCTTTAAAAAAAAAAACTTAGAACCTCAGAATCTTAGAACCTTAGCAACTTTAAAAAAAATATACGGGAAACCCGTAATGGGATTTCAAAAGGCTGTATTAGATTTGTCTTGTTGAGATTGAGATAATGATTTACTACCTTTTAAATTATTCCTCAAAGATCTTAACGGTTAAACTGTTTTTGGAGAAACAATTTTTTTAATTTTTAAAAATTTGACATATTCACTTTATCATGGGTAACTTGTAGAAATTTGCAAATAATACAACAGATGTCTAATTTTTTATAGGTTTTTAGATTTGGTTAATTGGTTGGCCTCTTCTAAAAACCTTTTTTTTGTTTCATCCTTTTTTTGCTTTAGTTATAGCCGTTTACTTTTAACCATTCCTGGCAGTCTCTTGTCCAATATTTGCTGGTGTCGTTTACGCCTAAACCAAAACCGTGACCGCCTTTTTCATATAAATGTAACTCCGCTGTAACTCCATTTTTTTTGAGAGCTAAATAATAATCGATACTGTTTTCGGGTAAAACGACCGTATCATCTGTTGCATGAATTAAAAAAGCAGGAGGTGTTTGTGTGGTAACTTTCTTTTCGTTTGAAAAGGAATCAATTAAATCTTGTGAAGGATTGTTTCCCAGTAAATTAATCTGTGAACCTTTGTGCGTAATATCATTTTGCATTGAAATTACAGGATAAATTAGAAGAGAAAAATCGGGGCGGGCGCTTACTTTAAAAGCAGATTCATAAACTTTATCATCATAATGAGTGGATAGGGTAGCAGCTAAATGTCCGCCCGCAGAAAAGCCTAAAATTCCAATTTTGTTAGGATCAATATTCCATTTTGCAGCATTTTGTCTTACGTAGCGAATTGCTTCCTGCGCATCTTGCAATGGACCTACGTTTTTATTTTTCATTATTAAATCACTCGGAAGTCGGTATTTCAATACAAAAGCCGGAATTCCTAAACTATTAAACCATTGCGCCACTTTTGTTCCTTCCTTATCAATAGCCAAATGCTGATATCCTCCGCCGGGAAGAATAATTACAGCAGTCTGATTTGGTTTTGTTACATTCGGGAAAAACGCCGTTAAAGTTGGAATTGTAACTAAACTGGTACTTTGAACTTTTCCGTCAGTTATAACTTCTTTTTCTTTATAATCTGGCGCTTTAATTTCATCCGGAATTTTATTCCAAAGCGGAATTACCTGATTCTGCGCTTTTATATTGAATAATACTCCTGTAAAAAGGATAAAACTAAATACAGTTTTTCTAAAATATTGTTTTTTTGAATTTTTCAATGTTAAATTTAATTAGTTGTTTTACAATTGTTTACTTGTTTGGTCGGGCAGATTTATAAATTTGAATTTGAATAAATGAAAGGTAATTAAAAAACAATTTCATGAGGATTAAATCCCGGGACAATTTTACCCCTAAATACGGATAAATTTCACCTATTGGCTTTTAACAAATATATTGGTTAATGTGTAATTTTGAGTTCTTTTTTTTATGCAATGTCTTAAATTTGGTACTGAAAATAATTTTATATATAATTTATTTGGAATATAAAGATTAAAAACTATATTTGTGCAATCGATTACATTATTGCAATCCTATAATTTTAATCTCTTGATTCTAATGTGTTTAAATTATGCATTTGTATACGGATCTTAAAATTAAATAATCTAACTATAATAACCACAATCATGAGTCAAACCGATGCTGTTACAGTAAATCAAACTATTAAATCCGCAGGAAAATATCGTTGGAGTATATGTGCGCTTTTGTTTTTTGCAACCACCATTAATTACCTCGACAGACAAGTTCTTTCGTTAACCTGGAGTGATTTTATCGCACCGGAGTTTCATTGGACAAACAACGATTACGGAAATATTACTGCGTTGTTTTCTATTTTTTATGCTGTTTCTTTATTATTTGCAGGACGATTTGTAGATTGGTTAGATACTAAAAAAGGATTTCTTTGGGCTATTGGGATTTGGTCTGTAGGAGCCTGTTTACACGCTTTTTGCGGTATTGCAACTTCAGGAATTATAACTGGCAACTGGCTGGTTGGTTTTGAAGGATCAAAAGAAATAATCAGCGGTTTAAGTGATACCGGAAAAGTAATTAATGTAAGTGTTACATTATTCATTTTCGCCCGTTTTATCTTAGCAGTTGGTGAAGCAGGGAACTTTCCTGCAGCAATTAAAACCACTGCCGAATATTTTCCTAAAAAAGACCGTGCCTTTTCTACCAGTATTTTTAACGCCGGTGCAACAGTTGGTGCATTGGCAGCTCCAATTTCAATTCCTTTTATCGCAGAATCATTTGGATGGGAAATGGCATTTATTATCATTGGAGCATTAGGTTTTATCTGGATGGGATTCTGGATTTTTATGTACGATAAACCAGAAAGACACAAAAGAGTAAGTGCGGAAGAATTAGCTTATATTCAGCAAGATGATATTGCAGACAGTAAATTAGTAGGTTACGTTCCTGAAACAACTTCAAAAGTATCTTTTATAGAATGTTTAAAATTCAAACAAACCTGGGCTTTTGCATTTGGTAAATTCATGACAGATGGTGTTTGGTGGTTCTTTTTATTCTGGACCCCGGCTTATTTAAGTTCTGTATACCACATGGATTCTACAGAAGCTGCATTGCCATTATTCGTTTTGTATATGATTACTTTACTATCGATTATTGGTGGATGGCTTCCAACTTATTTTGTTGAAAAGAAAGGAATGAACCCTTACGAAGGAAGAATGAGAGCGATGCTGATTTTTGCATTTTTTCCACTATTAGCTTTAGTCGCACAGCCTTTAGGATATATTAGTTATTGGGTTCCTATCATTATTATCGGAATCGCTGGTGCAGCACACCAATCATGGTCGGCTAATATATTTACAACGGTTGGAGATATGTTTCCTAAAAAAGCAATTGCAACCATTACAGGAATTGGAGGTTTAGCAGGAGGTTTAGGTTCTACTTTGATTAATAAAGGTTCAGGATTATTGTTCGATTATACACATAAAACATTGACAACCGTAAACGGACAGCCGTTTTTAGAGAAATTCCCACAATTTGTAACACAGCCTATTCCGGAAACTTTCTTTAAAGAATTAGAGAAAAGCGGTGCGGTAATTTCTGATGGAATCAATACAGGCTATATGATTATTTTCTCGATTTGTGCGGTATGTTATTTAATTGGCTGGACAGTAATGAAAACTTTAGTTCCTAAGTATAGTCCAATTACAAATCTGTAATTTAGCATTGGTGAAATATTTTTTAGTTGGAATTATGCTTTTTTCAATATAAAAAATTAAATTTGTGCAATCGATTACATTAAAATAAAATTATGACAAAATATAGTTCAAGATACGCGTCAAGCCCAGAAGCAGTTAAAAAATATGACACACAGCAGTTAAGAGAAGAATTCTTAATTGATGACTTAATGCAGGAAGATGAAGTTGTATTGGTTTATTCACATTACGACAGATACATTGCAGGTACTGCAGTTCCTGTAAAAGGTGATTTAGCGCTGGAAACAATCGATCCGCTTAAAGCACCGTACTTTTTAGAAAGAAGAGAAATAGGAATTATTAATGTTGGAGGAAGTGGTTCTGTAGTAGTCGAAGGAACATCTTATGAATTGGGTTTTAAAGATGCCTTATACATTGGAAGCGGCAATAAAGAAGTAATCTTTAAAAGCTCTGACAGCAAAAATCCGGCTAAATTTTACATCAATTCTGCACCGGCTCACACAACTTACCCAACGATAAAAGTAAGCTTGGCAGAAGCCAATAAATTAGAATTAGGTACGATGGAAACGGCAAATCACCGTACGGTAAACCAAATGATTATTGGAAGTGTTGTAACAACCTGCCAATTGCAAATGGGAATGACGGAATTAAGACCGGGAAGTGTTTGGAATACCATGCCGGCACACGTTCACGATCGTAGAATGGAAGTTTATTTTTATTTAGATATTCCAGAAAACCAAGCCGTTTGTCACTTCATGGGACAGCCGCAGGAAACAAGACACATCTGGATGAACAATCATCAGGCAGTAATTTCTCCGCCTTGGTCAATTCACTCAGGTTCAGGAACCAGCAATTATACTTTTATCTGGGGAATGGCGGGTGAAAATTTAGATTACGGAGATATGGATGTTTGTAAAATCACTGATTTAAGATAAGAAAATGACAAACTTATTTGATATAAAAGGAAAAGTTGCCCTTATTACAGGAAGTACACACGGACTGGGAATGGCAATGGCAAAAGGACTTGGAGAAGCCGGAGCAACAATTGTGGTAAACGGAAATTCATCTCAACAAAAAATTGACGATGCTGTAGCGGCACTTAAAAGTGAAGGAATCAATGCGGTTGGTTACAAATTTAATGTAACCGAAGAGCAGGAAGTAAAAGCTGCTGTTGCAAAAATTGAAAGTGAAGTTGGACCAATCGATATTTTGATTAATAACGCAGGAATTATTAAAAGAATTCCCCTTCTTGAAATGGAAGTTGCTGATTTTAGAGAAGTAATCGATATTGATTTAGTAAGTCCGTTTATTGTTTCTAAGCATGTGGCAAAAGGAATGATTGAAAGAAGACAAGGAAAAATCATCAACATTTGCTCTATGATGAGCGAGTTAGGCCGTAATACGGTTTCGGCATATGCTGCTGCAAAAGGCGGTTTAAAAATGCTGACGAAAAATATGGCAACAGAATGGGCAAAATACAATGTTCAGATAAACGGAATCGGGCCGGGATATTTTGCTACAGAACAAACAAAACCAATTAGAGTTGACGGACATCCGTTTAACGATTTTATCATTAGCAGAACTCCTGCTGCAAAATGGGGAAACCCAGGTGATTTAGCCGGAGCAGCGATATTTTTATCCTCAAAAGCGAGTGATTTTGTAAACGGTCACATTTTATATGTTGACGGCGGAATCCTGGCGACAATAGGAAAACCTTCAAACGAAGAATAATTCTCAAAATATATTTTAAAAAGACATGAGCGCGAATCAGACATTCATACACGATAATTTTCTGTTAGAAAATAAATATGCTGAAGAGTTGTATCACAATTACTCTAAAAATCAGCCAATTATTGATTATCATAATCACCTAAATCCGCAGTTTATTGCCGAAGACAAGATTTTTGATAACATTACAAATGTATGGATTAATGGAGATCACTATAAATGGCGCGCCATGCGTACATTAGGAATCAACGAGCAGTTTGTAACCGGAAATGGTTCAGATAAAGATAAGTTCTTAAACTGGGCAAAAACAGTTCCATATACGATGCGTAATCCTTTGTACCACTGGACACATTTAGAATTAGCGCGCTATTTTGATATTTATGATTTACTGAATGAAAAAAACGCAGAGAAAATCTATATCGAAACAACTGAGAAAATAAATTCTCAGGCGTACAGCACACAAAACCTTCTTAAAAAAGTAAATGCTGAATTAGTTTGTACTACCGAAGATCCAATTGACAGTTTAGAGTTTCACCAAAAACTAGCAAAAAATCCAATTGGAACTAAAATGAGTACGGCTTTCAGACCCGATAAAGCCATCTTAATTGCTAATGATGGTTATAATGCATATCTGGACACATTAGGGGATGTGTCCGGAGTTGCAATTAATACTTATGCTGATTTACAAACTGCATTAAGAAACAGAATTGAATATTTTAATGCAAATGGCTGTAAATTAAGCGACCACGGTTTAGATCAGATTTATTTTGAACAATTTACAGAATCTGAAATAAATTCAATTTTCAAAAAGAAAAGAGAAAACAGAATTCTGTCTTCAGAAGAAGCTTTAAAATTCCAAAGTGCTGTTCTATTGTTTTTATCTGAAACTTATCATGAATTTGGATGGGTACAGCAGTTTCACTTAGGTGCGTTGCGTAACAACAATGCTCGTATGCACAGAATTTTAGGGCCAGATACAGGATGGGATTCTATTGGAGATTATCCGCAGGCACAAAAACTGTCAAGCTTTTTAAATGCTTTAGACAGCAAAGATAAATTGTCTAAAACTATTATTTATAATCTAAATCCGGCTGATAACGAAGTTATGGCAACGATGATTGGAAATTTCAATGACGGAAGCGTTCGCGGAAAAGTACAGTTTGGTTCTGGATGGTGGTTTTTAGATCAAAAAGATGGAATGACAAAGCAGTTAAATGCACTTTCAAATATGGGATTAATCAGCTGTTTTGTTGGAATGCTGACAGATTCTAGAAGTTTTTTATCGTTCCCAAGACACGAATATTTCAGACGTATTTTATGTAATCTTTTAGGAGATGAAATCAAACGCGGAGAACTTCCAAACGATATGGAATGGATAGGAAAATTAGTTGCCGACATTTCATATAATAATGCTAAAGAGTATTTTAAATTTTAATTTTTTTAACCATTAAGGCATTAAGAAAATTAAGTTTTGGGTTTGAATAGTTATTTAATAATAAAAAGATAATTAAGCTAGTGTAGGCTTAATAAACTTAACCTTTAATCGCAAAGAGAACATAAAGTACAGCTTAATTTTCTTAATGCCTTAATGGTTAAATTAAAAATATAATATGAGTAGAGTAGTTGCATTTGGAGAAATCATGCTGCGTTTATCGACAGAAAGACATTTACGTTTTTCGCAATCTACAGCATTTGGTGCTACGTACGGAGGCGGAGAATTTAATGTGTGTGTTTCTTTGGCTAATTATGGTGTAAATGCCGAATTTGTTACAAGATTACCCGAAAATGAAATTGGTTCATCAGCATTAAAAGAAATGCGAAAAATGAACGTCGAGACCAAAAGCATTGTTTATGGAGGAGAACGTTTAGGAATTTATTTTCTGGAAACCGGAGCAGGAACACGCGGGAGCAATGTAGTTTACGATCGTGCGCACAGTGCAATGGCAACAATTGAAAAAGGCCAGATAAACTGGGAAAAAGTTTTAGAAGGAGCAGAGTGGTTTCATTGGAGCGGTATTACTCCGGCAATTTCTCAAACCGCTGCAGAAGCTTGTTTAGAAGCTATTAAAACAGCTCACAAATTGGGAATAAAAATTTCCTGCGACTTAAATTACAGATCAAAATTGTGGCAGTATGGCAAAACACCAAGCGAAGTAATGCCGGAAATGTTACAATATTGCAATGTTATTTTAGGCGACATTGATACCGCATATTTTATGTTAGGAATTCCAAAAGAAAACCCTAATTATCAGGATCAGGAATCGCTTCCGGTTTTATACTCAAAGTTGTTTGAATTAATTCCGAATTTAAAAATTGCAGCAACAACGCTTCGTTATTCTGTAAGTGCATCGCACCAAAGAATTGGGGGTATTTTATTTGATGGAAAAACAATTCATCAGGCAGCTGTAAAAGAAGTTACGCCAGTTGTAGACAGAGTAGGAAGCGGCGACGCTTTTATGGGCGGATTGATTTACGGATTGTTAGAATATCAAAATAATAACCAGAGAGCATTAGATTTTGCAGTGGCAGCTTGTTGTTTAAAACACACAATTGCCGGCGATTACAATTTGGTTACTTTAAAAGAAGTTGAAAATATGATTGATGGTGATGGTTCTGCATTAGTATCAAGATAATTAATTAGAGATATGGCAAAATATTCAAGAATAGAGGTTGCGCAGACAATGAAAGATAACGGAATGGTACCGTTGTTTTTTCATTCGGATATTGAATTAAGTAAAAAAGTTTTAAAAGCTTGTTATGACGGAGGTTCCAGATTAATGGAATTTACGAGCAGAGGTGACTTTGCACATGAAGTTTTTGGAGCTTTAAATAAATATGCATTGGCAGAATTACCGGGAATGATCTTGGGTGTTGGTTCTATTACAGATGCGGCTTCGGCTTCATTGTATATGAGTTTAGGAGCTAATTTTATTGTAACTCCGGTATTTAGAGAAGATATTGCAATTGCTTGTAATCGCCGTAAAGTACTTTGGTCGCCAGGCTGCGGAACACTTACTGAAATTGCAAGAGCAGAAGAATTAGGCTGTGAAATTGTAAAATTATTTCCGGCAGATACTTACGGACCAGAATTTATCAAAGCCATAAAAGGCCCATCTCCATGGACAAACATTATGCCTACAGGAGGTGTTTATCCAACAGTTGAAAGCTTAAGTTCTTGGTTGAATGCAGGAGCAACTTGTGTTGGTTTAGGATCACAATTGATTTCAAAAGATATATTAGACAATAAAGATTTCGATGGTTTAACTACTAAGGTTAAACAGGTTCTTGACATTATAAAAGATATTAGAAAATAAATAAGGAGTAATCATGCCAATCCTTATTTATGCGTTTTTTTTAGATTTTAGAGATTGTAATTGAGCATTACGCTTGAAAAATAAATCTTGTCACTCCTCACAGCAAGATCTATTTTAATTACGAGTGTAATGTTTCATTTACAATGTATTAAAATGTCAATAAGGTATTAAGTGGTTATTTAAAACACTTTAAAGCAAAAATTAAAATGGAAAAAATTAACAGATCAAATTCAGAGTTTTCAAACAGGCTTCCTATTAAAATAGTTCAATTTGGGGAAGGTAATTTCTTGAGAGCTTTTGTAGAATACGCTATTCAGAAATTAAACCAAAATGCTGATTTTAATGCCGGAATCGCTGTTGTTCAGCCTATTGATAAAGGGTTGGTGAATATGATCAATGCACAGGATGGTTTGTACACTTTGTTTATGAAAGGTGTAAAAAAAGGCGAGGAAATTCAGGAAAAAGAATTGATAACCAACATTGTAAAAGCAGTTGATCCTTATGCTTCTTTCAAAGAATATCTGGCTTTAGCCAAAGAAGAAGAACTGGCTTTTATTATATCAAACACAACAGAAGCAGGTATCGAATATATTGCTTCAGACTTGCCTACAATGCAGCCTCCTGTATCTTTCCCTGCAAAATTAACCGTACTTTTACATGAAAGATTTAAACATTTTAATGGTGCAGCTGATAAAGGATTAACAATCATTCCTTGTGAGTTAATCAATTATAATTCAGATACTTTAAAAGAAGTTATTTTGAAATATTGTACAGACTGGAAATTAGGGCAGGACTTTGTTTCCTGGCTTTTAAACAGCTGTTTATTCCACAATACATTAGTTGACAGAATCGTTCCGGGATATCCGAAAGATCAAATTGAAGAATATAACAGTCAGTTAGATTATAAAGACGATTTGATTGTAAGTGCAGAAAGTTTCTTTTTATGGGTTATTGAAGGTGATGATGAATTGAAAGCAAAACTTCCGTTTGAAAAAACAGATTTAGATGTAAAAATTGTTGAAGATATGCAGCCTTACAGAACACGTAAGGTGAGAATTTTAAATGGAGCGCACACTGCAATGGTGCCGTTTTCATTACTTTACGGGAACGAAACTGTAAAAGAAACCGTTGATAATGCTTTTACAGGAGAATTCATTAATAAAGCTGTTTTTGAGGAAATCAACGAAACCTTAAACATGGATAAACAAGAACTGGCAAGTTTCTCTGAAGAAATTTTAGACCGTTTCAGAAATCCGTTTATCAAGCACTTATTATCATCAATTGCTTTAAATTCAATTTCGAAATTTAAAGTTCGTGTTTTACCAAGTTTAACAGGATATGTTGATATTCACAAAACACTTCCGGTTCATTTAACTTTTGCATTTGCCGCTTTAATACGTTTCTACAAAGGAACCTGGAACGGACAAAGTTTACCGGTAAATGATAGTGAAGATATTGTTTCGTTTTTTGATGGTTTATGGAAATCAGATGATTATGAAAAAATAGCGAGACTGACTTTGCAAAACAAAAGTTTCTGGGATGAAGATTTAACTGAAATTTCGGGTTTAACAAAAGCGATTACAATTGCCTTAGAAGAAATAGATGCAAATGGAATTGAAGCTGGTTTTGCCAGGTTTCAGGAAAGAATAAAATAAAAAAAAGCAAAAAAACAAAAAGCAAAAAGAATAAGGATTATGGCAGCGCAGAAAAAATTGATAAAAGTTCACCCAACCGACAATGTTGCGGTTGCTTTGGTGAATCTTACAGCTGGCGAAGTAATTGATTTCGAAGGAGAATCAGTTACGATTGAGACAGATGTAAAAATGAAACATAAGATTGCAATGGTTCCTTTTAATGTAGGGGACAGGATCATTATGTACGGAGTTTTAGTAGGGAAAGCTAGTGCAAGAATCGAAAGAGGAGGATTGCTTTCTACTGAAAATGTAAAACACGAAAGTGATAAAGTTACTGGTAAAACAGAAACAATTGGCTGGACTGCTCCAAATGTTGACAAATGGAAAGACAGAACCTGGCAAGGATATCACAGAGAAGACGGACAAGTTGGTACTGAAAATGTTTGGTTGTTCTTCCCGTTAGTATTTTGTGAAAACAGAAACATTGAAATCTTAAAAGATATTTTTGAGAAAGAATTAATGAAACCTAAAGAAAACGATTATCAATTGTTATTGCGTTCTTTAGTGAAATCAGAAACTGGCGGTGCCGGAAATCAGGAAGCTTCAAACGATGCTAACTTATTCAATAATATTGAAGTAAAATTCATTACACACCAAGGAGGCTGCGGCGGAATTCGCCAGGATTCTCATAGTCTGGCTAAACTTTTGGCAGGTTATGTAAACAATCCAAACGTAGCCGGAGCAACTGTTTTAAGTTTAGGATGTCAAAATCTTCAAATTCAAATCTTCAAAGATGCTCTTGATGCTATAAATCCAGACAGTAAAAAACCGGTTTTAATTTACGATCAGCAAGCTATCGGAACAATTGAAACGATGTTGAGCAGTGTGGTAAAAGATACTTTTGAAGCGATTAAAAAAGCAAACGAAATAAAAAGAGAACCAGCTCCATTATCTAAACTTAGAATTGGTTTAGAGTGCGGTGGATCTGATGGATTCTCTGGAATTTCTGCAAACCCAACTTTAGGTGTAACTTCAGATTTATTAGCTGCTTTAGGCGGAACTACAATCCTTTCTGAATTCCCTGAATTATGCGGAGTAGAACAGGAATTAGTAAACAGATGTGTTGAAGACGAAGGCGGAAAACGTTTCTTAGACTTAATGCAATGGTACGAAAAAACAGTTGTTGATGCTGGTTCAGGATTTGACATGAATCCTTCTCCGGGTAACATCAAAGACGGTTTAATTACCGATGCCATGAAATCTGCAGGAGCGGCTAAAAAAGGTGGAACTTCACCTATTACAGGAGTTTTTGATTATGGTGAATATATTACTAAACCAGGTTTAACTTTGCTTTGTACGCCAGGAAACGACGTGGAATGTACAACGGCAATGGTGGGTTCTGGAGCAAACATGGTATTGTTTACAACAGGTTTAGGAACTCCAACTGGAAATCCAATTGCACCGGTTGTTAAGATTTCTTCTAACACACAATTAGCAAACAAAATGTCGGACATTATCGATATTGACACCGGAGGAATCATCACCGGAGAAAAATCAATCGATGAAATGGCAGATGAAATGTTAGAGTTTATTATAGACGTTGCCAGCGGAACAATCAAAACCAAAGCTGCATTATTAAACCAAAACGACTTCATCCCTTGGAAAAGAGGAGTATCGCTTTAGTTTTTAGTTACAAAGGTACAGAGATACAAAGTGACAAAGGTTTATATGTAGAGACGCACAGCAGTGCGTCTTTTTTTTATTTTTTAACCATATAAGTTATATAAGTAAATTTAAGTTTGATTCTTAAAACATAGCAATAAAAAAGCAGCTCTTTATGGAGCTGCTTTTTTATTCTAAGTATATTCTAAAATGAACTTATATAACTTATATGGTTTAAAAAAAACTAAAAGGTGCTTCTTGACGAAGATTTGCGGATGTGTAATTCGGGTGCGAGAACTACCTTTTTTTCTATTTTAATGGTTTCTGTTTTGTCAACTTGTTCTAAGAAAACGCGCGCGGACATTTTTCCCATTTCAAGAGGTGACTGATCTACAGACGTTATAGATAATTCCATGAATTTAGTGAACGGTTCGTTACTGAAACCAGCCACACAAAACTCCTTAGGAATGCTGATATTTCTTTCTTTTAATTCCTGAATCGCGCCTAATGCAGCAAAATCACTCGCAGAAAATATAGCATCCGGCGGCGTTTCTAATTGTAAAAGTTTATCAACTGCTTCTTTTCCGGCTTCAACGGCACTTTTTGTATAAATTACATATTCTTCCTTAAAATCAATTCCGTGATCTAACAAAGCTTGTTTGTAGCCTAAAAACCTGTTTTTAAAGATTTCCAATGACTGATCTCCAGAGAAATGTGCAATTTTTCTACAGCCTTCATTTATTAAATGTTTGGTTGTTAAATAACCGCCTCTAAAGTCGTTTATCGTTACAGAGCTTACGCCTTCAATATGTTTGCTTCTATCGAAAAAAATCAGCGGAACGTTTTTTTGAAGTACATATTGAAATGCAGCATCATTTTCATCGGTTACATCGGTTACAGACATTAAAATTCCGTCGACCTGAGCATCAATTAAAGTATATAAATTTTCGTTTTCTCTTTTTTTGCTTTCATGCGTCTGGCAAATAATTACCTGATAACCATGAGGGTGCAGTTCTTCTTCAATTCCCCTGATCACAGAGGCAAAAAAGTTACTGTCTATACGCGGTACAATCACGCCAATATTGTTACTTCGGCCGCTTTTTAATGCTAAAGCAAGTTTGTTTTGCTTGTAGTTCATTGAGGCAGCGGTTTTAATAACCAACTCACGAGTGCTTTCTTTTATCTTCGGGTTGTTATTCAACGCTCTGGAAACAGTAGCTGCAGTGATATTTAATTTTTCGGCAATATCATAAATGGTTACTTTTTCGCTCATTAAAAAGGGTTTTTACAAGTTAAATTCTTAGACAAAAATACATTTTTTTTAGATAACCTAATATTTAATGTTATCGATTACCGTAACGAATTACTACAACGTTTTTTATTTTACAATGATAATAAATTACAATTATTTTTGCATTAAATGTAATTATAATTCTTAATAAAAATTAAAAATACAATAAATTTCTAAATAAATTTGGTTGGATGGAACATATTTTCTACTTTCGTGTAATCGATTACATGATTGTTCATGTTTTTTCAATGTTTACCTGAAATTCTACAAAAATGATTATAAACAAGGTTATAGCGTATAAATCAATTGTTTTTGCCAGCATAATGGTTGTTTTGACTATATCCTGTGCTAAAAAAGTTGCGAGTGCCTCTGAATCTGATCCGTGGAAAAATATGGAATTGACCATAAAAAGCCTTCCTCAAACAAAATTTCAGGATAAAACCTATAATATAAACGATTTTGGTGCTGTTGCAGATGGCAAAACTTTAAACACTTTGGCATTTGAAAAAGCTATTAAAACCTGTGCTGAAAATGGTGGCGGAAAAGTGCTGGTTCCAAATGGAAAATACTTAACCGGAGCCATTCATTTAGAAAGTAACGTAAACCTTCATTTAGAAGATAATGCCGAAATTCTTTTCAGCTTAAATCCAAAAGATTATCCAATCGTTCATACTTCGTGGGAAGGAACAGAAGTAATGAATTATTCCCCGCTTATTTATGCTAAGAACAAAACCAATGTTGCTATTACAGGAAAAGGTACTTTAAACGGTCAGGCAGACAGCACAAACTGGTGGATTTGGTCTGGCGGAAAAGGATACGGCTGGAAAAAAGGAATTCCGTCTCAAAACGATCCCACAAATCGTGAAGTTTTAGTTGATAAGGCAGAGAAAAATATTCCCGTTTCAGAAAGAATTTTTGGAGAAGGAAGATATTTACGTCCCAACTTTATCGAGTTTTTTGAATGCAATACCGTTTTGGTAAAAGACATAACGGTTATCAATTCTCCATTTTGGATTCTTCATCCTATAAAAAGCAACAATATTGTTATTGACGGTGTAACAGTAAACAGCCACGGACCAAACAATGACGGCTGCGATCCTGAATATTCTCAAAATGTAATAATCAAAAATTGCACTTTCAATACGGGCGATGACTGCATCGCTATAAAAGCCGGCCGCGACGCCGACGGAAGAAGAGTAGCGATCCCGAGTAAAAACATCATTGTTCAAAACTGTAAAATGATCGACGGTCATGGCGGAGTTGTAATTGGGAGCGAGATTTCTGCCGGAGTAAATAATGTCTTTGTAGAGAATTGTGTAATGGATAGTCCAAACTTAGATCGTGCCATTCGCATCAAAACCAATTCAAAAAGAGGCGGTGTCATTGAAAATATTTTTGTTCGAAACCTTGAAGTAGGAACAGTAAAAGAATGTCTTTTACTCGTAACGATGTTTTATAACGTATATGGCTCCCAAACCGGAAATTTTATACCAATAGTACGAAATATAAACCTTGAAAACATTACAGTAAAAAATAGCGGAAAATTTGGCGTTTTGGCAGAAGGTTATCCAGAATCCCCAGTAGAAAATATTACGCTGAAAAATGTAAAAATCGAAAAAGCTGACTCAGTTTATTCATTAAAAAACGTGAAGAATATCAATTTTATAAACACTTATATAAATGGAAAAAAAGTAAACAAATAAAAACTAGTAACTATAACATTTAACCAAACCACGAAACCACTTATGAAAATTAAACAACCATTAAAGAAAAAAACAAAATACAATCTCGTATTTTTATTTTTCCTGAATTTCCTGCTGTGCAATACGATAAACGCACAGTCTACAACAATAGAAGGAAAAATTACAGATGCTTCAGGATTATCCCTTCCAGGCGTTAATATCCAGGAAAAAGGAACTAAAAACGGAACTTCGACAGATTTTGAAGGAAGTTTTAAAATAAACGTAACCAATAGCAAAGCTGTTTTAATAATAAGCTATTTAGGTTTTCAAACGCAGGAAGTAAGCGTTTCCGGAAAAACAAGAATTGATGTAAGCCTTGCAGAACAATCAAATTCATTAAACGAAGTTGTAGTTGTGGGATACGGTTCTGTAAAGAAAACAGATCTTACAGGATCAGTAAGTACCATCAGTGCGGCAACTATTACAGAACGAAATACAACCAGTGCACTTGAAGCCATTCAGGGAAGTACGCCCGGAGTTACGATTTCGTCAACTTCAGGACGTTCAGGCGACGGATTTAAAGTGGTTATTAGAGGAAATAACTCTTTAGTAGGATCGTCTCCATTATATGTTGTAGACGGAGTTCCGGTTGATAATATTGACTTTTTAAATCCGCAGGATATTGCCAGAATGGACGTTTTAAAAGATGCTTCTTCTGCAGCAATTTACGGTTCAAGAGGAGCCAGCGGTGTTATCATTGTTACAACAAAAAGCGGTGCCAACGTAAAATCTGGAATCAATGTAACTTTTGATTCTTCTTACGGAACAAAAACAGCGGCAAGATTACCAAAAATGATGAGCGGTGAAGAATGGTGGAAATTTCACCAAGTTGCTTATATGAGCGCAACTCCGGCAACGCAGACTCCTGCCCAGCTTGCAGCTTTGGCCGGAAATCAAAGTCCGTTATTAGTTTCAAGAGCCAACAACGGTTACAATTTTGACTGGGCCGATGCGGTTCTAAAAACAGGAATGACACAAAATAATTACTTAAATGTTACAGGCCGTTCAGATTCTGGTTTGAGCTACAATTTAGGATTCGGAATTCAAAGTGATGAAGGTCTTATCGATAACGACGGAACTGATAAATATTCTTTTAAACTAGGATTAAATCATAAAATAAACGACAAATTTACAACGGGTGCAAACGTTACAATTGCCCGTGTTGACACGCAGTTAGGAAGTGATTTAGCGATGCAGGACGCTTTTAGACTTAGTCCATTAATGTCTCCGTGGGCAGTTGATGCTGCTGGAAATGAAAAAGTAGGAACGTTGTTTTTCCTTCCCGGAAAACTAACTTATCCTGATGGTTCATGGGCAATTAACAAAACCAGTGCGGTAAACCCGTTAATGGAAATTGCTAATTCTTCGCAGACAGAAAAAACATGGCAGACGGTTGGAAATGTTTTCTTTCAATACCAGGCTTTAAAATGGCTTTCGTTTAAAACTACGTTTTCTGCCGGAATAGAAAATACGGTTACAAGTGCCGCGTATGGTGCACAGTCAAATGCCGGAGTTACCTTAAACGGAAAAAATTCGGCATCCATAAAAAACTTCAATAACTTCAATTATACTTGGGACAATCAAGTTGATTTGAAACATACTTTTGCCGAAGTTCATGATTTCAGCGTTTTATTATTGCAGAGTTTGTATTCAAATGTTGATGAAACTTCGTATTTGTATTCTAATAATCAGCCTTTTAATACGGGGTCAAATAATATGGGATCTGGAGTTCAAACCAGTTATAATATTAGCTCAGGATATCAAAAAAATACTTTAAGCTCTTACGCCGTTCGTTTAAACTATACGTTTAAAGACAAATATTTATTGACTGCTTCTACAAGATGGGACGGTTCATCTGTTTTATCAGAAGGCAATAAATGGCAGAGTTTCCCTTCTGTAGCTTTAGGATGGAAAATCAGCAAGGAATCTTTCTTAGCAAACAGTAATGTAATTTCAGACTTAAAACTTCGTGCGAGTTTAGGTTATACAGGAAACGACAACGTAGCGCCTTATACTTCTCAGGCTTTATTAAATCAGCAGACTTTTTATGCAAACGGAGCCAATGTAGTTTCGGGCTGGCAGTCAGAAAACTTGGCAAATCAGGATTTAACCTGGGAAAAAACACGAGAACTAAACTTTGGTCTTGATTTTGGTTTCTTAAAAAACAGAATTTCTGGAAGCGTTGACGTATACGACAGATTATCAGATAAATTAATCTACAAGCAGCAATTGCCTGCAGAAAGCGGTTGGAAAAATACTTTTGCAAATGTTGGTTCTGTAAGCAATAAAGGTGTCGAAGTTTTATTAACGACAAAAAACATCAAAAGCGAAAATGTAAACTGGGAAACGACTTTCACTTTTACTAAAAACGTAAATAAATTAGAGTCAATTTACAATCAGGATAAAGTTAGTGATATTGGAAATAAATTAATTCTGGGTTCAGAACTAAACCCAAATTACAACTACGTTTACGATGGTGTTTGGCAGGAAAGTGAAGCAGCGCGTGCGGCATCTTACGGACAAGCTCCGGGACAGGCGAGACCAAAAGACTTAAATGGAGATGGTAAATTTAATCAGGATGACAGAACGGTTATTGGAAACGCAAATCCGGATTGGCAGGGAAGTTTATATTCTAAACTGACTGTTGGTAATTTCGATTTCAATTTTTCAGTTTTGACAAGTCAGGGACAAACTGTTCTAAGTACATTTCACCAAAACTTTGCTGATGTAAGTGACAGAGGACGTCAAAAACTGGCAATGGATTATTTTATTCCAACAAACGGAACCGGAATCGAAGCCAATGCCAATAACACAAACCCAAGACCAGGGCCGGTTGCAACGGGTGCGGGAGCTTACTGGACTTCTTTATTTGGCTACTACAGAGATGTTTCTTACGTAAAAATCAAAAATATATCTTTAGGTTATACACTAAATTCAGAATTATTGAAAAGACTTAAAATCAGTAATTTGAGAATTTATGTAAATGTTTTAGATCCATTTGTATTTACAGATTTTGATGGATATGATCCAGAATGGGCTGCTTCTCCTTTTGGGGTAAACCGTCCGGCATCTGTAACAACGCAATTGGGATTAAGTGTTAAATTTTAATAAAGATATCAAATGAAAAAAATAATAATAATATTAGGAATTGCTGCCTTGTCTTTAAATTCATGCAGCAATTATATAGAAGAAGAAAGTCTTTCGAATGTTCCTGCCGATGCTACTTATAAAACCGCATCAGGATATCAGTTACTGATCAATACAAATTATGCATGGCTTAAAAGCATTTATGGCGGAAATCCGTGGTTATTTGAAGCCGGAACCGATATGTATGCCGAAGGAAGAACGCCCGAACCAGCAGGTTTAAGCCAGTATGCACTTTTAATACCATCTTCGGATAACGTTGCAGATTTGTATACACCTTGTTATCAGTTAATTCAATCTGTGAATAAAGCCGTTTATTATTCGACAATAACAGAACAAACGGCTAATTTGAACACTTTAGTAGGCGAAGCTAAATTTTTGAGAGCACAAGCTTATTTCTTGTTAGTTCAGACTTATGGAGGTGTTCCAATTGTAAATGAGAATATTACAACGCCAGTTTTATCTTTCCACAGAAATACTGCTGAAGAAGTATATACACAGATTATTTCAGATTTAGATACAGCTTTAGCAAGTGTGGGAACAAACTCTTACAGCACAACAGGAAAAGTAAATAAAAGAGCTGTAAATGATTTATTGGCAAAAGTGTATTTAACGAGAGGATATGAAACGTTTGGCAAAGCCGATGATTTTGCAAAAGCAGCAGCTTACGCCGATGCAGCAATTGGCGGACAAACTTTAGCGCTTGCTTTCGACCAGTTATTTAAACCCGGAAACGATTTAAATGCCGAAACTATTTTCTCTGTACAATACGACAAAGCTTCAACAAGCACAGACCCAACAAAATTGGGTAACAATCAGTTTTATTATTTCAGTTCGTATTTAGGCGGTGCAGAAACGGGCGCGCCATTAAGAAGTTATAATTTATGTCCAACTGATTATGCTTTAGGTCTTTATGAAAAAGGAGATAAAAGATGGGAAGGGACTTTTATGACAGAAATCTTAGAAGGTCCTGAAACTACAAACGGTGTTACAAAAAACGTGTTGTATTATCCATATTACAGAAGCACAAATCCGGCTTCATTAAAAGTGAGACATTTTTACGAGCCAAAATGGTTTACACCAGCAGACAGAACAGCTTGGGAAACAGCAAATGCAGCCAGAAAATCGGCAACGTTTGTGTACCATCCTTGGGGAGAATATTCTGCGGCGCATACCTTAATTAAAAACTTAGACTGTTATACGATTCCGGTTAAGAAATTTGACGATCCGGATCCTACAACGCCTTCAAGTACAGGACCTGTAAGCACAAGAGATATTATTGTTTCAAGATTGGGAGAAACGTATTTAATCGCTGCCGAAGCCTATTTAAAAGCAGGACAGCCGGGAACTGGTTTAGACCGTTTAAATGAAGTGAGAAGAAGAGCCGGAGTTGCAAATGCTACATTAGCTGAGTTCAATATCGATTATATTTTAGATGAAAGAGGAAGAGAATTGTTAGGAGAATACAAACGTTGGTTTGATTTAAAACGTACGGGAACATTAGTTGCACGAGCATCGGCTCATAATTATAAAATTAAGGCCGCAAATTTTGTTGGTGTTGGCGGACAACTTAAAATTTTAAGACCAATTCCGCAAGTGGCATTGGATTTAAACCAGAATAAAGATTTTCCTCAGAATCCTGGTTATTAGTAATTTGTTAGTTTTTTGAGACTATTAGTTTTTTTGAAGAAGTTAAGGAGGAGTTCGACCCAAGTGTCGGACTCCTTTCTGACTAAAAAGTAAAAAGGATTGTAATGCGAAAAATAATATTGATTTCATTCATGCTGTCTTGTGCAATAAATGCGCAGCAGACTTATCCTGTCGACACATCGTACACGGTAAAAAGCACGTATGCTAAATTGATAAAAAAATATCCGTCAATCACAATTCCGGTTTTAGAAAAGCATAATAATCTGATTCAAATTAAAGATATAATTTACTTTAAAGAAAACGAAAGAACCTTGCATTTTGATGCTTTTGTATATAACACAAAAAAGCAAAATCCTGCCGTTATTATGATTCATGGCGGAGGTTGGAGATCTGGCGATAAAACTCATATGAACGCTTTGGCAGAAGAAATTGTTTCTTACGGTTATTCCTGTTTTACAATAGAATACAGGTTATCACTCGAAGCAAAATATCCGTACGGAGTTTATGATGTAAAAAATGCGATTAAATTTATAAAAGATAATGCAAAGAAATTCAAAGTAGATCCAGACAAAATTGCGGTTTTAGGCTGTTCTTCGGGCGGGCAAATGGCAGCTTTGATTGGTACAACAAATGAAAATCCAACTTTTGAAGATGCTTCTTATAAAAGTAAATCAACTTCAAAAGTAAATGCAATTATCGATATAGACGGCGTTTTGGCATTCAGGCATCCGGAATCTTCAGAAGGAGAAATAGCATCTTTTTGGCTTGGAGGTTCTTATGAAGAAAAACCGGAGAATTGGAAAAATGCTTCGGCTTTAAGCCATACCGACAAAAACACGCCGCCAACATTGTTTATAAACAGCAGTATTGACAGGTTTCATGCCGGGAGAGATGATATGATAAAAATTTTAAATCAGTATAAAATTTACAATGAAGTTCAAACACTAGAAAACTCACCGCATTCTTTTTGGTTTTTTGAACCCTGGTTTTATAAAACAACCAATTTTACAGTCCAATTTCTAAATAAGATATTCAAATAATTTACCATAAAATGAAAACAAAAATTACAGCCGCAGCTTTATTCTTAATTGGTTTTACATCCGTTAATGCTCAAAAATATGATATTAAAACGGCTAAAACGTATGCTGAAATTTCAGCAAAAACAGACGGACACTGGGAGGGACGCAAATACATTGGCGGAACTACTTTTAAAAACGTCGACCGATTAAAACTGGCACCGGAACATACAGATCATTCCTTTGATATTCGTTACGAAGGTCCGGGCTGGGAAAATAACCGAATTGGTTACCGTTTGTATTTAGACTGGAGAAATGCGATTGATATTTTTGGAAAGAAAACATCGGCTATAATTTTACCAAAAGTCGGGCAGGATAATTTTGATTCGTATCATGAAATGAGCGATTGGGGAGCTGATATTCTAAAAGCCGGAAAAGCAATCGGAATTGGTTCTATCGATCGTTATTTAAACAATGAAAAACTGCATTTCCGTGAAGTAGATTCTACGATTGCAACAGTTGTAAATAAAGACAACGAATCGGGCGTAAAAGTGAATTATTATGGATGGAAGACAGCATCTGATAAAATTGATTTTACTTCTACTTTAACTATAAAGCCAGATCAATTATATACAAAACATACGATTCAGGCCTCCAAAGAAATTAAAGGAATCTGCACGGGAATTGTAAAACAAAAGAATACTGAATTGCTTAAAAAAGAAAGCAAAAACAAAAAATGGGCTTATATAGCAACATATGGTACACAGTCTTTGGTTCCGGATAAATTAGGACTGGGTATTTTTTATGAAGTAAACACAATCCAAAACATCGCTGATACGGATTTAGATTATTTATTGGTTTTTAAACCAAC
This sequence comes from Flavobacterium sp. NLM, assembly GCF_002210235.1. Lineage (NCBI taxonomy): Bacteria > Pseudomonadati > Bacteroidota > Flavobacteriia > Flavobacteriales > Flavobacteriaceae > Flavobacterium > Flavobacterium sp. NLM. The sequence continues at coordinate 117,593 of NZ_LIAC01000002.1, forward strand.
AACAAAAGCAAATTCTTTTTATCTTTTAGGTGCCTGGGAACAAGAACAAAACGGAATAAAATCGCAGGAAGATTTCGTGAAATATTTAGATGCACAATTAGAGGTTTTGAATAAAAAAGGGAAGATGTAGGTTATTTTTTGCCACAGATTTAAAGGATTAAAAAAGATTAAAAAATCTGCTGATCTGCAAAATCTGCGTGAAAAATATTTAACACATAGAAACATAGATTTTGTTGTGTTTAAAAGAGTATAAAAAGAAGCAAGCTTCTTAAACATAGCTTACTATGTTTGTTGATGCAAGTGAAACGCCTTTTATTAAGTCTCAAAAAACTATGTTTCTATGTGTTTAAAAAACAAGCAAAGAATAATCCATTTAATCTGTGAAATCTGTGGCAAAAAAAATATATAAATATGAAGTATAAAAAAACAGCCGTACTATTATTTCTGCTTCTCCATGTTTTTGCTATTGCACAAAACAATTCTGAAAACGTACTCCCAGATAATTTAAAATGGTCTGAGCGAACTGCACTTTCTATTTTAGATAAATATCCCGAAGCATGGAAACTAGACGGAAATGACAGCCCGAAATGGGATTATAAAATGGGGTTTGTATTGTCTGGTTTTGAGAAATTATATCAGGAAAAAAAAGATAAAAAGTACCTCGACTATATCAAAAACTATGTTGACGGTATGATTGACAGCGACGGAAATCTTAAAAAATATGAAACTAAAGAATATAACATTGATTGTTTGAATCCGGGGAAACTTTTGTTCAATTTATACGATGTGACAAAAGATTCGCGCTATTTTGAAATTATTGGAAAATTGAGAAATCAATTAGAAAATCAGCCGAGAACAGCGAGCGGAGGATTTTGGCACAAACAGATTTATCCGAATCAAATGTGGATTGACGGCTTGTATATGGCTGAACCTTTTTATACCCAATTTACGGTGAAATATGAAAAAGGAAGAAGCTTAGATGATATTGCAAAACAATTTGAATTAGTTCACGATCATATGATCGATAAAAAAAGCGGACTGGTTTACCAGGCTTGGGACGAAAGCAAGGAAATTGCCTGGGCTGACAAACAAACCGGAACTTCGCCAACAGTTTGGGGACGCGGAATTGGCTGGTATATGACAGCATTGGTAGAAACGTTGGATTATTTTCCAAAATCTCATCCAAAATATAAAGTTTTGGTTCAGTACTTAAATGAAATTGCAGCGGCTGTAGATCAATATAAAAGCGATACCGGATTATGGTATCAGGTAGCAGATAAAACACAGTTATATGCCAATTATACAGAACCATCTGGTTCAGGAATGATTATTTATGCTTTTGCAAAAGGAGCACGCAAAGGATATCTTTCTTCGAGTTATAAAAAAACAGCAAAGAAATCATTTGACAGTTTTATAAAAGAGTTTGTTAAGGTTGATAAAAAAGGAGAAGTAAATATTCTCAATGTGTCGGCAAATGTAGGTTTAGGAGGAAAACCTTTTAGAGACGGCACGAATGATTATTATCTTATTGCCAAAACAAAAGAGAACGGGGCAATAGGCTTAGGAGCATTTTTACTGGCTTCAATTGAATTAGAAAAATAATAGAATTAAAATATATTTTGAAATGAAAAATACTAGGAAACAAAGTTTTATGTCGGTTTTATTAGTTTGCGCTATTGCTTTAACAGGCTGTAAAGCGATTTCGCAGGAACCAGCAAAAAAAGAAATTGTTATTTCTAAAGACTTGAAATGGTCAGATAAAATGGCTTTAACCTTAATGAAACGTCATCCGGAAAGTTATATGCTTGACGATTCTAAAAAGCCAAAATGGGATTATGTTCATGCTTTAGTTTTGCATTCGATAGAAGAATTGTACAAGAAAAATCCAGATCCGCGTTACAAAGCTTATATAAGAGGCTATGTAGATGAATTGGTTCAGGAAGACGGAAGTATTAAAACTTATGAATTCGATAAATACAACATTGATTTGGTTGTTCCCGGACGTTTGCTTTTTGATATTTATGCAGAATCAAAACAGGATAAATATTTAAAAGCGATGCAATTAGTTCGCAAGCAATTAGCAGAACAGCCACGTACGGCAAGCGGCGGTTTCTGGCACAAACAAATTTATCCAAACCAAATGTGGTTAGACGGTTTATATATGGGAGAACCATTCTACGCACAATACACAGCAACGTTTGAAAACGGAAAAAGCTTTGATGATATTGCAAAACAATTTGAGTTGATTCAGCTTCATGCTACAGATCCAAAAACTGGATTGTTATACCACGGCTGGGACGAAAGCAAAGCAATGCCTTGGGCAAATAAAGAAACAGGAAATTCACCAAATTTTTGGTCAAGAGCTTTAGGCTGGTACGTAATGGCATTGGTTGATGTTTTGGATTATATGCCAAAAGACCACCCAAAAAGAGCAGAGTTAATTAAGTATTTAAATAATGCTTCAGCAGCTTTGGCTAAATATCAGGATAAATCCGGATTATGGTATCAGGTTACAGATAAAGGCGGAGAAAAAGGAAATTATTTAGAAGCCTCAGGATCAGCAATGTTTACTTATGCTTTTGCAAAAGGAGCAAATAAAGGATATTTACCTGCAAAATATAAAAAACTGGCGAACAAATCTTTTGACGGACTGACTAAAATCTTAATCAAAAAAGTTGACGAAGACGGCGGTATTACCTTAACAAACTGTTGTCAGGTTGCAGGTTTAGGCGGAACTCCCTATCGTGATGGTTCTTATGAATATTACGTAAACGAAAAGAAAAAAGATAACGATCCTAAAGCGACGGGGCCTTTTATCTTGGCTGCTTTGGAATTGAATAGATAGAAGTTAATTGTTAATTGTAAATTGTTAATTGTTAATTGTGAGTTATGAATTTTGAATTATAAGTTAAGAGTGAACGCACGCTTTGTCTTGCTGAGCGAAGTCGAAGCATCGCAAAGTAATTCCTCAAAGAAACTCCAATTACAAATTACGATACAAACCCGACAGTCCCGAAGCTTCGGGATAAAACCTGTCGGGTTTAAAACACATAGTTTGTCATTTCGAGGAACGAGAAATCGCACTCGGAATTCGACAAAGATTGACGACAATAGGAATGGATTTTCTTGTGCGATTTCTCCTTTCGTCGAAATGATAAAAAACAAAACAATACAAAAATGAAAAATATAAAAATCATTTTCCTTTTCCTTTCCATTTTCTCTTTTGAGAAAAATTCGGCGCAAGTCTGGACACCGGATAATGGAGACGGAACTTATACCAATCCTATCATTCATGCTGATTACTCAGATCCTGATGTGGTTCGAGTGGGAGATGATTTTTATATGACAGCATCGTCCTTTAACTGTATTCCCGGACTTCCGATTCTGCATTCTAAGGATTTGGTAAACTGGAAAATTTTAAGTTACGCGCTGCCGAAACAGCCGCCTTTTGAAACGTATGATAAAGTACAGCACGGAAATGGAGTTTGGGCACCAAGTATTACTTTCCATAACAACGAATTTTATATTTATTATCCAGATCCTGATTTCGGGATTTATATGATAAAAGCTAAAAAAGCCGAAGGTCCTTGGTCAGAACCACTTTTGGTAAAAGCCGGAAAAGGATTGATTGATCCGAGTCCGCTTTGGGATGATGATGGAAAAGTGTATTTAGCGCATGCGTTTGCAGGAAGCCGTGCGCAGATAAAAAGTTTATTAGTAGTCTGCACGATGAATGCAGAAGGAACTATCGCTAATAATGATGAGGTTATGGTGATTGACGGACATGAAAGTGAAGGTACAATTGAAGGGCCAAAATTCTACAAACGAAACAATTACTATTACATTTTTGCACCTGCTGGCGGCGTTCCTACGGGCTGGCAGACCATCTTAAGATCTAAAAGTGTTTTTGGCCCTTACGAAAAGAAAAAAGTTTTAGAACAGGGATCAACCCAAATAAACGGCCCGCATCAGGGCGCGTGGGTGCAGACACAAACGGGTGAAGATTGGTTTATTCATTTTCAGGATAAAGGCGCTTACGGAAGAATTGTGCATTTGCAGCCTATGAAATGGGAAAACGACTGGCCGGTTATGGGGCAGGATTTTGATAAAAACGGAATAGGCGAACCGGTTACAACATTTAAAAAACCAAATGTTGGCAAAAAATATCCAATTGAAAATCCGGCGACTTCAGATGAATTTAATGAACCAAAATTAGGTTTACAATGGCAATGGCAGGCCAATTCGCAAGTCAATTGGGGTTTTCCTACCAGTATGGGATACCTGAATTTATTTTGCGTAACAACAATCAAGGATAATAAAATATTTGATGCACCGAATTTGCTTCTTCAAAAGTTTCCTGCCGAAGAATTTTCGGCTACAGCCAAAATAACTTTCAATACCAGATTAAACGGCGAATCGACCGGACTAATTATCATGGGATTAGATTATAGTTATTTATGTTTTAAAAATGTAGAAGGAAAATTATATCTAAACCAAAAAACAGGAACTTTCAATAAAACGGTTTCAGAAACAGAAACAAAACCTATTTTGATTGCTAACAATACTGTTTATTTAAAAGTTAAAATTAAGAAAGGCGGAGTGTGTAGTTTCTTTTACAGTTTAGACGATAAAAACTATCAATCAATAGGAACTGACTTTATTTCGAAAGAAGGAAAATGGATTGGAGCGAAAGTCGGGCTTTTTGCTTTAGGCGAAAAAATAACAAACGATTCCGGGAATGCTGCCGTTGATTGGTTTAGAATAACGAAATAAAAATGATCAAAAACTAAAAGAATAAAATGATTCCACTAAAAAAAATAGTACTGCTTTTTATTGTTGGTTTTAGTTTTGCAGTAAATGCGCAAAATACTTATAAAAACTGGCCGGATATTATTCGTAAAAATGATGCGTCCTGGTTTGGTACAGAAGAAGCGAAAAAGATTGCCGAAAATGTTTTGCTTTATCAAAGAGATATTGGAGGCTGGCCAAAGAACATTCAAATGCAGAATGAGCTGACTCCATCACAGAAAAAAGAATTACTTGAAATAAAGAAAACTACAAAAGAAACCACGACAGACAATGGAGCAACGACCCAGGAAATGCTTTTTATGTCTAAAATGTATGCGCAGGTTAAAGACGAACGCTATAAAGAATCCTTTTTAAAAGGTTTAAATTATTTGTTAGAAGCCCAATATGCAAACGGCGGCTGGCCTCAGTTTTATCCCTTAAAAAAAGGATATTACACCCATATAACATATAATGACGATTCGATGGTTCGCATTTTAAATGTGATGAAAGAAGTTGCTGAAGAAACTGATTTTTACAGCATTAAACCCTCAAAAGATATTGTTGCCAAAACTAAAATAGCTTTTGATAAAGGCATCGACTGCATTATCAAAACACAATACAAACAAAACGGAGTTTTAACGGCTTGGTGCGCTCAGCATGATGAGGTTACATTACTTCCGGCAAAGGCGAGAGCGTATGAACTTCCTTCGCTTAGCGGAAAAGAATCGGCTAAAATTGTTTTGCTTTTAATGTCAATTCAAAAACCTTCACCAGAAATAATTACTGCTGTAAAAAGTGCCAATATCTGGTTTGAAAAAACAAAAATTACCAATCTGGAAGAAAAACGTGTTTTAAATGACGCCGGAAAAATTATCGATAAAAAAATGATTCCGGTTCAAAATGCGTCACCAATCTGGGCGAGATTTATGGAGTTGGATAACAACGAACCTTTCTTTAGTGATCGTGACGGAATCAAAAAGAAATCACTGGATGAAATAGGCGAAGAACGCAGAAATGGTTACGCTTGGTATACCGACGAGCCAAAAGAAGTTTTGAAAAAATACGATTCCTGGGCAGTTAAAAATGGTATAAAAGTTTCGGAAACAGCATCAGAGAAAAAAAAAACTAACTTCTTAACGGTTGCTCAGGATGGCTCTGGTGACTTTACCAAAATACAAGATGCCATTTATGCAAGTCCGTCTTTTCCTTATGAAAAAGTGACCATTTTTATAAAAAACGGAACCTATAAAGAAAAGCTTAGAATCCCGGAATGGAACAACAATTTGATTTTATTGGGAGAAAGCAAAGAAAATACCATTATTACTTTTGATGACAATTTTTCGAAGATCAATTTAGGACGCAACAGCACTTTTTATACTTCGACTCTTTTAGTTGAAGGAGACGATTTTTCGGCATCAAATTTAACCATTCAAAATGCTTCTGGAGATAAAGGTCAGGCAATTGCATTATCAGTGGTAAGCAATCGGGCTAAAATTTCAAATTGTATTATTTTAGGAAATCAAGACACCCTTTATTTATCAGGAAAAAATGCCAAACAATATTTTAAAGACTGTTATATTGAAGGAACAACTGATTTTATTTTTGGAGGTTCAACCGCATTATTCGAAAACTGTGTCATTCACAGTATTAAAAGTTCCTACGTAACAGCTGCATCAACTCCCGAAGGAACAGCGTACGGCTTTGTTTTTAAGAATTGTAAGCTAACGGCTGAACCTTCTGCCAATGCCGTTTATTTAGGAAGGCCGTGGCGTATTTATGCCAAAACAGTTTATATAAACTGCGAATTAGGAAAACATATAAAACCCGAAGGCTGGGAAAACTGGTCAAAACCAGATGCGGAGAAAAACACCTTTTATGCCGAATACAATAACAGCGGAGAAGGATTTCAGCCAGCGAAAAGAGTAACATGGTCACACCAGCTTACCAAATCAGAAGCAGATCAATATTCGATAGAAAATATTTTAAAAGATACAACGATACCTTGGTATCTTAGTTACTAAGTTTCTAAGATGCTAAGACTCTAAGTTTTGTTTGACTCCAGAATCTTAGCATCTCAGTATCTCAGAAACTTAGCACCTTAGAACCTTAAAAAAAATGAAATATCTTATCCTCATATTAATCAGCTTTAGCTCATTTGCCCAGAACAATGATTTTCCAACGGCAAAAGTTGATTCTATTGTAAAAAGAATCCAGCTTCCGGTTTTTCCTGCTTATCAGGTAAATATTTTAAAATTAGGTGCAAAAGGAGATTCCATTACAAACAACAAAGCTGTTTTTGATAAAGCGATGGCATTGTGCAAAAAGAATAATGGCGGAACTATTATTGTGCCAAAAGGCATTTATAAAATAAATGGGCCAATTCATTTTGTAAGCCATGTAAACCTTAAAATAGAAAAAGGAGCAAAGATCAAGTTTAGTGACAACCCGCAGGATTACCTTCCAATGGTTTTAACAAGCTGGGAAGGAACTATGCTATATAATTATAGTCCGCTTATATATGCCAATGAATGTACCAATATTGCCATAACAGGCGAAGGAACAATTGATGGAGAAGGAGGAAAAGTATGGAAAAGCTTTAAAGCAAAAGAAGGTCAGGGTAAAGATTTAAGCCGTGAAATGAACCATAATAATATTCCGTTAAAAGACAGAAAGTTTGGCGAAAGTTATTTCCTGCGTCCGCATATGATTCAGTTTTTGAATTCTAAAAATATTTTAGTCGAAAATGTGAGAATCGAAAATTCGCCGTTTTGGTGTCTGCATCTTTTAAAATCACAAAGCATTACCGTTCGAGGTATCAGTTATAAATCATTAAATCATAATAATGACGGAATCGATCCAGAATATGCCAAAGATGTTTTAATAGAAAATGTAACTTTTAATAACGGTGACGATAACGTTGCTATAAAGGCAGGCAGAGATCACGAAGGAAGAGCCAATACAGCAACTCCAAGTGAAAATATAATAATTAGAAACTGTAATTTTAAAGGACTTCATGGCGTGGTTATTGGGAGTGAAATGTCGGCTGGAGTTCAGAATGTTTTTGTAGAGAATTGTAAAACCATCGGTTACTTAAAAAGAGGAATTTATCTAAAAACCAATGCCGATAGAGGCGGTTTTATTAAAAATATATTCGTTCGGAATATTCAATTAGATCAGGTGGAAGACTGTATTTATATTACAGCCAATTATCACGGAGAAGGAAAAGGATTTCAATCGGATATATCGAATGTTTCATTCTCGAATATTACCTGTAATAAAGCATCAGAATCCGGAATTGTAATTCAGGGTTTCCCCGATAAAAAAATCAAAAACATCTCACTCAAAAATATAGAAATTAAAGAAGCAAAAAATGCCCTCTCAAACGAAAATGCCGAAAATGTTTTAATGACAGATGTTTTTATAGGACAAAGGGCAACAGTGCCAACGGCAGTTTCGAAACCTTGAATTTTTAGGTTCAAAGGTGCAGAGGTTCAAAGGGACAAAGGTTTTTTCTGTAGAGGTGCGCAGAAGTGCGTTTATTTTTAGGTACAAAGTTACAGAGGTTCAAAGGGACAAAGGTTTTTCTGTAGAGACGCACAGCAGTGCGTCTACGCAAAGAGTATCCGTAAAGATATGTCCTCCTGAGCGAAGTCGAAGGAACGCAAGTAACTCCGCATTTCAAAATCTAAAATCTAAAATCTAAAATCTAAAATGAAAAAATACATCTTAATCTTATTACTAATCACATCAGCTTGTTTCGCACAAAAAACAGCAGTGTATTGTATTGGCGATTCGACAATGGCAAACAAAAAAGATCCGGAGCGTAATCCAGAGCACGGGTGGGCACAAGTTTTACAGCCCTTTTTTAAAGACGATATCGTTGTGGTTAACAAAGCAGTAAATGGGCGAAGCACAAAAAGTTTTATTAACGAAAAACGCTGGGATTCCATTTATAAAAAACTAAAGAAAGGCGATTATGTCTTTATACAATTTGGACATAACGATGAAAAAATAGAAGATTCTGCCCGTTACACTAGCCCGCATACAGCGTATAGATATAACTTAATTCGTTTTGTAAAAGAAAGCAGGGAAAAAGGAGCAATCCCAATTTTGTTAACTTCAATTGCAAGACGCAACTTTAATGAAAAAGGAGTATTAGTTCCTACACACGGAGATTATCCTTTAGAAACCCGTTTAACGGCGCAGGAATATAAAGTCCCTTTCATTGATTTAGAATATTATACCGAAGTTTTAGAACAATCTTACGGGCCAGAAAAATCAAAACAACTGCATTTGCATTTTAAAGCGGGTGAAAATGCCTATTATGATAAAGATAAGGCAGATGATACGCATCTTTCTTTATTAGGTGCCAAAACGATTGCACAAATAGTAGTAAATCAAATTAAAGTTTTAGATGATAAAACTTTAGAAAACCTTAAAAAAGGAATCAGATAAATTAATTTCAAATGCCTGAATTGGTTTAAAATATAAAAAAAATGAAAAGTACAATCAATCTTTGCACTTCGATTGCATTCTCTACACTAATTTTTGCGTCGTGCCAGGCGCAGCAAAAACTTTCTAAAGAAAATAAGATTGTTTTAAAAAACACTTCTAATATCGAATTATTTCAAAAAGCCATTGCTGTAAAAAGAAATCAGCTTACACTAAATAAAGATTTAGGAACTTATCCGGTATTGCTTTTTAAAAATGATACCATTCCTGCACAGGTTAATGATTTAAACGGTGATGGAAAATGGGATGAACTTTTTTTTGTAACCGATTTTTCTCCAAATGAAGAAAAAACAATAGTGCTGAATTGGTCGCAGAAAGATCCTAAATATCCAATAAAAACAAGCGTTCGATTTGGAAAAAGAGAAGGGAAGAACCTTCCTGTTCATCCAGATACGCAGGAAATTTTGATGGCAGACCAGGTACATAAAAAATTAGGTTATCAAAAATACCAAACAGATGGACCAACCTGGGAGAATGATAAAGTAGGTTTCAGGCATTATTTAGATGGCAGAAACTCAAAAGATGTCTTTGGGAAAAAATTGCCCGGAATAACGCCGGAAGATGTTGGAATTAACAGCAAAGGAGCCGTTGAAGACAATTATCATGTAATGTACGACTGGGGAAGAGATATTTTTCCTGTTGGAAATTCGGCTGGTTTAGGAGGATTTGCCTTATTGACTAATGACAATAAAATCAACAGACTGGGAATACTTGCTGCTGACACTTTAAATAATATCGAAAAAACAACTTTTAAAATTGTTAGTGAAGGCCCGGTTAATTCGGTTTTAAGTTATACGTATCAAAATTGGGAAGCTTCGGGAAATAAATATCAGGCACAGGAAACCACTTCAATCTGGCCGGGAATGTATGGTTATAAAAATACAGTTTCGCTGAATGGTTTAAAAGGAAACGAAATGCTGCTTGTTACACTTTCTAATCTTAACAACCAAAACCCGCTGCAGGTAATTGAAGCTGGAGATTTTGTGTGTTTTATACAACATGATAAATTGACCTATGAACGTCAATGGATTTTAGGAACTGCTGTTATTGTTCCGAAAAATGTTTACAAAGGATATATTGAAGCACCAAAAACAGGACAGCTGACAGATTCTTATTTAATAAAACTGAAAACAAAGAACAAAGAAGAAATTAGTTATTATCCAATAGCGGGATGGGAATTAAGTGCAGATGCAAACTTTAAGGATTCTGTTTACTTCACCAATTATGTAACCAATTTGGCAAAGCAGCTTTCGGCTAAAATTAAGATAAGTATAAAATAAGTTTGATATCAACGTCATTTAAGATATATAATAACAAAATCATAATATTTGACTTGTATTTTGAAGTTCTGCCTTTAAATAGACAATCAATTGGGGAAAAATTCCACACATTCTCAGTGGTGAAATAAAAATTTAAGCGAAAATCTTATAATTTAAAACCATTTTATTTTTTTATAAACCTATTTTAAAACATGTCTAAATAAGCTCTTAAATTTTGTTTTGATAATAATTGTCTGATTAATAGTTTGTTGCGGAAAGATGATTTAGCAAAATGTGATTCGTAAATTTTAGGTTAATTTAAAGTACAAAAAACAATGATAATTTTAACAGCAAATATGTTGTAACTATCAATCAAACTTCTATTTTTGCGCCTTAATTTAATAATTATAAGCATGAAAGATCTATTAGTAAAAATCAACGCCGAAATTGACACATTCAAAGCAGAAGCTGAATCTTTAACTGAAAAAGGTATCAAAGCTGCAGGACCAAGAGCACGTAAAGCTACTTTAGAAATCGAAAAACTTTTAAAAGAGTTCAGAAAAGTTTCTATCGAAGAATCAAAAAAATAATACAACTAAAACCTCGTCAATCGACGAGGTTTTTTTTGCTTCAAATTAAAGTACAAGAATAAAGTAATAAAGCTAAAAAACTCAGAGCCTTAGAATCTAAGTATCTCAGCACCTCAAAAAAAACTATCGTTTTGGCTCAGCAGCGATTAATTCTTTAGTTTTTAAATCATATATTTTAGTTTCATTACTGCATTGAAACATAACTTGCAAGCGGTTTTTTTCCATAAAATCAAACCGATAAGTGCAATGATTGTTTTTCTCTTCTTTTAACTTAATAATTTCGGTACCATCTTGATTGTATAATGCGTATACATCGTAGCTGCCTTCGTTTTTAATTGTAAAATAGTAAAAAATCAATAATTTATTATCTTTGAAAAAATTTACAAATTCCTCACTGGGCTGATTATAAAAATTTATTTTTTGCATCCATATTTGGTTAAATTCAGGAGGCAGGATAATCTTTCCACTTTGATCTATAACCCCGATAACATTTCCCTCTTTTTGAAGTGAAAAAACAAAAAGGTTATCTATAATGATGTCATAATCAGGGTGAATATCAGCAAAATGAGCTATTCTATGTTTTACAGGTTCAAGAAAAGAATAGGCAAAAGGCGAAACAGATCCATCAAAATCAACAATTTGAATTCCTTTTTCAGTTTCTGAAAAATAATATTTATCATAAGCCATTACCACATTGTTTGCCGTATTAGGTTTTACATTTAATGTACTGTCAATCACAGTATCATAATACGGATTTGGTTTTCTGGTTTCTTTATTACGTCTCTTTGCCCATATTTCATTTTTGTTTTTTACATATAGATAGTGTTCAAATTCTTCATGTTTTTTAAAAAGAATCTTTTTATCTGTGTTAAGATCAAAATAACCAAATTGATTGTCGCTGTTAAGAGAAATCATATTTTTTTTATTCAGATGTGTTATGAAAGGATAGGTACAAATCTCGCTTGCTTTATTATCATCTAAGCGAAATAATTTGTCATTATATTTTGCAAGATTGGTCTGTTCGGGAATGATTTGCTCACCCAAAAGTTGTTTTTTGGTTATAAGGTAAAGTTGTTTGTTGTGGTAAAAAAGTGACTTTACATCTTCGTCTTCCTCAAAAGTATATATTAACTTACCATTTACATTAAATAGAAAACTTTTGGAATTCCAAGAAATGGTATCTAGCGGAGAATATCCAATATAAAAAATCTGCTTTGATGTTGGCGGGTAAGTTTCACCAACCAAATACCGATCTATTGCCTCATAGTTTGGCGGAATAAGAACTTGTTTGGTAGAAGTAACCATTACACCGCTTTTAGTACTTTTCATAAATATAGAATAAGGCGTATCTGAAAAAGCGTAATATTTTAATTTTGCTTTGCAGGAATTAAAAAGGATACAAGACAGAATCAGCAATACATAAAGTGTATTTTTCATAGACTTACTTTTATTATAATGATATAATAAATTGTAAAAAGGTTGGAATTGGTACGTTTTTTTATTCGGTTATACTTCGTAAAAAATAGTTAGTTGTTTTAATCGGCTTTTTACCAAGTCATTTTTTAGAGGTTCGAAGTGAAATACTTCTGCATTATTTTTTCTAACCGTGATGTAAAATGGCTGATTCATTTTTTGTGTGAGATGATAAATGGTTTCCAGTTCGGCAATATCTTCAAACCAGCTTGCCATTGCGTATAAAGAAGGGAAGGGCGTTTTTTGCAGCTTTGCGTATATTTCGGGTGCCATTTCTATAGATAACGGACTTCCACCTCTAAAGCGAGTTTTTTCAAGTAATGGATCGATGTATTTTTCGGCAGGAACATTCATTTTGTACCAAATAGATTCAGTAAAAATGGTTGGTTCGATTAGAGTATCTTTATCAAGAGGATGAGGCGTTAGTTCTAGCACAGCATCAACAACATGCGTAGTCTCATGAAGCAGCACATAAAGAAACGCATCCATTTCACCGGCTTCAATACGGACTTCATAATCGGGATTTGTTGAACGATCATAGCAAATGAGCTCTTTTGCAGTAGCCCATTGAGAAATTGTTTCGTTGAGTATACCAGCCCGAAAAGTAATATTAAATACTTTCAAACTATCTTGATTTTCAACAGGAGATGTAAGGGCAGTATTAGGCATGTTATCCATAAAACTAATACTATGCAAATTTGTTTTTAAGATTTTCTGATGCAGAGGCGGTAAAAAAGAGAATGCTTTTTCAACCTTTGCTCTTTCATTTTCAGTCAATTCGTGATTTACAGGATTCATTCCGGCATCGCGAAATTTTTTATAGACACTTTCGGGAGCATTTAAAACCCGTTTAATGGCATCCTGATTTGTGGTCTGACCAAATGTTTTAAGCGATAAAAATAAGCAGAGAATAGCCGTAAGGTAGTTTTGTATCATTGATGATGAAATAGAAGTTTTTGTTTTGGATGCAAAATAAGATCTGGAAATCTGATTTTCATACCTCAAAACTATTAAAAAGAAATGTGGTTTAAGCTGAAAAAATCAAATATTGCTTTCCCTGCGATAGGTTTTTGGAGTTAATTGCTGACTTCTTTTGAAAAAATTGATAAAATGAGGAAGATCATCAAAACCCAGACACCACGCAATCTCAGAGATATTCCAATCCGTATGCTGAAGGAGGCTTCTTGCTTCCTGCATAATTCTTTCGGAGATAAGCTGGGTCGTAGTTCTTCCTGTCACCTGTTTCAAAGCGTGATTGAGGTGATTAACATGTATGGATAATTGATGCGCAAATTCAGTTGGGTAACGAAATTCCATTCGCTGCATATGTGATTCGATAGGAAATTGTCTTTCCAGGAGTTCCATAAAAATAGAACTTATTCTTTGGGAACCATTTGAGTCATTATATCGCTGATAGGCCGCCGGTTCCAGTTTTAGTGCTGTAAGAATAAGCTGAAGCAGCATGGCTCGAAGCGAATCGTATTTATAGCTGAATTCCAAAGTAATTTCGTGCAGCATCTGCTTGAAGATATTTTCAAACTGAACATATTGCTCCTCGTTCAAATGAAAAAGCGGAACATTGCCAGGCTTATAAACCGGATAATCTTTGATATTTACAAACTGGTCAAAAAACTCATCGGTAAAGATGCAGAAATAAGAAGTCTGCTCAGAATCGATATGTTCCCAGGAATAAGGAATATTAGGATTAGTGAATAATAAAGCACAATCAGACTCCATTGTTTTGTCAGCATAATACAGCTTGGTTCTGCCTTTTAATAAACTTATTTTATAGAGAGATTTTCTGTTGAAAGGCTTGCAATTGAACTTATCATCTGTATTGTGTTTTATGTAAAGCACATTAAAATTTTTGATGTCTTTATCAAACAATCCGGGCATAAAAACCCTGCTGTCATTTTTGAGATCCTTATGTAAATCAATTTCCTTCATCTTTGCTAAAATTAGTAGTTTAACTACTTTTTATACAGGTAGTTGTAAACTGATTTTGCTTTATGTAAATATAGCACAAAGGTATAAAATCGAATACAAGTAAATTGGTAATATCAAATAGAAAGCTGTAAAAATCAAAGAAACGTTTGCTATTTGACATATTTGATTTTTTCAGCTTTTCATTTGAAATACACATCTTTAAAGATAGATACTGCGAATAACTTTGCAACGATTATAACACTAAACCTAAAAACAATGATTGCAGTAAAAGGATATGCGGCACAAAGTGCAAATGAAACGCTGGCTCCATGGAATTTCGAGAGAAGGGAAGTTGGAGCACATGACGTACAAATCGAAATTTTATATTGTGGAGTCTGCCACTCAGATCTTGCGCAAATTAACAATGAATGGTTTCCGGGAATTTTCCCAATGGTTCCAGGACACGAAATAGTAGGCCGTATCACAAAAGTGGGAGATCACGTTAAAGGTTTCAAAATAGGCGATCTTGCCGGAATTGGTACTATGGTTAATTCATGCGGAGAATGCGGACACTGTAAAGACGGATTGGAACAATATTGCAGTGAAGGTGTTGTGCCTACTTATAACGGTCTTGACAAATTTGGAGACGGCAAACCAACATATGGAGGCTATTCTAACTCTATTGTAACCCATGAAAACTTTACGGTTCACATTCCAGAAACATTAAACTTAGCAGCAACAGCGCCTTTGTTATGCGCAGGAATCACAACTTATTCGCCATTAAAACACTGGAAAATAGGTAAAGGACATAAAGTTGCTGTTCTTGGTTTGGGCGGACTTGGACACATGGCTGTAAAATTTGCAGTTGCCCTGGGAGCTGAAGTTACTATTTTGAGTACTTCTCCACAAAAAGAAGTTGATGCAAAAAGATTGGGTGCTCATCATTTTGTAGTAACGAAAGATGCGGCGCAAGTTGAAAAAGTAAAGAGTTCTTTCGACTTTATTGTAGATACAGTAGCAGCAGACCACGATTTTAACTTTTACCTGTCTTTACTTAATATTGATGGAGTTCATATTTGCGTGGGTGTTCCGGTAGAAGGAATTCATCTGGATGGAGCTTTAGGCGCTTTTTCATTATTAGGCGGACGTAAAAGTATTGTAGGATCTGCCTGCGGAGGAATAGCCGAAACTCAGGAAATGCTAAACTTTTGTGCCGAACATAATATTGTTGCCGATATTGAATTAATCGACATCAAAGACATCACCACAGCCTATGAAAGAATGCTAAAAAATGATGTAAAATACCGTTTCGTAATCGACATGGCAACTTTATAAAAGCATCAAATAAACTATCTAATCATCTGCAATGAGAAATAAAAACCTTATTGCAGATTTTTTTGTTTTAAACCGCTGTAAAAAAAAACTTAGTCCCGATAGCTATCGGGATAGCATCTCAGAATCTCAGCATCTTAGATAGAATTTCTATCAATAAAATTAAAAGGAACTTTAAACTGACCTTTTTCTTTATTCAAAATCATTCTCGCAGCAGTTTCTCCCATAATATTAAAATCGGTAGACATTACGGTTATGCCCAGTAATTCTTTTAATGGCGTATCATTATAAGAGATTACGCCGATATCTTTCCCTAAAACATATTCCTCATCGCGAATCTGTTTCATTAAATTCACCAGATCAGATTCTTCAATAGTAATAAATAAATCACCTTTTTTAAGAATCATATCATCATATACTTCACTAAGAATTTCAAAGTTGATCTCGTGTTCCACACAAAATTTTCTAAAACCATGCAGAATTCTTCTCGGATACGGATAAACAGCTTTATCAGGATAAACTAAAATTAATCTTTTGTATTTGGTGATTTTCGTTAAACCTTCTTTCAGCGCATTATAAATATCATTTTCAAAATCCTGATAAATTTTAATGATTTCACCTTCATGCGAAAGTTTGATATTATCCATTAAAACCAGTTTCTCCTCAGGAATTCTCTGAATCGCTTTGGCAACTTCATCCGTAAAACTCAAATGTTTTAATTCATCGGTTTTAAAATGCGTTGTAATAACATAATAATCGTAAGCCCCTTCAAACTTATCCAGTAAATTTAAAAACAGCGTTTCGTCGCAATGATAAATATGAAGATCAGTATGCGCATTCGCACCAAGCGTATCAATAAACGAGCTGTAGGTTTTCATTTTGTAAGCGCTCAGTTTATTAAACAAAAACAAAATATTTACTTTTGACTCCAGTTTTGTTCGGGTAATATAATATCCTTTTCCTCTAATCGAAGAAATGATTTTTCTTTCCTTTAAAATATTATAGGCTTTTTCAACCGTATCGCGCGACATATAAAACTCTTCGCTGAAACTGTTTATAGAAGGAATTTTTTGGTTGATTTTTAAATTTCCGTTAGCAATATTCTGCAAAATCGAGTCAACAATTTGTTTGTATTTTGGAACCCTCGAATCTTCATCTATTTTAATTAATTTAATCATGCTGCTATTTTGCAATCTGTTTCAGGTTTTGGGGCATGAAACAATTTTTTTTAATTATAATTTTATAAAAAACAATCCTAAAAACTGCTTCATATATTGATTTTACTACTTTCCTTACAAACAATAACGATAAAATAAAAGTACTCTTTACTTTCAGGGTGTTATATCAACTAGAGGAAATAATAATAACGAAATCGATTGCTAAAGTAGCGTTTTTAAATTTATTTTTCCAATACAATTGCATTGATCTTTGCAATTAATGCGCACTTTTAACAAAAAATACACGAATCATAAAGGATAGTACAGGACAGTTTTCTTTTTTACATTATATTATTTTACAAAACGAAATTAACTATCGCAATTAACCACAAACAAATTATTAAATGGAATCATTATTAGGAATCATTTTTCATTCTATCGGAGGATTTTCTTCAGGTAGTTTTTATATGCCTTTTAAAAAAGTTAAAGATTGGGCTTGGGAAAGCTACTGGCTTGTAGGCGGATTTTTTTCCTGGTTAATTGTACCGCCAATTGCTGCCTATTTAACGATTCCAAATTTTACTGAAATTATTGTAACAGCGTCACCAGCCATCAAAACCTTTACTTTTTCAATGGGATTGATTTGGGGAATTGGCGGATTAACATACGGTCTTGGCGTTCGTTATTTAGGAATGTCACTTGGAAATTCGATCATTTTAGGATTCTGTTCTGCATTTGGAGCTTTAGTTCCTTCTATATATTATGATTTGTATCCAACAGAAGGTAAAATTTCGTTTAGCGAAATGCTGGCAAGTTCTGGCGGACGATTGGTTTTACTAGGCGTTGCTGTCTGCCTTTTAGGAATTGCAATTTCTGGAAAAGCGGGAATCCTAAAAGAAAAAGATTTTGCTGTTGGTCACGAAGATAAAGACAAAGATTTCAGTCTTGTAAAAGGTTTAATAATTGCGGTAATTTCTGGAATTTTAAGTTCTTTTTTTAACTACGGAATCGAAGCCGGAAAACCAATGGCAGAACAGGCAGTAATAAATGGCTGTAACCCATTGTTTCAAAATAATGTAACCTATATTGTTTTGCTTTGGGGAGGTTTAACCACCAATTTTATCTGGTGTATCTATTTAAATTTTAAAAATAAAACGATTGGAGATTATACCAATAAAGCAACTCCAATTACAAAAAATGTGTTTTTTTCAGCACTTGCCGGTACAATGTGGTTTTTGCAGTTTTTCTTTTACGGAATGGGCGAAAGCAAATTAGGAAACGGGGCAAGCTCATGGATTCTGCATATGGCAACCATTATTTTAACAGCAAATTTTTGGGGATTCTATTTGAAAGAGTGGCAGGGTGTTTCGCAAAAAACATTCAGGACTTTTATCTGGGGAATCGGATTGATAATGCTTTCGATCATTTTAGTCGGAATTGGGAATTCTTTGTAAATACTTGAAAAAATATATGATAACAATGTCAAATACAAATACAAAAAATATGAATTTTAAGCATGTGAGCTATTTTTGGGATGAAGCTAAAGCAGCAGCATTAGCAGGAGATGAAGTAGCGCTTTTCATTTATCGTTCGAACCTTTTAGGAGCCGATTTAAGATTGACTAACTATGGAGGAGGAAATACTTCTGTAAAAATTACAGACAAAGATCCGTTAACAGGAGCAAGTTCAGAAGTTATGTGGATTAAAGGTTCTGGAGGAGATATTGGTACATTGACAAAATCTGGCTGTGCAGCATTGTATTTAGACAGATTGCGTAATCTTGAAAATGTTTACAAAGGAATTGAGTTTGAAGATGAAATGGTAGAATTATTCAATCATTGTATTTTCGATCTGGCTTCAAAAGCACCATCTATCGATACGCCTTTGCATGGTTTTTTACCATTCAAACATATTGACCACCTTCATCCGGATGCAGCAATTGCAATCGCTGCCGCAAAAGACGGAGCAAAAATCACTGAAGAATTATTTGACGGAGAAATTGGCTGGGTAGGCTGGCAGCGTCCGGGCTTTGACTTAGGGCTTCAATTAAGAAGCTGTTTAGAAGAAGCTGCTAAAAAAGGAAAAAAACTACGCGGCATCATGTTAGGTTCTCACGGTCTTTTTACCTGGGGAGATACTGCATACGAAAGTTATATCAATACGCTGGAAGTAATCGAGAAATGCGCGACGTATTTAGAAGATAACTACGGTAAAAAACGTCCGGTTTTTGGAGGTCAAAAAATCGAAAGCCTTCCAGAAGCAGACCGTAAATTAAAAGCAGCAAAAGTAGCCCCAATTTTAAGAGGTTTCTGTTCATCAGAGCGTCAAATGATTGGACATTATACAGATGATGCAAGAGTATTGGAATTCATCAATTCAAACGATCTTTCAAAATTAGCTCCATTAGGGACTTCTTGTCCGGATCACTTTTTAAGAACAAAAATCAGTCCACTGGTTTTAACATTAGATCCAAACGAAGATTTATCAGATGTTGATGCGGTAAAAGCAAAATTAGCTCCTGCTTTTGAAGCTTACCGTGCGATGTACAAAGACTATTATAATGCCTGCAAGAAATCAAATTCTCCTGCAATGCGTGACCCAAATCCGGTGGTGATTTTATATCCGGGAGTTGGAATGTTCACTTTTGCAAAAGATAAAACGATGGCACGTTTGGCATCAGAATATTATATCAATGCCGTAAACGTAATGAAAGGTGCAGAAGCAGTTTCAGAATATACTTCATTGCCGCACCAGGAAGCATTTGATATCGAATATTGGTTATTAGAAGAAGCAAAATTACAGCGTATGCCAAAGCCAAAAGCATTGTCTGGCAGAGTAGCTGTAATTACAGGTTCTGCTGGCGGAATTGGTAAAGCGATCGCTAAGAAATTTGCTCAGGAAGGTGCTTGTGTAGTAATCAACGATATCAACGAAGAGCGTTTAGAGTCAGCAACTGCTGAATTTATTAAAGCTTTTGGAAAAGATGCTGTTGCCAGTACTTTATTGAATGTTACAGATGAAAAAAGCACAGAATTAGCTTTAGACCAAGCTTCTTTAGCTTTTGGAGGTGCAGATATTATTGTAAACAATGCAGGAATCAGTATTTCAAAATCTATTGCAGAACATACGCTTGAAGAGTGGGACAGATTATATGATATTTTGGTAAAAGGACAATTTATTGTTTCTAAAGCCGGAATTGAAGTAATGCGCAAACAAGGTTTTGGAGGTGATATTGTAAACATTGTTTCTAAAAATGCAGTAGTAGCCGGCCCAAATAACCCGGGTTACGGTTCTGCAAAAGCTGCTCAGGCGCATTTAACACGTTTAATGGCTGCCGAATTAGGAGCAGACAAAATTCGTGTAAACACAGTAAATCCAGATGCCGTAATCTCAGATTCAAATATTTGGTCTGGCGGATGGGCAGAAGGTCGTGCAAAAGCATACGGAATCACGGTAGAAGAACTACCGGCTTACTATGCAAAACGTACGTTATTGAATGAAATCATATTGCCGGATGATATTGCAAATGCTTGTTTTGCGTTTGTTGGAGGTTTCCTGAACAAATCGACAGGAAACGCTTTAAACGTAGACGGCGGCGTTGCAATGGGCTTTTATAGATAAAAATTATTTAAGTTTTTTTATAAGTTTGTTTAAGCAAAAGTGGTTTTTTGTGGTCTAGCGTTCGAATTCTTTCGAACGTTAGATTTTTTTAGACAATCCATTTTTATAAGCAGACCAATTACCATAAAATAGTAAAGTTAAACCAGAGTTTAGATTATATAAATTAATCAGCAGAAGTTTTTTAAACACATAGAAACATAGATTTTTTTTCTTGAGTAAAGATTAAAAAGATGACAAGTCATCACACAGAGCTATGTTTATTAATGCAAGTGAAACGCCTTTGAACGTAAAGAAAAACTATGTTTCTATGTGTTAGAAAAATAAACGCAAACGGATAAAATTCATATATTGTAACTCTATTAAAATATCAATAACTATGTTAATCGGATCAAACCACATCGAATCTCATAACGAGGGATTATTAAAAAAACACCAAAACAAACTTGTTTTTACAGCATCAGAAATTGATAATACAGAGTCGATTATCCAAAAACTAATCGACTTTCAAATCGCAATTCCATCTTGGGCTTTAGGAACAGGAGGAACAAGATTCGGGCGTTTTGCAGGAGGCGGAGAACCTCGTTCAATCGAAGAAAAAATCGAAGATGTTGGGTTGCTTCATAAATTAAACAATGCATCAGGCGCTATTTCACTTCATATTCCGTGGGATATTCCACAAGATTATAAAGCAATCAAAACATTAGCGTCACAGCACAATTTAAAGTTTGATGCCATGAACTCGAATACATTTCAGGATCAGGCAGATGCAGAACATACATACAAATACGGTTCATTACAAAACGTAAATAAAGCCGTTCGTAAGCAAGCAATCGCACACAATATCGAAGTTATTAAACACGGAATCGAATTAGGATCAGAATCATTAACCGTTTGGCTTGCTGATGGTTCTAACTTTCCGGGACAGTTAAACTTCCGTAAAGCATATCAAAACACCTTAGAAAGTTTAGAAGAAATCTACGATGCATTACCTTCAAACTGGAAATTATATTTAGAATACAAATGTGCCGAACCTAATTTTTATTCTACAACAGTTGCAGATTGGGGACAATCCTATTCTTACGTGAAAAAATTAGGCGATAAAGCACAAACTTTAGTCGATTTAGGACATCATTTACCAAACGCCAATATTGAGCAGATCGTTTCATTATTATTAATGGAAAACAAACTGGGCGGATTCCACTTTAATGATTCAAAATACGGTGACGACGATTTAACTGCCGGAGCTTTAAAACCATATCAATTGTTCTTAATTTTCAATGAATTAGTTGAAGGAATGGACGCAAGAGGAATGAACCACGCCAAAGATTTAGGCTGGATGATCGACGCATCGCACAACATCAAAGATCCGTTAGAAGATTTATTACAATCTGTTGAAGCCATTATGATTGCTTACGCACAAGCACTTTCTGTAGACAGAAAAGCATTAGAACAAGCACAACAAGAAAATGATGTAGTAAAAGCACAGGAAATTCTTCAAAACGCTTTCCGTACAGACGTTCGCGCTCTTGTTGCCGAGGCTCGTTTACGTTCAGGAGCAGCTTTAAATCCGGTAGAATTATACAGAAGCCTTTCTGTGAGAAAAAATCTTATTGGAGAAAGAGGATTAAAAACATTGGCAACGGGATTATAATTATGAGTTTTGAATTATAAGTTAATATCTGTAATTCACAATTCACAACTCACAATTTACAATTAAAAAAATGAATGTAGTTGCAATTTTTGATATTGGTAAAACAAACAAAAAGGTATTTTTATTTGATGAAAATTATAGAATTGTTTGGGAGAAATCAGTCAATTTTGACGAAACTGTCGACGAAGATGGTTTTCCCTGCGAAGATATAGAAGTGCTTAAAAACTGGATTTTTGAGCGCTTATCAGAAATAAAAGCTTTAACCAATTATATTTTAAAAGCCATCAATTTTAGTACTTACGGTGCTAGTTTTGTCTACATTGATAAAGAAGGAAAAGTTTTAACTCCTCTGTATAATTATTTAAAAGATTATCCGGAGGATTTAAAAAACGACTTCTATAAAAAATACAAAGGAAAAGAAGCGTTTGCCGTAAAAACAGCTTCTCCCGTTTTGGGAAGCTTAAATTCAGGAATGCAGATTTACCGTTTAAAAGAAGAAAAACCGGACTTGTTTAAAAAGGTGCAATATTGTTTACACCTGCCGCAATTTCTGAGTTTTCTTTTAACCAATGAAGCTTACGCCGATATTACAAGCGTTGGCTGTCATACCAATCTTTGGAATTTCAAAAAAATGAAATACCATAAATGGTTAAAAAGTGAAGGCATTTCAGGTAAAATTCCGCCGTTTTATTACGGAAAAGATGTTGTCAAAACAAAAGACGGTTTAGCAGTAGGAGCAGGGCTTCACGATAGTTCATCGGCGATAATTCCATATACCATTAACTTTACCGAGCCTTTTGTTTTATTATCAACAGGAACCTGGAGCATTTCCTTAAATCCGTTCAACAATAAGCCATTGACTTTTGAGGAATTACAGCACGATTGTTTGTGTTATTTACAATACACAGAAAAGCCTGTAAAAGCCGCAAGACTTTTTGCAGGAAACGAACATGAAGTACAAACCAAACGCTTAGCAGAATATTTTAACGTCCCGGTTGATACATACAAAGATGTTTATTTTGATAAAAATGTAGTTTCAAATTTACGCGCGCTAAATTTTCAAATCATTTATCCTAAAAAATACAATTTTGATATTCTGAAAGAATGCCCTTTTCAAAAAAGAGACCTTTCAACATTCAAAAATTACGAAACGGCCTATCATCAATTAATGTTAGATTTGGTAGAACAGCAGGTTTTTTCAACTAACTTAGTCATTCATAACAGCCCTGTAAAGAAAATATTTGTGGACGGAGGTTTCAGTAAAAATTCCATTTATATGAATTTATTAGCCGAAGCTTTCCCTGATGTTGAGGTTTATGCCGCATCAATGGCGCAGGCAAGTGCTTTAGGAGCAGCATTAGCAATTCATCAAAACTGGAATCCTAAACCAATTCAAAATGATTTGATTGATTTGAAGTTTTATAAACATTAAAATAATGGCGCAGATAAATAGATTAAGAATTAAAAATGTGCGTTAAATTGAGATAGTATTGTCATTTCGACGAAGGAGAAATCTTCGCGAGAAGCTCGACAAAGATTGGTCTTTAGTTGCGGAGTTACTTACGAAGATTTCTCCTTCGTCGAAATGACAAACAAACGAGTAGATTCATTCAGATTTAATTTTAGAAAATCTGCGTGTATCTGTTTAATCTGCCAAATCTGCGGGCTAAAAATAAAATAATAAAAAATGAAAATCGGACTATTTATACCGTGTTATGTCGATCAGTTTTACCCAAAAGTAGGTATTGCGACATACGAACTTTTACAGAAATTAGGATGTGAAGTTCATTTTCCGATGGGACAAACCTGCTGCGGTCAGCCAATGGCAAACAGCGGTTATGCACATTTAACAAAAGGCTGTGACACTAATTTTATAGCCAATTTTACCGGATTCGATTATATTGTATGTCCTTCAGGAAGTTGTGTACTGCATGTAAAAGATCATTTGCATGACGAAAAAAATGAAGAAGCCACAACAAAAATTAGAAATACCGTTTTTGAATTAACAGAATTTATAACTGATATTTTAAAAATAGAGCATATAGACGGAAGTTTTCCTTTTAAAGTAGGAATGCACGTAAGCTGCCACGGACAACGCGGATTACATCTTTCTCAAATGTCCGAATTAAACGCGCCATTTTTCTCAAAACCTGAACAATTACTGCATAATATTAAAGGATTAGATTTAGTTGCTTTAACGAGAAAAGACGAATGCTGTGGTTTTGGCGGAACATTTTGTGTGACCGAAGAAGCCATTTCTGTAAAAATGGGACAAGACCGAATTAAAGATCACGAAAGCCATAATGTAGATTATATTACAGGTGGTGATATGTCGTGTTTAATGCATTTAGACGGAATTTTGAAAAGACAAAAAAGCCGAATAAAAACCATTCATATTGCTGAAATATTAAATTCACTCGAAAACGAAGTAAATTTAAGATAAACATAAATTTCTTTTTCTACCATTAAGATATTAAGTTCATAAAGCTTGACTTAATGCTAAAACAGAGAAACTATTTAAAATTGAAGCTTAATTTTCTTTTATCCTTAAGCATTTAAGTTCATAAAGTTTGGCTTAATTAACTTAATACCTTAATGGTAAAAACATTTAACTGACAAAAGATGTCTTCAGAAAAAATAATACAGCACAGCGAAGCCGCAGCAAAGTTCAACAAAGATGTAGAGCGTGTCAATTGGCATGACGAAACACTTTGGTTTGTTCGTGCAAAGCGTGATAAATCGGCACATCAAATTAAGGATTGGGAATTATTACGAGAAACGGCATCCCAAATAAAAGCCAATGTGCTTTCTAATATTCATGATTATTTAGTTGAATTTGAAGCCAATGCACAAAGAAACGGAATCATTGTACACTGGGCAGCCGATGCAAAAGAACACAACGAAATAGTGCATTCAATCATGGCAAAACATGATGTAAAGCAAATGGTGAAATCAAAATCGATGCTTACTGAGGAATGCCATTTAAACGATTATTTAGCCGAAAAAGCAATAGAAGTTATCGATTCAGATTTAGGCGAATATATTGTACAGCTTCGTAAAGAACCGCCAAGTCATATTGTTTTGCCAGCCATTCACCTTAAAAAAGAAGATGTTAGTGAAACTTTCCACGAACATTTAGGAACAGAAAAAGGAAATTTTGATCCGCAGTATTTAACCGAATCGGCGCGTCATAGTTTAAGAAACACCTTCTTAACCCGAAAAGTAGCTTTAACCGGAGTTAATTTTGCCATTGCTGAAACCGGAGAATTTGTAGTCTGCACTAACGAAGGAAATGCCGATATGGGCGCACATTTAGCCGATGTTCATATCGCGTGTATGGGATTTGAAAAACTGATCCCACAGCGCAAACATTTAGGTGTTTTCCTTAGATTATTGGCAAGAAGCGCAACAGGACAGCCTATAACCACTTTTTCAAGCCATTTCAAAAAACCAAGAGACGGAAAAGAACTTCACATAGTTATTGTTGATAACGGCAGAAGCAAACAATTAGGACGCGAAGATTTTAGAAATTCCCTAAAATGCATTCGATGCGGAGCCTGTATGAATACTTGTCCGGTTTACAGACGAAGCGGCGGACACAGTTACCACAATGCGGTTGCCGGACCAATTGGTTCTATTTTGGCACCCAATTTAGACATGAGCAAAAATGCCGATTTACCTTTTGCCAGTACACTTTGCGGTTCCTGTACCAACGTTTGCCCTGTAAAAATTGATATTCACGATCAATTGTACAAATGGCGTCAGGTTTTGGTAAAAGACGGTTATACACCAAAAGCAAAAACTATTGCGATGAAAACAATGGCAACAGTTTTAGCCAATCCAACGATTTTTAATATTGCAGGAAAATCAGGAAGATTTATAATGAAAAATGTTCCTGGAATGGTCAATAATAAAATGAATAAATGGTATGACCAGCGTGAAATGCCAGACGTTCCTGAGGAATCTTTTAGAGAATGGTACAAGAAAAATTCAAGAGAATCTAAAGCAAAAGACAATGAGCAGTAAAACCGAAATTTTAAATAGAATAAAACTAAACCAACCCGATTTAGTGACAGATCTGCCGGATTTAAGTGTTTTAGGTTCAGAAGATTTTGATATTCTTGAAACCTATAAAACAGTTTTAAAAGGTATTGGCGGAGATCCTGTTGAGGTTTCTAATTACAGTGAAATTATCAATTATATAAAATCACATTACAATCTTCAAAAAAGATTAATTACAACACTTCCAGAGCTTTCAGAAATCGCTTCATTAGACTGGAACAATGTTGATCCGCATTCGCTTCAGGATGTTGAATTAACGGTTGTAAAAGCACATTTTGGAGTTGCTGAAAACAGTGCACTTTGGGTAACCGATGATATTTTAGGACAGCGAATTGCTCCTTTTATTGCACAATATTTAGCAATAATTGTTCATAAAAATGATATTGTCCGCACGATGCAGCAAGCCTATGAAAGAATAGGGAATCAGGAATATGGTTTCGGAACTTTTATTGCCGGACCTTCAAAAACTGCTGATATTGAGCAGTCGTTGGTTTTGGGTGCGCATGGTGCGCGTGGATTGATTGTCTTTTTGTTAGATTAATATTTACAGCTTCATCATAAAATAAACTGTGTAAGTGTCTTTTGATTTTACACAGTTTTTTGTTTTTTATATTTAAAGATTTTTATAAAAGCGTGGTAGAGTTTTACGTTATATTTGTTTAATATCATATTAGGTAAAAAGAATAATTATGAAGGAAATAGGACTTAAAATAATTGGGAAAATTTCAGTAATTCTTCTCATTTTAGGCTTTTTATTTTTTTTATTTCTACTTTTTGAAGGATATCTTATAAGAAAAGATATTAAGTTAAATGGAAAAGTCACAGTTGGAAAATGTATTTCACACCGCAAATATAAAGGAGCAAAAATTGATTACTTGATTTACAATATTGAAGGAATACGATATAAAGGCGAAGGCGGTTCTTCAATAGGTTCTTCTGAGCGTGTTGGCAGATTCTACAAAATTCGTTATTCTGAAAAATATAAAGGATCTATAGAAGCTGATTTTGATCAGGAAGTAACAGATACTACAGAAATCTTGAAAGCCGGCTTTACCAAAAGCGATATGTATGCTTTCGCTAATGATTCCATAGCTGCTCGCGAAGCCTCACTTAAACAAGAAATTCTTGCAATACTCAATATCAAAGAATAAGTATGTTTTTATTGTATTGAATATGTAGTCCCTACGGGACAAATTTTGAAGGCGTGATCGTGGAGTGCTACCGATATTTAATCTCTCCGAGATATTTCATTGAAATAAATAACGTTACAGATTACTCCGTTAGGAGTTTCATATCGGTAGAAGAAACAATAACATTC
Organism: Flavobacterium sp. NLM; assembly: GCF_002210235.1. Lineage (NCBI taxonomy): Bacteria > Pseudomonadati > Bacteroidota > Flavobacteriia > Flavobacteriales > Flavobacteriaceae > Flavobacterium > Flavobacterium sp. NLM. The sequence goes on from NZ_LIAC01000002.1 coordinate 145,282, forward strand.
CCCTTTAAGCATACCCCGTTAGGGGTTTCATATCGGTAGAAAACAATAGCATTACGAGTTAAGCATAGCCCGTTAGGGGTTCAATATCGGTAAAGAATAAAACGACAGTAGAAATACTCCACTAGGAGTATATGGTCGGTAGAAAAAAATAAAATTTAGCACATACCGCATACTCCGTTAGGAGTATTTGATTCATTACAAAAAAATAATAATTATATAAAAAGAGGATTTTTAAATCCTCTTTTTTATTATACAATAACTAATTTCTAGGTCAGTTTTAATTAAAAGTATAACTTTATATTTCAGGATTAACAAAAACAAATTAGGAATGAGTAACGAAAAAAAGCTTAACGCGATTGCGTACGGAGAAGTGCTGTGGGATGTTTTTACCAACGAAAAAAAGATAGGCGGCGCACCGTTGAATGTAGCTTTGAGAATGAAATCATTAGGCTGTGATGTTGCCATGATTAGCTGTGTAGGAAATGACGAAGACGGAAAAGCCATCATAGAAACCGTAAAAGATTTAGGACTCGAAACCGCTTCCATAATTACCTCAAAAGATTTCCCAACAGGATTGGTAAACGTAACTTTAGATCAAACAGGATCTGCAACTTATGAAATAAAATATCCATCGGCTTGGGATAAAATTATATTAAATAACGAAGCAAGAAAACTTACTAATGATGCTGATGTTTTAATTTACGGAAGTTTGGTCTGCAGAGATGAGGTTTCCAGAAAATCATTAGAAGAACTTTTACAAACAAATACTTATAAAGTTTTCGATGTCAATTTAAGAAAGCCACATTATACGTATGAGATTCTTGAAAAATTAATGAAATCCGCCAATTTCGTAAAGTTTAATGATGAAGAAATTTTAGAAATATCCTCAGCTTTAAATTTCCCACATACCGATTTAAAAGAGAATATGAATTTTATTTCTTCTTTGGCAGACGTAAAAGGAATATGCGTTACAAGAGGTAAACACGGAGCTTTACTATTATGGGAAGGCACTTTTTATGAAAATATTGGTTATCCAATTGTGGTTGCTGATACTGTTGGTGCTGGAGATTCTTTCTTAGCCACTTTAGTAACCTCTTTACTTACGGATAAAAAACCGCAGGAAGCTTTAGATTTGGCTTGCGTAATGGGCGCTTTGGTTGCTGGTTCGCCGGGTGCAAATCCGAAAATTTCTTTGTCTCAGATTGAAGATTTAATGAGAGGAAAAGTTGAATAACCTCAATTTACTCGTAAAGGTTGTCATTTCGAGGAACGAGAAATCGCACAAGTATTTCCTTAAAGTGAATCGCCAATCTTTGTAGAGTTTCTAGTGTGATTTCTCCTTTCGTCGAAATGACAAAAAATGAGTAAAAGCTATAGCCACACCAACAAAAACATAGGTATAACTTTATTAAAAACAATCAACCGCTATAAAAATCCTATAAACAAAGGGCAAAATATAATTTTTATATTGTAATTTTTGTAAAATACTGTCAAATTAGCTTATAATTGTACTTTTTACAAGTATTTTAAAAAATTACACTTTGAAGCATTTTGTTCTATATCTTCTGCTAATAAGCTTTTCATTTTCAGGATATTCGCAAGATTATCCCGTTAAGTTTTTGGATATATCTGACGGATTATCAAATAATTCCGTGACCACGATATTTCAGGACAGCGAAGGTTTTATGTGGTTTGGAACTTACGATGGCTTAAACCGATACGACGGCTACAATTTCAAAGTTTTTAGAAACCGAATCAACGATCCAAAATCATTATTGTTCAATGCGATTTACAATATTGAAGGCGATTCTAAAAACAATATTTGGGTAGGAGGAAACAACGGAGTTTGTATTTATAATAAAACCTCGGCTACATTTCATTCGGTTGAATATACATCTTCCAATAAAAAAACAAAAAACTTAAAAGACATTGTACATCAGATGCGGTCTGTTTCTGATAAACTGTTTTTAATTGCTTCTCAAAATCTAGGATTAGTTGCGTTCGAAAATGGTTCATTTATTGGGAAACCAATTCCGCTTACCGTTTTAGGAAACCAAATCAACGTCAATAATTACGACGCCATAGCCATTCAGGAAAATAAGAACAAATCCGGAAGCTGGGTTTATATTCGAAATGTTGGACTTTGCAATTACACTTATAAATCACAAAAATTACAAGTTGTTTTTCCGCTTTCGATTGGCGTAAAAGCAATGAAATTATCTTTAGATGGAAATCTTTGGTTCGGAACCGACGAAGGCCTTTTTCTGTTTAACACCAAAACAGGAACACTTTCGGATAATTATTTTTCAGGTAAATGCAGTGTAACCGATATTCTCGCAGACAAAAAAGGAGAAATCTGGGTTACAACAGACGGCTGCGGCATTTTTCAGGTTATTGGAAACAATAAAAAAGCCGTGCCTTATAATTCGGTTAAAAACAATCAACTGGCGAAAAGTAATTCGGTTTGGAGTTTATACGAAGATAAATCTGGTAACAAATGGTTTGGTTCCCTTCGCGGCGGAATCAGTATGCTGAGCGATACGCCAAAATATTTTAAAAGCATCAGATACAATGGAAAAGATCCTGCCGAAAACTTTATTTTGTCTTTTTGCGAAGACGAGAAAAAGAATGTTTGGGTAGGTACAGATGGTGCAGGTTTAAAATATTGGGATAGAAAAAAAAATACGTACACAACTTATGAAAATTTGCTTCCAAGTACTTTTATTACAGGAATAATTCGGGATGATAATAATGATATTTGGATTTCTACTTGGGCGGGAGGAGTCAACAAAATAAATAAAAGTGATAATAGTCTAAGACACTATGCCTGCTATAATACTTTTACCAAGCAGATAGAAAAGAATATTTGGTTTGTTTTTAAAGATTCAAAATCAAATATTTGGGCAAGTGCCACAAATGAAGGTTCACTGTATTTTTTAGATAGAAATGAGGATAGTTTTAAACTCTTTAATAAAAACATTGATAATCTGCAATGTATGGCCGAAACTTCAGATGGAAAGCTTTGGGGAGGAAATTATACGTCTTTATTTTCTATAGAAAAAAATACCAAAAAGATTACCAAAACCACAATAGGAAATCCTGTTCGATGCATTCATGAAGACAAAGACAAAAATTTATGGTTAGGAACGCAGGAAGGCGGTTTGCTTTTATTTGACCGAAAAACGAATAAATTCAAAAGATTTACATCTGATGACGGACTTCCATCCAACACTATTTTAAGGTTATTTGAAGATAAAGGAGGAAATCTTTGGATGAGTACGTATAATGGTATTTGCCGATTTGATAAAAAGAGAAAAACCTTTCGTAATTTCTCTGTAAACGACGGGCTTCAAAGTAATCAGTTTAGTTTTAATGCCGGACTTCAATTATCAACAGGAGAATTTCTTTTTGGTGGCATAAACGGTTTCAATATCTTTTTTCCCGAAGCGATTAAAGGATTCAATCAAAAAAACAATGTTTTGCTGACTGATTTTTATGTAAACAATCAGCCAATTGAAGAGAGCAAAGCAGAAATCACAACCGATTCTGAAAAAGTAAAAGAATTAGAACTGGCTTATGATCAAACCACTTTATCATTAGAATTTGTTGCCTTGGATTATAACAATGCCGACAAAATAAATTATGCTTATTTTTTAGAAAACTGGGACGAACAATGGAATTATGTGGGTCAGGCCCGAAAAGCAAATTACTCCAGACTTCCCGAAGGAAAATATACTTTTAAAGTAAAAACAACCAACTTTAAAGGAGGCTGGAACAAAGAAGTCAGCCTTGTTTCGATACAAGTTTTGCCGCCTTGTTATAGAACCTGGTGGGCTTATTTATTGTATATTTTGAGTATTGCAGGACTTCTTTTCGTTTATCTGGATTATCATAAAAACAAAGAAAAATTAAAATATAAAGTCAAAATTGCCGAACTGGAAAGCAAGAAAGAAAAGGAAATTGCCGAAAAGCAATCTTCCATGTTTACTTATATTTCGCATGAATTTAGAACACCGCTTTCGCTGATTATAAATCCGTTGAAAAAAGCGGTTCAGAAAGAAGATTTTCAAAATGGTTCTTCGGGAAGTGATTTGGCAATTGCACACCGAAACGCCAGAAGACTTTTAAGCCTTGTAGATCAACTTTTACTTTTTAGAAAAGCAGAAAATGATGCCGATTCATTACGATTGTCTCCAATAAATGTGAATAACCTTTGTAATGAAGTGTATCAATGTTTTGTAAATCAGGCAAAAGATAAAAACATCGATTATAATTTTACGATTCCAGATCATGAAATTGTGATTATTGGCGATTATGAAAAAATTGAGATTTCGTTATTCAACTTAATGTCAAATGCTTTTAAGTACACACCAATTGGCGGCGAAATAAATCTTATAGTAACAGAAAGTGATGAGGAGGTTTTTCTTGAAATCTCGGATAACGGAGACGGAATTGAGAAAAAAGATATCGAAGTAATTTTCGAAAAATTCAAACAAATCAATTCAAAAGTTTCAATAGGAACCGGTTTCGGAATCGGACTTTTTATTGTCAAATACTTTGTAGACAAACATAAAGGTAAAGTAAGCTGCGAAAGTGAAATTGGTAAAGGAAGTACATTTAAACTAGCTTTTCTAAAAGGAAACAGCCATTTTGAAAATGTAGAAATTACAAATGACGCTCCGCAAAGAAGCCAGTTATTTGATGAATTAATAATTGACGATTCCGAAGAAAACAATTCGGCTTCAAATACTATAGTTTCAGAAAGTGATTTCCAAAAAATCATGCTTACTGAAAAACGCACCGTTTTAATTATTGATGATAATGCCGAAATCAGAGCGTATCTGATAAAATTATTCTCAGAAAACTATGTCGTTTACAGTGCCGAAAATGGAGAAGAAGGTTTAAAACTGACCAAAAAACACATGCCGGATCTTGTAATCAGTGATATTACAATGGAAGAAATGGACGGTTTAGAATTGTGCCGAAAAATAAAAGAAAGTAACGATTTGTCTCATATTCCGGTAATTCTGCTTACGGCATCAAAAAATCCTGAAACTCATTTGCAGGGAATCAATGATGGTGCCGATGATTATATCACAAAACCATTTGATGATGATATCCTAAAAGCACGTGTAGAATCTTTACTGCGAAACAGAAGCAACCTGCGAACTTATTTCTTAGACAGCATTACACTTAAGGAAAATACCCAAAAAGTTCCGGTGGAATATCAGGAAATGCTAAAAAAATGTATTGACATTGTAGAAGCCAATATTCACAAAAGAGACTTTACCATCAAAAACTTTGCACTCGAAATGGGAATGAGTCACAGAACGCTTTATACTAAAATCAAAATCATTTCGGGACAGACTTTAAATGCTTTTATACGTTCTGTTCGTATTCGAAGAGCGGCGATGTTAATGCTCACCGAAGACATGAATATTACGCAGGCAAGTGCTGAAGTTGGTTTTGAAGACCCAAAATATTTCAGACAGCAGTTTGTAAAACTCTTTGGAATGACACCATCAGAATACATTAAAAAATACAAGAGTTCTTTCAACTCAGATCTCAATATTATCAAATAATAAGGTTTTTTGTCATTTCGACCGAAGGGAGAAATCGCACTCGTAACTCGACAAAGCATCTCTCCAATCTTTGTCGACAACCTTGTGCGATTTCTCCCTTCGGTCGAAATGACAAACAGAATTCTTGTAAAAAACATGAAATTTAATAATTACGTATTATGTAAAAATATGCTGGTATTTTTTCGTAGTCCTTAAAATTTAACTCAAAATAATGGTTAATTGCAATTTTGACCTCCTTTTTTTTCCATTTTACCCCTGCTGGAAAGTTTGAATTAAACATTTCTTTGCAGTAATAGTAATTAAGTTAGTCATATTACTATATTATAATCATAAGTGTTTGTTTCGATAAGTTTTTATCAGTTTAAAAAATTGAGCCTTTTTTAAACATTAAGTAAGAGTTGGTTTTACAGTATAACTTATCATACCCGCAGCTCTTAAAAACTGCGGGTAAAATAACAAACAGCAAGATTCAATAAAGAAGAAAGAAAATAGAACAAAGAGGAAAGATCAAAAAGAAAAAAATATACTAACAATTAACCAAACTCACCAATATGAAAATAACCAGATAATCAATTGCAGTCTGTTTAGCCTCAGGAACAGATAAGACCAAACTTAAAAAATGACCTACAAGTTTAAACCAACTTACGTTTTTAGAAAACGACAAACTAACTAAACCTAACTTTAAAAATTAAGAAATGAAAAAAAATGTATTTTTATTTTTTCTTACCCTTTTTGCCATCTTTTTTACCGGATGTCAAAATAACGAATCAGGATTTCCAAGTTCTGATAATCCTACGGTAGTGGTATCAACAAAAGAAATTTATGGTGCACCAAGCAGAAAATTTGAAATCAAAGCCGCTCTGGCTGATGATTTAGGATTAAAAAGCGTAGAGATTCAAATTCCAGAATTATCGCTTGATAAAGTAATCTCATTTGCCACAGATCCGCTTTTAAAATCATACGATTTGAGTTACTTTTTTGAAGTTCCGGCAAACAGAGGAACTTCTGAAGCATTCAAAATAAAATTAATTATTACAGACGTTTCGGGAAATGTTGTAAATGAAGAAGCCAATCTGCGTTTAGACGGCGAATTTGCTGCTCCATCGATAACAATGGTTACTCCAAAAGAAGGTGCCGTTATCTTGTTATCAACAAGTAACCAAATGCCGGTAAATTTTGTGGTAAACGACGATTCAGGAATTGATTATGTTCAGGTGAAATGTGAAGCGCTTGGTATTGACGAAACTGTTACGTTAACAGGTTCGCCTCAATCGTATACGTTCAATAAAACGTATACACTGCCTGTAACGGCTGCAGATTATGTATTGACCATTACAGCAAAAGACAAATTTGCGATTCCGAATACAGGAACTTTAAGCGTAAATATTGTAGCTACAAACGAATATCCGGCGCTTTATTTATGCGACCAGCCAAAAGGTACAAACTTAACGACAGATGCAGTTGGAGTTCCGATGTATTTCCACGAAAAAAGCGGACAGGATTTCGAATTCAAATACTACGCAGATAAAGACAATAAAGAAATTTATTTCTTAGGTCAGGAATCCGATTTTGCACCACATTGTTTTGGATTGAATACTTCTGGAGAATTAGTAGACGATGTTGCTTCAACGGCAATTATTCTTCCAACAAAAGGATATTATAGTATCAAAGTAAATCCAAATACTTTAAAATATACAGCCACAAAATATACACCTTCAAGCAAAGTCTGGGCAGATATCGCGAACGGATTATGGCATGATGACGAAGCTTTAAGAAGACCATTCGTGAGTGTTTGCGGCGGCGGAATTCAGGGTGCAGATTGGGATACATGGACAGCCTGGGTTCAAACCGGACTTCATTTAGCAAATAATCCAAACAACCCTTATCAATTAGTGGGAGAATATACTTTGACAGGACAAATGGAAGCAACTTTTACAGGTCAATGGTGGAGCCCTTCATGGAGATTAATTAAAAATGGTATTTGTACCATGTCACCGGGAGAAAACGGAAATGCTAAATACCCAGCAGCGGCCGGAGTTTACAAAGTAGTTCTTGATACAGAGTTAGAGAGAGTTTTTATAACAAAGAAATAATTTGTTATCAGGCTTTTATAACATTAATAAATAAAACATCTAAATATGAAATTTAAATATATATGGTTTTTTATTGCCCTTTTGTGTACTGCTGTATCATTTGGACAAATAAAAATAAAAGGAACTGTTAAGGACAAAGCAAATGTACCAATTCCGGGAGTAAACGTAATTGTAAAAGGAACTTCAACATCTGCTGCGACTGATTTCGACGGAAATTATACAATCAATATTCCAAACAAAAATGCACAGATCGAGTTTTCATTTGTTGGATTTACAACTCAATTAGTAGCCGTTGGCGATAAAACCGAGATCAATATCGTACTTCAGGAATCAAGCCAGGCCTTAGACGAAATCGTGGTTGTAGGTTATGCCGCTGTAAAAAAGAGCGATGTAACGAGTTCAATTTCTTCTATAAAAGGAAAAGAATTACAAACCATGACAGTAGGTAACGTAACCGAATCATTACAAGGAAAAGTTTCCGGAGTTCAGGTTACAGGACAAGGCGGGCCGGGCGCACAGCCAAGAGTCCTGATTCGTGGAATTTCTACCGTAAACTTAAGTACAGATCCGCTTTATGTGGTAGACGGAATCCCAATGGGAACGAGCATCAATTTCTTAAGTAATAACGAAATTGAATCTATGGAAGTTTTAAAAGATGCTTCGGCAAGTGCTATTTATGGTTCTCGTGCATCAAACGGAGTTATCCTGATTACAACCAAAAAAGGAAAAGTTGGAAAAACAAGATTCAATTTTGATTTGAGTTCAGGTATGCAGATCATGAATAATCCCTATAATATGGCTGACGCCGAAGGTTATGCAACGATAATGAATAAGGCTTACAACAATTCAGGCTATTCCGATTATCTGCCAAATCCTTCTCAATACAAAGGAAAAACAACAGACTGGTGGAGAGCCGGAATTAAAACCGGAACTCCTGTAACGAATGCTTCTTTTGGAGTAAGCGGTGGTTCAGACAAACATACGTATGCTATAAGTTTGAATTACTATAACTCAGAGTCTATGTACGGAATAGGCGGATGGGAAAGAGTGACAATGAGAATTGCAAATGATTTTAAATTCTCTGATAAATTCTCAGCCGGAATCACTTTAAACCCTCGTTACGAAACTTGGGGCGCTCCGGGAAACTGGGCAGATTTTGATAAAATTGACCCAATTACGCCAATTTACAAACCTGCAGATCAGTTAACAGGATTAGAAAATGAATACAGCATTTATGCACGTTCGCCATCGTATGTATGGAATCCGGTTGCAGCCGTAAACCGTTACGATGATTACACAGATCAGTACAATTTAAATACAAACGGATATTTACAATACGAACCAATAAAAGGGTTGGTAATTCGTACACAGGCTTCTGTTGAGGTTGGAGATAAAATTTGGAGCAAATTTACTCCGGATTTCGTAATCGATGCCGCACACGAAAAAGCAGAAATTAATACGATCGAAAGAAGAGCTACAAATAACGTTGACTGGACGTGGCAGAATACCGTAACCTACAACAAAACATTTGCAGGGAAACACAACGCTTCTTTAATGATTGGTAACACAATGGAAGAATACAACGGAAACGATGTTTGGGGTTACGGAGAAGGCGTGCCAAATAACTCAGATTCTATGAGAGAGTTAAATGCCGCAACAAAAAACCGTAACAGCGGCGGAAACAGCTGGTCAAGTTCTATAATGTCTTATCTCTCTCGTTTTTCTTATAACTACGATGGTAAATATTATTTCACAGGAACATTTAGACGAGATGGATCTTCAAAATTCATGGCCAATAACAAATGGGCAAATTTTCCTTCGGCTTCGGTTTCATGGAGAATTTTAAACGAAGGATTTATGGAACCTACAAAAGATGTTTTAAGCGATTTAAGATTTAGAGCTGGATGGGGTAAAGTAGGAAATCAAAATTTGCCAAGCGCTGTTTATCAGTCAAACATTGGTCAGGGATTTTATATAATCGACGGGCAGGTTGTTGATACTTCATTTCCTTCATCAATGGCAAATAAAGATATTAAATGGGAAACGGTAGAAGATGTGAGTTTTGGAATTGATTTCGGATTATGGAAAAATAAACTTTCAGGATCATTAGAATATTATCAAAAGAAAACACACGATATGTTATTCCTGAAACAGTTTCCAACCTACAGCGGATTCCCGGGATTTTCTACCATGTGGACAAACGTAGGCTCCATGCAGTCAAGCGGTATCGATTTATTAATTTCTTATAAAGATAAAAAAGGCGATTTCTCATACGGTGTAGACTTAACCTTTACAACTGTAAATGTCGAAATGCTTTCTCTGTCATCTGAAGGAGAAAAATTATACGGTGCAAGTAACAGAACTTTAACCGTAAAAGGCGAAGAACCGGGATATTTTTACGGATATGTTGCGGATGGATTATTCCAAAACCAAACCGAATTAAATTCTCATACAGACGAACACGGAACAAAATTACAGCCGTATGCACAATTAGGAGATATTCGTTTTAAAGATGTAAATGGCGACGGAAAACTGGATGATAAAGACAGAACTAAAATTGGTTCCCCTTGGGCAGATTACAATGTAGGTTTGAATTTAAATTTTGGATACAAAAACTTCGATTTAGTAGCTAACTTTTATTCAAGTATTGGAAATGATATCGTAAACCAAAACATTTCAGATTTATACAACGGAGCAAGTTTAACAAACAAAGTAAACGGATTAGATCAAATGGCCTGGCACGGTGAAGGAACTTCAAATTACATTCCGCGTTTATCAAAAGACGACAATAATGAGAACTATACAAAATTCTCGTCTTTGTATGTTGAAGATGGTTCTTTTGTACGCATGAAAAACCTTCAGTTAGGATATTCTTTCTACAACAAATTTGGTTTAGATAAATTGAGAATTTCGTTATCCGGGCAAAATTTATGGACATGGACAAACTACACAGGAGTTGATCCTGAAGTAGCCGGTGGAGATCCTAATACAGGAGACAGAGTAAAAGGATCAGGTTTTGGCGGATGGAATTATCCCGTACAGCCAACAATCCTGATGGGTCTTAATGTTGCATTTTAATAAAAAACGATCATGAAAAAAATACTAGTATCCATAATAGCTTTAGCTGCATTTTCAGTTTCTTGTGACGATTTTATCGAAAAAGAAGAAAGAGGAACGCAGACTTTAGAAAACTATTTTCAAACTGCGCAGGAATGCGAAAACTATGCTAATGAATTAACACAGCGTTTGTTATTAGCAAAAGACTGGTGGACATTAACGGCTCCAAGAGTTACCAACGAAATGTCTACAGATGATGCCTGGATGGGAAACACAGGACAGGACAGCGGCGCGCACAGACCTTGTTCGCAATATATCATTACGCCAGATAATATGGGAGATATGAACAGTATTTATACCGCTCATTTTTACACCATTCAGTCAGCAAATATTGGTCTGGAGAAAATGGCAAACTCGCCAATTTCTGATGCACAGAGAAATCAATATATGGGGGAATCATTATTCGTTCGTGCTTATTGTTACTACGAATTGGTAAACCTTTTTGGCGGAGTTCCGTTATACACAAAATCTTTAGGAACAGGCGATTTAAATTTACAGCGCAGTTCTGCAGCAGATGTTTACGCTCAAATTGAAGCCGATCTTAAAGAAGCAGCATCAAGATTAGAAAGTGCTCCCGTAAAAAGAGACGGAAGAATAAACAAATGGGCAGCATATGCATTATTAGCGCGTGTAACTTTATTTCAGGAAAAATGGGCCGATGCCAAATTATATTCCAACAAAGTAATTACAGAAGGGCCATTTCAATTAGAAGCTGATTTCTTAAATATCTGGAATGTAAACAATCACAACGGAGTAGAATCAATTTTGGAAGCACAGTCATCATCTGTACAAGATAAAAGTTTAGGAGCCGCTTTACCAACTTTAGCCGGAGCAAGAGGCGAAGACAAGAAAAATTTTCCAAGCAATGATGCTCAGGATGTTTTGGACGGCTGGGGATGGTGTATGCCAACCAGCGATTTAGAAAACGCTTATTTATCTGAAAATGATGAAATTCGTCGCAAAAGCACCATTACAAAATGGGGAGAACCTGCTTATGGAGATGAAACTTTAAACCCAACACACAAATTCAGTTTAAACGATAATAAATCAGGGCGTATCTGCCGTAAATATTATATTCCAATAGCGACACGTCGTGCATTAGATAAAAAAGATGGACACTTACCATTAAACATTCCGTTGATTCGTCTGGCAGAAATGTATTTGACAAGAGCAGAAGCCAATTACCATACAGGCGGTGATGCATTGGCAGATATTAATATCATTAGAGCGCGTGTACAATTAACGCCAAAAACTGGAATTTCCGGCCCAACTCTTTTAAGACAAATCTACAAAGAGCGTCGTTTAGAATTAGCTTTTGAAGGATTACGTTTATTTGATATTCGTCGTGAAAAAGACCCAACAACAGGAAGACCAGTAATTGAATCTTTGATGGGACCAAACGGAACTTTTGTTCAGTACAACCTGAATTCTACAGATCCGTATGAAACTACAAATACAAGAGAATCACAAGACAAAGGAATCAATTTTAATCCGGCTAAAAACTTATTGTGGCCAATACCACAACTAGAAATTGACTTAAGCGGCGGACTAATCACTCAAAATCCTGGTTATTAAGATGAAGTTTTTAAATAACAATAAAGTAAGTCTGCTGTGTGCAGGCTTGCTTTTCGCCAGCACTTTATTAGTAAGCTGCGATTCTGAAAACAACGGAGACTCAAATTCAGAATCAGGCACGGCAGAATTAAAGGTAAATCTGGATATGCCTTTGCAGACAATGGAAAGCTTTGGAGCTTCTGATGCTTGGCAGTGCAACTTTATCGGTAAAAACTGGCCTTCAGATAAAAGAAACAAAATTGCCGATTTATTGTTCAGCAAAGATTTTGATACCGATGGAAACCCAAAAGGAATTGGATTATCATTATGGCGTTTCAATCTTGGAGCAGGAAGTTCAGAACAAGGCGACGCCAGCGATATTAATGACGAATGGAGACGTACAGAATGTTTTACAACAGATGGCGTAAGTTATAACATGAACAAACAAGCCGGACAGGTTTGGTTTATGAAAGCAGCCAGAGAACGTGGTGTCGAAAAATTATTGGCTTTCGCCAATAGCGCTCCGGTTTATTTAACCCAAAACGGAAAAGCACACGCGACCATCAAAGAATTTTACAATTTAAAAGATGGAAAAATGCCAGATTTGGCTGATTTCTGGGCAAACGCTTTAGATAAATTAAAAACAGAACAAGGTTTAACAATCGATTATGTAAGTCCGTTCAACGAACCGCAATACGAGTGGGACGGAACAAATCAGGAAGGATCTCCGGCTACAAACGCTAACATTTACAACTTCGTAAATGTTTTATCTCCAAAATTGCAATCAAAAGGAGTTGAAGCACAAATCGTAGTTGGTGAAGCGGGAGCTTACGAACCTTTGTATAAAACAGTTTCAGGCAAAGAAAGCAGATCGAACCAAGTTGATTATTTCTTTGGAGCCAATTCTGCTAAAAAAATCAGCGGATTAAGCAATGTAAAGAAAACCATTTCGGCACACAGTTACTGGCAGGCATGGCCTTTAAACGAAATGGTTTCATCAAGACAATTGGCAGCTTCAAGAATTCAGGGAGCAGGAAATATCAGCCTTTGGTCGTCTGAATACTGCGTTCTGGAAAGTCCGGGAACAGCTGAATTACCGGGCGGAGCAGGAGCAGGAAGAGATTTAGGAATGTCATTGGCACTTTGGACAGCGCGTATCATCAATACAGATATTGCAGTTGGAGGAGTTACGTCATGGCAATGGTGGACAGCGATTAGCCGCGGCGATTACAAAGACGGTTTAATTCATGTAGACGATGGCGCAAGCAACGGAGCAGGAAATTCAGATTATTGCAAAAACGATGGTTATATCAGAGATTCAAAAACACTTTGGGCGCTAGGAAACTTTTCATTCTTCGTAAAACCTGGAATGGTAAGAGTTCAAATTCCAAGTGTAGATAATGCCACTTCCGTGAATGATGTAATGGTAACCGCATACAAAGACGCAGCAACAAAAAAACTGGTAGTTGTGGCAGTTAACATCAGCAAATCGGCGAAAGCCTATAAATTAAATCTTGCAGGAGGAGCTTTAACTGATAACAAATTAACGCCTTATACAACTTCTGAAACTTTAAGCCTGAAAAAAGGAACTGCTGTTGATGCGGCGAGTTTTGAGATTCCTGCGAGGGCGGTAGTTACCTACGTTGGAAGTTATAAGTAAGATATTTACGCATTACTGTTATTCGCAATTTTTGTCATTTCGACGTAAGGAGAAATCGCACTAGAGAATCTACAAAGATTGGCTATTACTGTGTGGTTACGCGTGCGATTCCTCGTTCCTCGGAATGACAAACGGAGCGGTGAAAAATGCGACAATAAAAAAACAAAAAAATAAATGAGAAAAATATATATCTCGCTTTTATTGATAACAAGTTCGCTGTCATTTGCACAGCGAACTGCTATCATCAGCACAGATAATGTTGTACAAACCATGGATGGTTTTGGAGGCTCTGATGCCTGGAGAACTCAGTTTGTGGGGAAAAATTGGCCGGAGCAAAAAAAGAATGCCATTGCCGATTTACTTTTCAGCAAAGAAATTGATGCAAACGGAAATCCAAAAGGGATTGGACTTTCAATCTGGAGATTTAACCTTGGTGCCGGAAGTACAGAACAAGGAGAAAACAGCAAAGTTTCTGACGAATGGAGAAGAAGTGAATGTTTCCTAAACGCTGACGGAACTTACGATTTTTCGAAACAAGAAGGGCAGAGATGGTTTCTGCAGGCAGCCAAAAAACGAGGTGTCGATAAATTCCTGATTTTTACAAATAGTCCACCAGTTTCGATGACAAACAACGGACTATCTTTTGCATCCCAAAAAAATAAACTGAATCTAAAAGATGGAGCAATTCCAAAATTTGCCGATTTCTTAGTTCAAAGTATTCAGGGATTAGAGAAAAAAGAAGGAATCAAATTCGATTACATAAGCCCAATAAACGAACCGCAATGGGAATGGATGCCTAATAACGGCGATAAAAACAGTCAGGAAGGAACTCCGGCAACAAACGACGAAATTTATGCTTTGACCAAATCACTTTCTGAAAAGCTCAAAACCAATAAAATGAGTACAGAAATTGTAATTGCCGAAGCCGCCCAAATCAATTATTTATATGAAAATGTAAATGCCGAAAACAGAGACAATCAAATCGATTATTTCTTCGGAAAAACAAAAACGAATATTGCCAAACTTTCTAATGTAAAAAACGTCATTTTAGGACACAGTTATTTTACAACATGGCCTGTTGAAAAACAAGTTTTAAGCCGAAAACTAATCGCTGCCAATATCAAACAAAACCCGGGATTAAAATACTGGCAGTCTGAATACTGCATTTTAGAAAATCCGGGAGAAGCAGAAATTCCGGGCGGTTCAGGCGGAGGAAGAGATTTAGGAATGCAGACTGCTTTGTTTGTGGCACGTTTAATTCACAACGATATTGCAGTTGCCAACGCCGCTTCATGGCAATGGTGGACATCAATAACCAGAGTTGATTATAAAGACGGTTTAATTTACCTAGACGACGGAAAAAGCAACGGAGGAACCGAACCCAATTATGTTAGAAACGATGGAGAATTTCACGATTCAAAACTGCTTTGGGCATTAGGAAATTATTCTCTTTTCGTACGTCCGGGAATGCAGAGAATTGACGTTCCAAACCAAAACGAACTAGATGCCGCAAACGACGTAATGTTAACCGCTTATAAAGACGTTCAAAATAAAAAACTAATTGTAGTAGCAGTAAACTGCGGAAAATCTCCCCAAAAATACAAGTTCAATTTATCAAAAGGAACCCTAAAAAACAACGAATTAACGCCTTATATAACGTCTGAAAATTCAAACTTAAAAAGAACAGCAACTCAGAAAATTAATGATTTAGAAATACCCGAAAGATCTGTAGTGACATTTGTGGGAGAACTTCAGTATTAGTTTTCAGTCTCAGTTTACGGTCACAGTGAGAAACTGAAAACTGAGACTGCGACTGAAAACTAAAAAAAACTCAGAACCTTAGCATCTCAGCACCTTAGAACCTTAAAAAAATGTTTAGAAAAAAAATCATATTACCCGTACTTCTCTTCTCCTGTATATCAGCATTCAGTCAGATATCATTTGGAGATTCACAAAAAATCAATGACAACTGGAAATTTAATCTTCAGGAAACTCCGGATGCAAAAAATACAGCCTTTGACGATAGTAAATGGCAATCTGTAAACGTTCCGCACGACTGGAGCGTAAAAGGACAATTGAGCCCAACATTGGCAAGCTGCACAGGATATCTTCCGGGAGGAATTGCCTGGTACAGAAAATCAGTTAATATTCCGCAAAGCAAAAGCGGCGAAAAAGTTTATTTATACTTTGAAGGCGTTTACAACAGAAGCGAAGTTTTCATCAACGGACATTCGTTAGGAAAACGTCCAAATGGTTATATTTCTTTTGCTTATGATGCTACACAATATGTGAAATTTGGAGGAGAAAATACAATCTCTGTTCGCGTTGATCACAGTCAAAGTGCCGATTCACGCTGGTATACCGGCTCAGGAATTTACAGAGACGTTTATTTAGTATACGCAAATCCGGTTCATATTGGGCAATGGGGAGTTTATGCTTATCCCGAAGTAAAAAACGGAACAGGAACTTTAAATGTTGAGGTTGATGTAGAAAACGATTCAAAAGCAAAATCAAGTCTTACGATTGTAAACGAACTGATTTCAAAAGACGGAAAATCGGTTGCAAAATCTTCTTCTAAAGTGGAGATTGCAGCAAACCAGAACGGAAAAATTTCAACCAAATTAAACGTAAAAAATCCTCAAATATGGGATTTAGAAAACCCGAATTTATATCAGCTAAAAACAACCGTTTTAAAAGATGGAAAACAAATCGATCAAACCGTAACCAAAACAGGTTTTAGAACTTTTACATTCGACCCAAATAATGGTTTTGCCTTAAACGGAAAATGGATGAAAATGAAAGGCGTTTGTCTGCATCATGATGCCGGAGTTTTAGGTTCGGCAGTTCCGCGCGAAGTTTGGGAAACAAGACTAAAAACACTTAAAGAAATTGGCGTAAATGCAATCCGTACAAGCCATAATCCGCAAGCTCCCGTTTTCTATGAACTTTGCGATGCGTTAGGGATTTTAGTTTTAAACGAAGCGTATGACGAATGGGAATTCCCAAAACGTAAATGGCTGGAAGGCTGGAATTACGGAACTCCGGGATTTGAAGGTTCGTTTGATATTTTTGCAGAATATGCGGAAAAAGATTTAGAAGATTTTGTACGTCGTGACAGAAATCATTTATCGGTTTTTGGATGGAGTATTGGTAACGAAGTAGATTATCCAAACGATCCGTATTCGCATCCGGTTTTAGACAAAGGAAAAGACGGTTTCGGACAAGCAGCTTATGGCGGTTACAAAAAAGATGCGCCAGATGCCATGCGTCTTGGAGCCATTGCAAAACGTTTAGTAGCAGCAGTAAAAAAATACGATAAATCACGCCCAACAACAGCCGGACTAGCAGGAGTTGCCATGTCTAACGAAACAGAATATCCGGGAGCTTTAGACATTACAGGATACAATTATACAGAAAGCAAATATCAATCAGATCACGAAAAATATCCAAACAGAGTCATTTTTGGAAGTGAAAATGTGCATGATATGGATCCCTGGCTTGCCGTAAAAAACAACAAACACATTTTCGGACAGTTTTTATGGACAGGAATTGATTATTTAGGAGAATCAGGAAGATGGCCTTCAAGAGGATTTTATTCTGGATTAGTTGATTTTGCGGGCATTATCAAACCAAGAGGATATTTCCGCCAGTCATTGTGGTCAGATAAACCAATGGCATATATTGGGACTTATCCGTTAAAAAACGAAAAAGATATTTCTAAAGATGCATGGGCAATTTGGAATTATAACGAAGGAGAAAAAATTCGTGTAGTTTGTTATACCAATGCTGCAAAAGCACGTTTAGAGTTAAATGAAAAAGTGGTTGGTGAAACCAAACTTTACGACGAAAAAACCGGGATTATCTATTGGGATATTCCGTTTGCTTCAGGAAAATTAGAAGTAATTGGTTTAGATAAAAATGACAAAGAAGTTAGCAGATATGCCATTAGAACAACACAGCAGCCAGTTGAACTAACGATTGCAGATAAAAACATTACCATTTCTAAAGACAAAGGCGTTGCTAAAATAATGGTTCAGGTAAAAGATCAAAACGGTTTACCGGTAATGCTTTCAGATAACGAAGTAACTTGCACAATAAGCGGCTCGGGAACTTTATTAGGACTTGAAGCAGGAAATAACAGCGACATGACAGATTATACAGATAATGTGCAGCGTGTATTCCACGGACATATTGCGGCTTATATTCAGGCAACAGGAGAAGCGCAGCCAATTAAAGTAACCTTTACAAGCCAATGGTTAAAGCCAGTTGAGGTTACGATTAATGCAAAATAATTATTGGTAAAAATGTTCCGTAGGAACTACATATCGGTAGCCAATGGTTAAAGCCAGTTGAGGTTACGATTAATGTAAAATAGAAAAATTTAAACACATAGGAACATAGATTTTTGAAGATCTAAAAAAGGCGTTTCACTTGTTTCAATGCACATAGCTATGTTTTAAGAAACTGGTTTCTTTTTATATCTTTAAAACATTGAAATCTATGTTTCTATGTGTTTAAAAAAATTATTCATTACATTTAAAATGTGTAATCTACATTTATTTAATATGAAAATAAAAAATAAAATATTGGCATTCGGATTGATTTTAATATCAATTTCAGCCAATTCACAAAACAAAACCTTCCAAAAAAACGAATTCAAACAATGGGCACAAACCCCGCCAATGGGCTGGAACAGCTGGGATTGTTACGGACCAACTGTTGAAGAACACGAAGTAAAAGCCAACGCCGATTATATGGCAAAGAACCTAAAGAAATTTGGCTGGGAATATGTTGTGGTTGATATTCGTTGGTTTGTAGAAAATGACAAAGCAGGAGGTTATAACCAAACAGACCCGCGTTATGTAATCGATCAATACGGAAGATATTTACCGGCTATAAACCGTTTTCCATCAGCAAAAGACGGAAATGGTTTCAAACCTTTAGCCGATTATATCCATAAAAAAGGACTGAAATTCGGAATCCATATCATGCGCGGAATCCCGAAAAAAGCCGTCGAAGATAAACTGCCAATAAAAGGCGCAAACGGAGTTACAGCAGATCAAATTTATACCACTGCTTTGCAATGCGAATGGCTAAAAGACAATTATACAATTGTTGCAGACAAACCGGGCGCACAGGAATATTACAATTCAATATTCGAATTGTACGCACAATGGGGTGTAGATTTCATTAAAATTGATGATTTATCAAGACCGTATCATGAGGGTGAAATCAACTTAATCAGAAATGCAATCGACAAATGCGGACGCAAAATTGTTTTAAGCACTTCGCCGGGAGAAACTCCAATTGAGGCTGCTCCACACGTAACCACGCACGCCAATATGTGGCGCATGGTTGACGATGTTTGGGACACTTGGCCGCACATCACACATTTAATGGATGTGGCTCAAAAGTGGTATCCATATATAGCACCGGGAACATGGCCAGATTGTGATATGATTCCGCTTGGACGTATTTCAGTAAGGGGAGAACGCGGCGAAGACAGAATGACTCGTTTAACAAAAGAGGAACAATATACGCTGATTACGTTTTTCAATATCTTTAAATCACCCTTATTTTTTGGTGGCGATTTACCAAGCAACGACGCTTTTACTTTGTCATTATTAACCAATAAAAATGTGGTAAAAATGCATAATGAAAGCACAGCCGTAAAACAGCTTTTTCAAAAAGATGGACAAATTGCCGTGACTTCAAAAAATGAAAAAGACGGCAGTGTTTATCTGGCTTTATTTAATATTTCAGATTCGGCATCACAGAATGTTTCAGTAAATCTTTCAGATCTTGGAATTTCGGGAGAAGCAGATATTCTGAATATGTGGACAAACGAAAAATCTAAAACAACATCAACAACAATTGCAGCCGACTTAAAACCGCACAGTTCCGTTTTATATCAAATAAAAAGTAAAAAATAATGAAGAAAGCACATTTTAGCCTTGTATTATTTTTATCGTTTTTTAATTTTTTACAAGCCCAGAATACAAAAGGAATTCCGCCCGTAATTGCCGAAAAAGATTTAACAGCCTATTTATTCGTTTATTTCACAGGAAATTCTGTTGAAGAAGAGGCCGTTCGTTTTGCCGTAAGTGCTGATGGTTATCATTATTATCATCTCAACGATAACAAACCCGTTTTAGACAGCAAAACAATCAGTTCAACCGGAGGCGTTCGTGATCCGCATATTTTAAGAGGAGACGACGGAAAAACCTTTTATATGGTTTTGACCGATATGACTTCTTCAAAAGGATGGGATAGTAATCGTGCGATGATTTTGCTAAAAAGTACCGATTTAGTAAACTGGAAAAGCAGTGTAGTAAATATTCAAACCGCTTTTTCAGGAAATGAAAATCTAAAACGAGTTTGGGCGCCGCAGACTATTTATGATGCTAAAGCCGGAAAATATTTAATTTATTTCAGTCTGCAATATGCAGGAGGACCGGATAAAATTTATTACGCTTACGCGAATAAAGATTTCACAGCTTTAGAAAGTGCACCAAAATTATTATTTGTTCCAAAATCTGAAAGAGCCTGCATTGACGGCGATATAATTGAAAAAGACGGCGTTTATCATCTTTTCTATAAAACAGAAACGGAAACTGCCGGAATAAAAGTAGCCACAACAACTGATTTAACTTCGGGAAAATGGACAGAAAATGATAATTATTTGCAGCAGACAAAAGATGGAGTTGAAGGTTCAAGCGTTTTCAAACTAAACAATTCAGACGAATATATCCTGATGTATGATGTTTATACAAAAGGAAAATATCAGTTTACAAAAACCAAAGACTTAGAAAACTTTACCGTAATTGATAATGATATTTCGATGGATTTTAATCCGCGTCACGGAACGATTTTACCAATTACCCGCTCTGAATTAAAAAGAATTACAGACAAATGGGGAATGCCCGCAAAATTTCCGAAAGTAAATAATAACCCGGTTTTAGAAGGTTATTATGCCGATCCGGAAATTCTGTACTCCAACAAAACAAAAAAATATTATATCTACCCAACAAGCGATGGTTTCGACGGTTGGTCTGGAAATTACTTCAAGACTTTTTCTTCAGATAATTTAAAAGACTGGAAAGACGAAGGAATTATTCTCGATCTTAGAAAAGATGTAAGCTGGGCAAACCGCAATGCGTGGGCGCCTTGTATTGTAGAGAAAAAGATAAAAGGCAAATACCAGTATTTTTATTATTTCACAGCAACGCAAAAAATAGGCGTGGCAGTTTCAGATAATCCTGCTGGGCCTTTTAAAGACAGCAGAAAAGCATTAGTAAACACAAGACCCGAAGGTGTAAAAGGCGGTCAGGAAATCGATCCTGATGTTTTTACAGATCCTAAATCTGGGAAAAGTTATTTGTACTGGGGAAATGGATATATGGCTGTTGCCGAATTAAATCCTGATATGATTTCAATAAAAGAGGGAACAACGAAAGTAATTACAGTTGATGACACTTTTCGCGAAGGAACTTATATAATTTACAGAAAAGGAACGTATTATTTCCTTTGGAGCGAAGACGACACCAGAAGCCCGAATTATAAAGTGAGATACGGAACTTCAAAATCGCCTTTAGGACCAATTGAAATTCCGAAAAATAATATAGTGATTCAGGGAAAACCGGAAGTTGGAATTCACGCAACCGGACATAATTCGGTTTTACAAATCCCAAATAAAGACGAATGGTATTTTGTTTATCATAGATTTTCTTATCCAACCGGAATTAAAATGGGAGGCGCAGGAGGATTTCATCGTGAAGTCTGCATCGATAAATTAGAGTTTAATCCGGACGGAAGTATAAAAGAAGTAATTCCAACTCATGCCGGAGTCGACGGTTTAAAATAAATTTGTAACTTTATCCTTTCTAAAAAGCCATTCCTCACAAAGGAGTGGCTTTTTTTGTGCATTAGTTATATAAGTAAAACGCCATATTGAATTTTTAAATCATAAGGTAAAATTTATAATTAGATTTAATTACAACCTCTGGTTATATTCTATAAGCTGACTTGTAAGAAAAAAAAGCTGATTATGCGTAATATTGCGAAATGATGTGCTGTTTACCACTGCAGCATTTTCAAATGTATTTAAGCCGAAAACAATTTTTTAGAAAACTTTCTCACCAGGTTTTCTTTAAAGAGATTTAATTATTTATCATTATGTTCATTTCCCTCACTCATGATCAGGTACAATTTCAGTACGGATCAAAACAATGGCAGTACAATTTTAATGAAATTGTAGAACTTGGACTGCTCAAAAAAAAGAAAACCTATCTTTTTGAAAACGGCGCTTTTACAGCCGTAACTGTTTTAGCCTATTACTGCATGATTTTCACCAATGTAATGGAGCTGTATTATTTAATTCCAACTTTATTGTGCTATTCTTTTTTGATTATTATGAGATTTAATAATAAATCAGAATTTGACTATTTTGTGATTGTAAAAGACATTTACAAAAAAGAAACTAAAGTAAAAATAAGCGCTTTAGACCGGCCAATAATTGGAAAACAAATCGACCAGTATTTAAATTTCGAATTCGAACGGATTTTAAAAACAACAAACTAATATAGCAATGAACCAACTATTAACGGAGATTTCCAGTTACGATCTGGCTTTTATAGTTATTGCTCTCGTATATGGTTTCATAATTATAATCAGAAAAAAATAAACAAATCCTGTTTCACCGACCTACAGAAACAGCATTTGTAATTACTTCAAAAAAATAAAGCTGCAATACCCCCTAAGTTCAGTTGCGGCTGTTTAAGTTACAAACGCCCTCCCTCCAAATCAAACTTATGGCAACTTCAATAAAAAACAAAATAAAAAGCATTAGAGAGTTAAAAAATTACACTCAGGAATATATGGCAGATCAACTTGGTGTCACTCAGGCAGGTTATAGTAAAATAGAAAAAGGAAGAACAATATTATCCTATGTTAAATTAGTAGAAATAGCACGGATTTTAGAAGTAAGTGTTGAAGATATTATAAGTTTTGACAGTCAGAGATATTTCAACAACTATAATACCGTAAAAGGAAACAGTAACAACGGAAGCATATTAATTAATTCCAGTAATGATGAAGCACTAAAAGAACTCTATGAAGATAAAATAAAACTTCTCGAAAAACTTTTAAACAAAACAGAAGAAGAACTGGACCGCTATAAAATGAAGTTTGGTCACATATAAACTAAAAACGAGGCTTTAGAGCCTCGTTTTTTTTAAATATTTTTTGGAATTATGCAGTCTGATCATCTATATCTGCGTCAGGAGCGTTCTTTTTTACTGACTCGATTCCGTTTTCTCTCGCAGAAGTACTTTCATACATTTCACTTGCCCCAATATTTTGTCCGTTGCTTGCTTTTAGGTTAAAATAGGGTTTGCCATTACTAGACTCTTTTCTGTCATAACGATTATCGTCCTGAGAGTTTGTTTTAACAGATTCAATTCCGTTTAAGGCCGCTGCTTTTGTCGAATAACCTTCGCTGGTCAAAATGGTCTGGCCGTTACCAGCTTTTAAATTGAATTGAAATTCACCATTGGTTCTTTTAGTAATTACAAATTTTCCCATGTAGTTTTTTATTTAAGTTAACTAAAATATTTTGCTATTGATAAAAATACAAAACTTCATAATACAAATGCTATTGCAAGAAAAAATAATCATTTATAATTTGTTAAGTTAATTAGTTTTTTACATAGGAAAATTCGGTAAATTTGAAATAATATTAAAATTAAAGAATATGAAAAATGTATTGATTTTGCTAATCACTGCAGTTCAGTTTTTGTCTTGCAACAGCAAGAAAAATGAGGAAAAAACGAATACTTCAGTATCAGATTCAACAACTATAAAAGTTGAAAAAAACACAGCCGAAAATGTTTTGGTTTACGAAGGACTATTGCCTTGTGCAGATTGCAGCGGTATTCAAACCGTTCTTAAAATTTATCAAGGAAACGGAACAATGGAAGGACAAAAATTTGAATTATCAAGTATTTACAAAGGAAAATCTCCTGAAAAAGAGTTTGTTGAAAAAGGAAATTTTAATACAGAAAGAGGCTTAGAAAACGATCCGGATGGAACCATTTTTGTTTTGAATTGGGACAAACCTGCCGAAAAACAATCGTATTATGGTTATTTAAGTTCAGACACAAAAAAGATCTATATGCTGGACCGCGACAGAAAAATAATAAAATCAAAACTGAATTATTCTTTAGATCTAAAAAAATAAATCAAGCCGATTTTTAATTCAGAATATTATAAACTTAAATAGCTTTACTGCCTTTAAGTTTATAATATTTTTTATTTTTAGAGAATGAAAGATCATCAACACAAAATTTTGGTTGATGGACATTTATTTTTATGAAAGAAATCAGCGAAATTCTTAAAGCATACACAGAAGCAAAATCGGCCGGAAAAAAAACAGCTCTCGCAACAGTCGTTAAAGTTGAAGGATCATCGTATCGCCAGCCCGGAGCACGCATGCTTGTAACAGAAGATGGAGAACTAACAGGAGCTATAAGCGGCGGCTGCCTTGAAGGCGATGCATTACGAAAAGCACTGCTGTCCATTCATCAAAAACAAAATAAATTAATTACCTACAATACGAATAATGAAGACGATATTGAAGTAGGTTTACAGCTTGGCTGCAACGGAATTGTTCATATTCTATTTGAATATATTGATGAAGAAGCATCAAAAAATCCCATACAGCTTTTACAGCAATTAGAATTAGAAAGAAAAGAAGCCGTAGTTGTGACTATTTTCTCTTTAAAAAGAAATGCCATTCAGCAAGGAACAACACTTTTTTACAGAGAAGAAAATCAAATTTTATCTCATAATGATGAGGTTCTAGATTTGATTTCAGATGTAAATGAAGTCTTGAAAAGTAAAACATCAATTGTAAAAAAACTTCAGACAGAAAACGAAAACGAAGCTTTAATAGAATATATAAATCCGCCAATTTCACTTGTAATTGCCGGAGCTGGAAATGATGTTCAGCCTTTGGTTAAAATGGCATCCATTTTAGGCTGGAAAATTACAGTTGGCGACGGACGCGCGACACATGCAATAGAAAAACGTTTTCCAAAAGCAGACAAAGTAAATGCCGTAAAAGCAGAAGAATTTCTGGAGAATATTACCATCGATAATCAAACGTATTTCGTTTTGATGACACACAATTACAAATACGATTTAGCAGTTTTAAAATCACTTTTAAAAACAGATTGTCAATACATTGGAATTCTCGGCCCAAAAACAAAATTAAACCGAATGCTGGATGATCTTCAAAATGAAGGAATTAATGTAAGCGAAGAACAATTAGAACGAATTTACAGTCCGGTTGGATTAGATATTGGAGCCGAAACATCCGAAGAAATTGCCCTTTCAATTGTATCTGAAATTAAAGCTTTTTCGGCAGGAAAAAACGGAACTTCTTTAAAGTATAAAGCAGGTAAAATTCATGACGAAATTCATTATGAAAGATCAATTTCAAAATAAAACCGCTATTATAATTTTAGCTGCAGGTAATTCCTCAAGATTAGGAAGGCCAAAGCAGCTATTAGAATACAAAGACTCAACGCTTTTAAAAAACACGATTTCTGAAGCTCTAAAAGTGCCCAATTCATTTACAATAGTTGTAACGGGTGCGAATCATAATGAAGTTCAAAAAGAACTTAATACAACAGAAATAAATATTTGTTTTAATCCCGAATGGGAAAACGGAATGTCATCTTCAATCGTAAAAGGATTAAACGAATTACTGCTTTTAAAACCCGATTGCGATGAATGTATTTTTGCCGTTTGCGATCAGCCTTTTGTCACCAATTTAGTTTTTGAAAATTTAATCAGCGAATATCACAAAACCAAAAAAGGAATTATTGCTTCGGCTTATTCCGAAACCTTAGGAACTCCGGTTTTATTTCATAGAAAATATTTCAATGAACTGCTTGAATTGAGTGGGCAGGAAGGAGCAAAGAAAATCATTAAAAAGTATTTAGAAGATACAGTTTCAGTTCCTTTTGTAAAAGGTAATATTGATATTGATACAGAAGAAGATTACAACAAGTTAATTTCTGAGTAGCTATATGTTTTAATCTCGCAAAGTCGCAAAGTTTTTAAGATTTATTTTCAATTGCCTCCAGCTTTAGCTGGAGGTTCTAAGCAAAAAACAGAAAAGGCTTTAGCCAAACTAACCGAAGTTTGGCTAAAGCCTTTTTTAACCTTAATCTATTTCTTCCTCCAGTTAAAACTGGAGGCAACTAATAAAAAACTTTGCGTCTCTGCGACTTTGCGAGATTATTTCTCAAAGCAAACAAAAAACTTAGTGCCTTAGCGTCTTAGTGGCAAATTCTCTCGCCAAGCTCAAAACCCGCTCAACAGCAATATCAATTTCCCCCAAAGTAGTAAATCTTCCCAAACTAAACCGTATCGAACTCAACGCTTCTTCATCAGACAATCCCATAGCTTTTAAAACATGCGAAGGCTCAGAAGTAACAGCCGAACAAGAAGCCCCATTCGAAACCGAAATATTCCCCAAAGCCATAATAAGCTTTTCCGAATTTACACCTGGAAAACAAATATTTGAAGTATTATAAATTCGGTTTTGAATATTTCCATTTATAAAAGAACCTTCAAATTGCAATAAACCCTTTTCTAGTTTATTACGTAATATTTTTATTCTGTTTTTATCTGTTTCTAATTCATTTACAGCTATTTCAGCAGCTTTACCTAAACCGATAATTCCGGGAACGTTAAGCGTTCCGCTGCGTAATTTTCTCTGATGTCCGCCGCCAAGAATTTGAGGGAGTAATTTTATTTTGGCTTTCGCCGAAATATACAAAGCACCAACACCTTTTGGGCCATAAAATTTATGTGCCGACAAAGTCAAAAGATCAATTCCAAGAGCTTTTACATCAATTGGAATTTTCCCCACAGCTTGAGTTGCATCACACAAAAACAACACATTTTTGCTTTTAAGAATCGTAGAAATTTCGCTGACATTTTGTATGACACCTGTTTCGTTATTAGAAAGCATTCCTATGAAAACCAGTGTTTTATCTGTAATAATTTCACTTAAAAGATTAAGATCTAAAATCCCTTCACGATTAACAGGTAAGTAACTGACTTCAAAGCCAATACTTTCCATAAAACGACAAGTTTCAAGAACCGCTTTGTGTTCTGTAGCAACCGTAACAATATGTTTTCGATCTTGATCAGCCAGACCTTTTATCGCCAAATTTATCGCTTCTGTAGCACCCGAAGTAAAAATAATTTCATCAGCATCGGCATTAATCAAATCAGCAGTTTGCCAGGCAGCATTTTCAACAGCTTCGTTTACCGATAATCCTGCAATATGCTGACTAGTAGAATTGGCATAAAAATCAGTAAAATAGGGTAGCATAGCTTTTAAGACCCGCTCATCAACACGGGTGGTGGCATTATTATCGAGGTAAATATGTTGCTGATTTGGCATAGTAAAAACTTAATCTCGTAAAAATACAATTTTCGATGTAAATAATAAATCTGTTTCTGTGTCTGATTTTTTTAACGCAAAGAGTGCAAAGGTTTTTATCGCAAAGCGCGCAAAGTTTTTTTTAAAGTTAATTATCTAGATAATTGTAAAGTTCGCAAAGCTTTATCAATTCCAGCTTTGCGAACTTTGTCTCCGCTTAACATAAAGTGAGATTAAAAATCTTTGCGCTCTTTGCGTTAAAAAAACACCCGCCGAATATCAATTCCAGCTTTGCGAACTTTGCCTTTGCTTAACATAAAGTGAGATTAAAAACCTTTGCGCACTTTGCGTTAAAAAAACACCCCAATATTCAAATCCCAGCTTTGCGAACTTTGCCTTCGCTTAACACAATGTGAGATAAAAAACCTTTGCGCACTTTGCGTTAAAAAACACCCACAGAATATCAATTCCAGCTTTGCGAACTTTACATTCGCTCAACACAATGTGAAATAAAAAACCTTAGCGTTCTTTGCGTTAAAACCCACACCGAAATTGTAATTATTCTAAATAAGCACAATGTTTGAATTTCGTAACTTTTTGTGGATTAAGATTGTTAAATTTGTTAGAATACCCAAGAGTTTTTGCTAATTTAAAAGAGAGATGGAATGGCTTCTAAAAAAACAAATCCAGATAAAGTAACAGAGAATGATTCAAATTCCCGTCGTGACTTTATAAAAAAATCAGGACTTTTTACTGCCCTTGCTCTGGCGCCGCCTTCGCTGGTTATGGCTTCAGAGAATAAGTGGGATGAAAAAATAGCGGAGTATTTAGAAACAGTACCGCTTTCTATCGAAGTAAATGGCAAAAAACACAGTCTTAATATCGAGCCTAGAACTACTTTACTCGATTTATTAAGAGAGCAATTATTGCTGACCGGAACAAAAAAAGGCTGTGACCACGGACAATGTGGTGCGTGTACGGTTCACGTAAACGGAACCCGAATTTTGTCGTGTCTGACTTTGGCAACCATGCAGCAAAACGCTCAGGTTACCACAATCGAAGGACTTTCAAAAGGAAAAAAACTGCACCCAATGCAGGAAGCTTTTATCAAACATGATGGCTTTCAGTGTGGTTATTGCACGCCGGGACAAATCATGTCGGGAATTGCCTGTATTAAAGAAGGTCATGCCAACAGCCGTGAAGAAATTAGAGAATACATGAGCGGAAACATCTGTCGATGCGGCGCTTATCATAATATTGTTGATGCAATAACCGAAGTGAAGGAAGGAGGGAAGGAATTATGAAAAATTTTCAAATAATTAAAGCATTATCTTCAAGTTCGGCGGTATCGAACATCAGCAAAGAAAAAGAAGCTATGTTTATTGCCGGCGGAACAAATTTGGTAGATTTAATGAAAAAGAATGTGGTGGCTCCAGACAAACTGGTTGACATTACAGGATTAGATTTAAAGAAAATAGAATTCCTAACCGGAAAAGTTTCAATAGGAGCCTTAGCTAAAAACAGTCAAGTTGCCGAAGATGCATCCATAAAAGAAAAACATCCTTTGCTGGCTTTGGCTTTAGCAGCCGGAGCATCCCAGCAAATCAGACACATGGCAACTGTTGGTGGTAATATGCTGCAAAAAACACGTTGTTCCTATTTTTATAATACGGATATGCCATGCAATAAACGAACTCCCAAAAGTGGCTGCGGTGCAATTGGAGGCTCTAACAGAATGCACGCTATTTTTGGAGCTTCAGACAGTTGCATTGCCGTTCACCCAAGTGATATGTGCGTGGCATTAGCGGCATTAGATGCAAATGTTTTAGTCGAAGGTCCAAAAGGAAAACGACAAATAAAATTTACAGATTTCCATCGTCTGCCAGGAAATACTCCTGAGAAAGACAATACTTTAGAAAATAAAGAATTGATAACTTCAGTTGAAATTCCAGATAATAATTTTACCAAAAATGTACATTATTTAAAAGTTCGTGACAGAACGAGTTATGCTTTTGCATTAGTTTCTGTTGCCGCGGCTTTAGATATAAAAAATAATGTAATAAATGATGTTCGACTGGCAATGGGCGGTGTAGCGCATAAACCCTGGAGATTAACTGAAGCAGAAGAATTCCTAAAAGGAAAAACAGTTTCGGAAGAGATATTTAGAAAAGCGGCAGATTTGTCAATGAAAGGTGCGAAAGCATACGGCGGCAATGATTTTAAACTAACGCTTGGTCCAAATGCAATAACAGAAGCACTTACAATAGCAGCATCAAAATAATTAGAATTATGAGCAAGACAAGTAATATTAATAGAGTTGACGGATTTGCTAAAGTAACGGGATCAGCAACTTATTCTGCCGAATATAAAACGCCCGGAGTGGTGTATGCATGCTTGGTGGGAAGTACAATTGCAAAAGGAAGAGTCAAAACCATAGATACTAAAAAAGCAGAATGGGCGCCGGGAGTTCTCGCTGTCATTACGCATTTAAATGTAGACAAACCTGCCGGATATCAAAAAGCAAAAGACAAACATAATTTTGGCCAGCCCCTGCAGATTTTCAAAGATGATTCGGTTTTGTATTATGATCAGCCTATTGCGTTGGTAATTGCCGATACTTTTGAGCGTATGCAATATGCAGCGAGTTTAATTAAGGCCGATTATTTTAAAGAAGAACATTCGACTGAACTTCAAAAAGCTGCGGATAAAGAGAAAAAAGTTGAAACAGATAAAGGGAATGATTACCACAGAGGAGTTCATGACGGTTACAAAAATGCAGAAGTAATTTTAGAAGCCGATTATACGATCCCGACGGAAGTTCATAACCCAATGGAGCTGGCGAATATTATCGCAAAATGGGACGGAAATAAACCCATTTTATATACCAAAAGTCAAGGCGTTGAAGGAACGCGAAAAAGTGTGGCAGGAGTTTTTGGAGTGCCGGTTGAAGATGTAGAAGTACACTCTGAATATCTTGGAGGTGCATTTGGAATGGGATTACATACCTGGCCATATGAAATTGCAGCATTAATTGGGGCAAAGAAATTAAACCGTCCTGTAAAATTAGTTTTGCACCGTGAGCAGATGTTTACCAATGTTGGTTTCAGACCTTATACGATTCAGAAAATGGGTCTTGGTGCAACAAAAGCCGGAAAACTAACAGGATTAACACACGAAGCTGTTGCGATGACTTCGAGCTATGAAGATTTCATGGAAGGAACCGTAAACATGTCCCGATTTATTTACGATTGTGAAAATGTTTCGACACGTTACAGAATTGTTCCGTTAGACACTTGTACGCCAATCTGGATGCGTGGTCCGGGTGAGGCTACTGGTTCTTTTGCATTAGAATGTGCAATGGATGAAATGGCTTATAAATTAAACTTAGATCCAATAGAATTTCGAAAATTGAATTATGCTGAGAAAGATTTGGAACAAAATAAACCGTGGAGCAGTAAATATCTTTTAGAATGTTACGAAGGCGGAATGGAACGCATTGGCTGGAAAAACCGTAAAAACGAACCTGGTTCTGTAAAAGAAGGAGAATGGCTAGTAGGTTACGGAATGGGAACCGGAACTTTTGGCTGTTATAGAAGTCCAACTTCTGTAAAAGCAAAATTTTTACCCGATGGAAATTTAGTACTTCAGTGCAGCGTCAACGATATGGGACCGGGTACGGCAACTATGATGACGGCAATTGGTGCTGAAATTACTGGTTTACCTGCTGAGAATGTAATTATCGAAATGGGAAAAAGCGGATTACCAAAAGGCCCAACACAAGGAGGATCGGCAACGACTTCGTCTGTTGGTTCTGCGGTTCATGATGCTTGTAATTTGTTGGTAAGTAAAGTGTTGGGATTAGCGACTGAAAACCCGGCTTTAAAAGGAACTCCAATTACAGATTTAACTTTTGCAAATGGAATTGTTTCTTCAACAAAAGATACTGCTAAAACTGTTGCTTTGACTTCTTTGCTTAGTGCGAATAAATTAGATGGATTGGAAGTTGAAAACCAATCGAAAGGAACGGAAGAAGCTAAGAAATATTCCATTTATTCGTTTTCAGTTCACTTTGTAAAAGTATTAGTGAACCCGAATTTGGGTAAAATACGTTTGGCGCATGTTGTTTCTTGTGCCGATATTGGAACGGTTATCAACCAAAAAACTTCTGCGGGACAAATGTACGGCGGTGCAGTAGGAGGTATCGGAATGGGATTAATGGAAGCATTGGAAATCGATCA
Source organism: Flavobacterium sp. NLM (assembly GCF_002210235.1). NCBI lineage: Bacteria > Pseudomonadati > Bacteroidota > Flavobacteriia > Flavobacteriales > Flavobacteriaceae > Flavobacterium > Flavobacterium sp. NLM. Next base: position 176,985 of record NZ_LIAC01000002.1, read on the forward strand.
TCGTTTCGGTCGTCCAATCAACAATAATTTTGCCGATTATCATGTTCCCGTAAATGCCGATATTGAAAAGCAGGAAGTTTTCTTCGTCAATAAAAAAGACCCAATCAGTAACCCAATGGGAACAAAAGGTCTTGGAGAAACGGCTTTGGTTGGAATGGCGCCAGCAATTGCAAATGCTGTTTTTAATGCTACCGGAAAACGTGTTAGAGATTTACCAATTACATTGGATAAAATTATAGAAACCGTTAAGGTTTAAATCAAAAAAGAGACATTGAAAAATGTCTCTTTTTTTGTATTCTATTTTCAAATATTGCCTGTGGTTTCAACCACAGGGACACGAATTGTGTTTTGATTGTGTCCCCGTGGTTGAAACCACGGGCTATGTTTACATTTAATTACGTCTCAATTGGCATCGATTATATTCTTTCAATTTTACAAATAAAACAACAAGCTTCTGAATTTCTGGCATGAAGATATTCAACATTATTTTCATTTTCAAAGATTTCAGAAATTAACTGATCAACATCATTGTCACCAACCAGTTTTGTAAAAATCATTTTTTGTTCATTATCATAACCAATTAGCGACAAAGGAAAATTTTCTTTATCAGCTTTTATTTCTGGCGGAAAATTATAAACGTCTGAATATTCTTCCACCTCATTTTTATGAATAAATATTGGTCCGGATTGATTGAAAGCATTGTTTTTTGAGAATGGGCTGTAAGCAAAAACCAATCTAATGTCTTTACCAATATTAAACGGTTTCAGGGAAACTCTGCAAGGGCCTTTTCCAGATGCTAATTGCTCATATACTTGATTGCCGAAATTATCTGTATTGGTATCACGAATTTTGTTGGCAAATTCTTTTGAAAGCGGAACAATCTTAAAATTTTTCATAATTTATGTATTTTAAATTTGATCAAATTTCTATTTTGTTCGTTCTATTTAAAACCCGTTTCTTGCTAAATAAGAATGTGATAAATATATATTTTGCGGCTCTGATAGGGATTGTGTCCCCGTGGTTGAAACCACGGGCAATGTTTATATAGAATTGTATTAGCAGGTAAAGAAAAAAATAGTAATCAAAAAAAGAAGCATTTGAAATACCTCTTTTTTTGATTACTATTTTCAAATATAGCCCGTGGTTTCAACCACGGGGAACGTATACATACACAATTTATTTCATCCCAAGAATTGAAATCATTAGCAATGTTCTAAGCAACGTATTTAGAAATAAAGTATCATCCATAAAAAAAGAGCCATTTTTAAATGGCTCTTTTTTTTATATCTGAAAACGATTAATTATTTAACCGTAATAGGCAATTCAACCGTAGTTTTATCCCATCCAATAACTAAATTAGCTACATTACCCTGAGTTGTAAAAGCAATTGATAAAGCTTCAATAACTTCATTTACTGGTTTTATAGGAACAGAAACTCTAACAATATCTTTGCTTTCGTCATAAGCATAAGCACCCCATAAATCAATTTCTTTATTGATAATGATAGTCCATTTATCTTTTTCAGGAATAGCAAATAAACTGTAAGTTCCTGCTGGAATACTTTTACCGCCAATTGTTACTGTTTTGTAAAATTTAATTTCTGTATTTTCATTCGCACCAACTCTCCAAACTTCACCAAACTTCACGATATCTCCAAAAATAGTTCTCCCTTTTACAGAAGGTCTTGCGTAGATAACTTTTACAACCGGACTAGGATTGTCTGTTTTTTTGAATTTAACAGATTTGTTTGGGAAATAAGAAATATCAACCGGACTTGCATCAAGCGGAGCAAATTTTACTACATCTTGAGCTTGAACTGTAAAGGCAGCAAATAAAGTAACTGCCATTAAATAAAATTTTTTCATAAGGTTACAATTTTTAGAATAACTACAAAGTAAGTTAATAATGAAGAAAAATCATATAAATACAGTCTGTTTTTTGTTAATGAATTGGTAATGGTTCTTAATTTATTTTTCTTCTTTTTTCTTTTTTTCGTACCAATTCTGCATAATGTAAAAAGCTTTCTTCTTTTCACCATCATTTGAAATTAAACCTTTACGATTGTAACCGTCCTGAATACCCGGAAGTAATCTTTTTGGAGATCTGAAATCAACTAAAATCCACGGACTTAATCCGCTTAAATGAGGGATTTTTTCAATCATTTTCAAATTCTGAATGTATAAATATTCCTGATATTCTTCTGTCCAGCGTTCGGTTTTATCTCCGTGAAAGCCAGCTTTTGCATCACCTCCAAATTCTGAAACAAAAACAGGTTTGTTGTATGGAGTAGTCCAAAATGTTTTTTCAGCATTTTCTAAGTTACCGCCGTACCAGCCTAAATATTGGTTGAAAGCAATAATATCAAGCGATTTACCAATTTCATCGTCAATTTTTCCGTTACGCGTTAATAAAGCCGCACTAATTAATCTTGTATTATCAAGAGATTTTGTATGCGTTACTAAATTCGTGATAAAAGTATTTCTGGCATCAGAAATAGGAGTTTCATTTGCCATAGACCAAATTACGATACTCGCTCTGTTTTTATCTCTGGTAACAGCAGCAGTTAACTGATCTTGGGCATTTTTATAGGTATTTTCATTTTTAAATTCAACCGTCCAATAAACCGGAATTTCTTCCCAAACCATTAATCCCATTTTATCAGCCTCTCTAATAATGTTTTCGTTATGCGGATAATGCGCCAAACGAACATAATTACAGCCTAATTCTTTTGCCCAGTTTAATAAGCGTAATGCATCTTCCTGAGAATTCGCACGCCCGCCTTTGGCATTTTCTTCGTGAATAGAAATTCCTCTTAAAAAAACCTGTTTTCCGTTTAATAAGATTTTATCTTCTTGTGTTTCAATCGTTCTAAAACCAATCTTATCATTTAATTTCTTTCCGTTAAAATCGATTGTAACATCATATAATTTCGGATTTTCCGGCGACCAATACGAAATCTTTTTAGCTGGAATTTCAAAATTTAAAATTCCGTCAGCACCAATTTTTCCTTTGTAATTAATTTTTAATTCCGGAATAGAAATCGAAGCCTGATTTTGTGCCGGATTCAAATTATTGATTTTGATAAAACCAGAAATAATATTGGCATTATTCTTTTTAAGCTGAATGGTGTAATCTTCAATAAATGCAGATTCTTCTTCGATTAAAGTAACATCGCGTGTAATTCCACCATAATTCCACCAATCGGTATTAACTGTCGGAACATCTTCTTTATGACGCGTATTATCTACTTTAATAACTAAATAATTGTCTTTAGGTTGTACAATCGCAGTAACTTCATAATTAAATGGAGTGAAACCGCCTTCATGAGTTCCTAGTTTTTTTCCGTTTAAATAAACATCAGCTTTGTAATTGATGGCTCCCAAATACACAAAAAGACGTTTATTAGCGGCCAAATTGTAGTCGAAAGATTTTTTGAACCAAACGTTTCCTTCGTAATATTTTAGTTCTGTAACCTGTGAATTCCAGTCGCCGGGAATATTTATTGTTGGCGATTTATCAAAATCATATTCTACTAATTCCTGTTTGTTTGCCGCGTGATAATTACTAAAAAATGCGCCTTTTGCCGGTTTTTCCTGTTTGTCGTATTGATCAAGGTGAAAGCTGTAAAAGCCTGTTTGATACGGATCAATAATATAATTCCAAACGCCGTTTAAAGAGGTTGTGTTTCGGTTTGGAACGTTTGAAATTAAACCTTGTGATTGTCCGGCAGCGAACGTTGTCAGGAATAATAGTGTTAGGATTTTTTTCATTTTTTGTAATCTTTGTTTGTAATGTATTTATGTGTTTTGCCACAAAGGCGCGAAGGCGCAAAGTTTTTTCATTTTTGTCAAGATTGGCGATTTACATTGTGGAAATTCTAGTGCGATTTACTTCGTCCGTTCGCTATCGCTCGGGTCTCTTTCCTCGAAATGACAAACTTCACGCTTATTTTTTAAAATCTTTTTAATCCTTTTAATCTGTGGCAAAAAAAACTTTCTGTCTTAGCGCCTTAGTGGCTAAAAATCTTATTGAACAGGTATTTTCAAATATTCTCCTTTAAAACTTTGGTTAAGCGCCGTTATTTCAATAGGATCATTAGAACCATCAGGAATAACTTCAATAGACGCTTTTCCATTTGCCATTTTTATCGATTCACTTCCGGTTGGTGTTCCTTGATTCTTCAAAGTTTTTCCACCTTTCAAACATTGGAAATAAACACTTTCTTCATAATCTAAGCAGCGTAAATTGTTATTATCAATTGCAATTGCCGTAACCAGATAATTACCATTTTTTAGTTTCTCTGAAGACAATTGTAAAGACGAAGCCGTATCATTTTTATTGAAACGATAATTAACCTTAATCGTATCAGAAACCGTTTTACCGTCTTTATTTTTACCAATAGCAACTAAAACATTTTCTCCTTTTTTAAAATTGACATCCCAAGTTAGCCCATTTGCAGGATATAGAGCAAGATTTCTTTGCTTTTCACCAAGAGATTTTCCGTCATGGAATAAGGTAACTTTCTCGCAATTACTAAAAACATTTATCGTTCTTGGTGTATTTTCAGGACCTTGACGTTCTGTCCATGTATGCGATTCTATGTAAGCGAAAGGCTCTTTGCTCCAATAACTTTTAAAAACATAATACGCATCTTTCGGATTCCCGTTTCGGTCCACCAAACCTTTTTGGTTCATATACGGAATATCATCTTCTGGACGTAAAGGCGTTGCAAAATCCTTAAATGCCCATTGTACATTTCCCACAAAATTTGGGTCATTCTCGGATATATGCAAGTGCCAGTCAAATAAATCAACGATATAATTTTCGCTCCAATCTCCAATTTGAGCAATATTGGCCACTTTAGTCTGTACAATTGCTTCTTCCCAGCCTTCCGCTTTAATAACATTTTCGCCTGTTACTGGGTTTTCGCTGTGACGGCCTACGTGGCTGTCTCCGCCATATTCAGCGTGAATGAAATGTTTGTATTCTTTTTTGTAAACATCAATTGCTTTTTGGTAGCTTTTGTAACTTCCAGAATACCAGCCAGACCAGATAGAAGGGGAGAATACATCCACAATATGTGAACCTTCATAATATTTTCTAATTGCCGTTTTTCTGGTTGGGTCCAGTTTATGCGCAATGTCATTTAGTTCCGTTAAAAAAACATTTGTTTTTTCTGTATTGTCACCATTAGGAAAATCAGGAAGCCAGTTCATTTCATTTCCAAGTGACCAGATTATAATACTTGGATGATTGTAATTTTGATTAATAATTTCTTTAAGCATGTTTTTAGTATTTGTCTGCCAAAGTTCACCGCCAATTCCACCGCGGCACCAAGGAAGTTCATCCCAAACTAATAATCCTAATTCATCACAAGCTTTGTAAATTTCAGGATCTTGCGGATAATGTGCTAAACGAACAAAATTTGCCCCCATATCTTTTATTGATTTCATGTCGGCCCAATGTTGTGCATTGCTCATTGCCGCGCCAACTCCGGCTTGTTCTTCATGGCGATGTGTTCCGCGAATCAATAAACGTTTTCCGTTTAAATAGAAAGGACCATGATCTTTAAACTCAAACCATCTAAAACCTACTTTCTCAGAAACGCTGTCTTTAATTTGATTTTTTTCTGATAAAACAGCCGTTAAGGAATATAAATTTGGTTTTTCGGTATCCCAAAGTTCCGGGTTTTTGATGTTTTCAAAAGTGATTGTCGAAGTTTTATCTGAAACAGGAATAGTTCTACTCGCCACTTTTTTTCCTTTCGGATTTTTAAGTGTTACGGTTAACGATAAATCTTTTGAATTATCTGAATTAATGAAAGAAGAAACAACTTGTACCGTAGCATTTTTAGCCGAAACTTCAGGCGTTGTAATCTTCAAATTATCAATATGATTTTTGTATTTCGAAACGAACCAGACATCGCGCGTGATTCCGCCATAAATAAAGAAATCACTTTTTTGAGACGGAATAATTTCGATATCGTAACTATTATCAACGCGAACAAAAATATCGTTGTTTCCTTCTTTAATAAAGTTAGTAATGTCTATAGAAAAGCCAATATAACCGCCAATGTGTCCGCCGGCTTCTTTTCCGTTTACATATACTTTTGTGGTAATATTTGAACCTTCAAAGTATAACGAATACACTTTGTTTTTGTCAATTTGCGGAATATTTAATTTCTTTTGATACCAGCTTGCGTCACGTCGGTAACCCGGATATAAATCGGTTGCATCTTCGGCATTCCAGGTATGTGGTAAATTTATAGAAGTCCAGTTTGAAGCCTTTAGAGCTTCGGTAAGATTTGAAGTATGATTTTCAAGATACAGCCAGTTGTCGTTAAAATTCATCTTTGTCTGAGCAAAACTGCTGCTCAGACAAATCTGAAAAAAAACAAAAAGCGCAAAAATTGAAAATGTATTATTTTGATAATTCTTCATGTGTGTTTAGGTTCAGAGGTTCAAAGTGACAAAGGCTCAGAGGTTCAAAGTTCAAAAGCTGAAAACCTTTGTCGCTTTGTACCTCTGTACCTTTGTTACTTTTTTCTAAGTAACGCTTCCAAAAAATAATAGTCGGCGTAGATTATTGGTTCGTCAATTTCGTCATGTTTTGGCCAGTTTCCTGTGCTGTGATCAAATAGAAAAGGAGCCTTAATTTTAGAATCTAAAATATATTTATCAGTTTGAACCGATGCTATTAGTTTATCGGCGAAAGCCAAATAACTTTTATTTTGTGTATAACTATACAATTCATATAATCCTGATGCCATTACCATTGCAGCTGAAACATCTCGCGGCGAATTTGGAATACTAGGATCTTTTAAATCCCAATACGGAATTCCGTCTTCCGGCAGATTTTTATTTGTCATAAAAAACTTTGCTGTCGCTTCGGCTTGTTTTAAATAAGCCGGATCTTTTGTATATCGGTACGACATTGTAAATCCGTAAACTGCCCAGCCTTGTCCGCGTGCCCAAACTGAATCGTCATTAAAACCTTGTAAAGTAGTTTTCTTTCTAACTTCACCCGTATTCGGATTATAATCTATTACGTGATAACAGCTGTTGTCTTCTCTAAACTGATTTTTTAAAGTGGTATTGGCATGCTGAATGGCTACATCACGGTATTTTGGATTTCCGGATAATTTAGATGCTTCAAAAAGCAATTCCAAATTCATCATATTGTCAATGATAACCGGATAATCCCAGATTTCTTTATTGAAATCCCAGGAACGAATGGAACCTACTTTTGGATTAAACCTTGTGCATAAAGTTTCGGCGCCTTTAATAATTACCGCTTCGTACTCTTTCTTGTTTTCCACTTTCAGCGCTTCTCCGAAACTGCAAAACACTTTAAAACCTACGTCATGCGAATTACTGTTAACACTTTCCTTTTTGCTGAAAGGAGTCCATTTTTGAGCTTGTTCTTTATATTTTGAGTCGCCTGTTAATTGGTATAAATGCCAAAGATTTCCGGCAAAAAAACCGCTTGTCCAGTCTTTTGAAGGGACTTTGCGAATCTCATTGGTTTTGATATTCATGCTTCTTGGCATCGACAGAGAATCTACCGGATAATCGAGTAACATTTTGTAACGCGTTTCCAGTAAATTATTTGCCGCTGCAGTGCTTTTTGTTTGAGAATTAATCCCGGACTTGCACGCTGTTACCAGCGATGCAAACCCAAGGATTAAAATGAAACTAACTTTATTCATATTACTAATTAATCTAATTTTTAGTTTCTAGACTTTGTTTTTAGACGCAGATTTTACGGATTCGCATTCGAGAAAACGCTGATTTTTGCGAATTTTTTTCTCTCGCAGATTTGGCAGATTTGGCAGATTTTTTTATTTCCAACAGATTATTTTTTTTAAAAATTCAATCTGCTCAATCTATCAAATCTGCGGGAGACAAATTATTGGTGACATAAAAAATCCGTTCAAATCTGCGTTTTCGCGAAGCGAATCCGTTCAAATCCGCGTTCAATATAATTATGCTAAATTAATAACCCGGATTATTTGGTTTTAAATTTGGATTTATTGCCAATTCTGTTCCCGGCAATGGCCATAAATAATCTTTGTTTGGATCAAAATTTGCATGCGGTTCTAAACCAGCAGGACCAAACACTTCAGGACCATTTTTCAATCTTTTGATATCATACCATCTGATATATTCAAAAGCCAGTTCTAATCTTCTTTCGTCAATAACCATTTTTTTGAAATCAGCTTTTGACAAACCTGGTGTTACATTTGCAGGGAAAGAAACTTGTCTTCCTCCTTTATTTCTTGCTCTTGCACGAACTCGGTTTACATAACCATCAGCTTCTGCAGTTCCCGGATTAATTTCGTTTAAAGCTTCGGCTGCTGTCAATAAAACTTCGGCATAACGCATTGTAATATAGTTGTGCTGAGAAGTTCTTCCGTTTGCACCTGCTTTTCCCGGAAAACGGAAATATTTTGCAATATGCGGACGCGGCGCTTTTTCGTTATCGCTTGAAGGAAATACCTGCAATGATCCGCCCGGACCGGTTTTCTTTCTAATAATAGTATCAAAACTTACTGCTCTTCTGTAATCTCTTTGATCCCAAGTATTAAACACTTTTAATGACGGAACGGCAACCGAAAATCCTTGTCCGTAGCTGTAACTGTCATCTTTTAATGAACCAGTAAAAAACGCTGTATAATCCTGACCGTAATTTCCTGATGTTAAGTTATTAAAATCTACTGTAAATAATGGTTCTTTTAACGAAGCTGCTTTTGTAGCGTTAAATAAATCCTGAAAATCTGCATCAAGACCTAAACCAAATTTTACTTCGTTTGTAATAACATATTTCGCTTCATCATATGCTTTTTGATATTGACCCAAAGTTAAATAAACAGAAGCTAAATATCCTGCTGCAGTACCTTTTCCAGGAACGGCTTTTACTTTTGGTTTATCATCCAGCCATTGTTTTGCAAATTCTAAATCGGCAATAATTTTAGGATACACATCTGCTTCTTTTGTTTTGCTGATAGAGTTTACTTGAGAAACATCATTTACTACAAAATCAATGTATGGAATATCTCCGAAAAGACGTACTAAATGATAGTAAGTAAAAGCTCTAGCAAAATAAGCCTGAGCTACAATTGCGTTTACTTTTGCAGGATCTCCCGGCGTTTTTTTAGCACCTTCAATAGCCTGATTTGCTGCCGTAATGATAACATATGATTGTGGCCAAAAGTTAGCAACAAGCGCATTGGTATCGTTCATACTCATATCGTTTACATCGATACGTGCGGCTTGTGTAGTTCTGTCGCCAATGTCAGACATATCGTCGCGAAGCATTAAGGCAATTGTAAATTCTCGTCCCCAATAATTATTATGTGCAATGTTTGCAAAAGCTCCGTTTACAGCGGCCTGTAAATCGTCGGTATTATTGAAAAAGTTTTCTGGACGAATGACTCCCACCGGATGTTCTTCTAAATCAGAACATGCAAAAAAGGTAAGTGTTCCCAGGAAAAGAAAAGCTATATATTTTTTCATGATATTTTTATTGTTAGAATTTTACGTTTAGACCCATTGTAAACGTTCTCACGTTTGGATAACCTCCATAATCCAATCCTAAATTGGTATTACTTCTTGAGTTGTTGTCGTTTAAGTAACTCGTTTCAGGGTCAGTTCCCGGATAATCAGTAATAGTCCAAAGGTTTTGTGCACTGATGTAAAAACGAATTTTGCTTAATCCGAATTTAGAAACAACTTTCTCATCTAAACTATATCCTAAAGAGATGTTTTTTAAACGGATATAACTTCCATCATAAACAAATCTTGACGTAACTCTTTTCGTTCTTGCCGCATTTTTAGGAACATTTGTATCTGTATTTGTCGGCGTCCAGGAATCTAAAACTTCAGTTGTAGCATTGTTGTTTCCAGATGCTAATTCCATTAAAGTATAGTTTAGGATTTGTCCGCCTTCTGAACCTTGGAAGAAAATATTCAAATCAAGATTTTTATACGTGAAATCATTGTTTAAACCAAAGATGAAATCAGGATTTGGGTTACCGATAATCGTTTTATCTTGTGAATCTAATTTTCCGTCACCATTGTAATCTCTGAATTTTTCACCACCCGGAGTAGTTTCAAAATTCCCTGGTAAAACAGTTTCTCCCTGTTGAATTACACCATCATAAATAAATCCGAAGAAAGAACCAACCGGCTCGCCAACTCTCAAAATTTGAGATTCTGTTGCTAAAAAGTGACCTGGAGTTGAGTTGATCAATAAATCTTTATTATCAGCTAATTTTAATACCTTGTTTTTGTTTGAAGAGATATTAAAACTTGTATTCCATGTAAAATCCTGACCAATAAAGTTTTTAGAATTAATACCTAATTCCCATCCTTTGTTTTCTAATTCTCCAACGTTTTGAAGCTGAGAAGCAATTCCGGAAACTCCCGGAAGCGGCCTATTGAATAATAAATCTTTCGTGATCGTTTTATAGTAATCTGCCGTAATGCTGATTCTGTTATCAAATAAACCTAAATCAATTCCGTAATCTTGTTGGTATGAAGTTTCCCATTTCAAATTCGGATTATCCAAAGATGTCAATTGAACCGCATTTACAATAACGTCACCGCTCACATCATAAATTTCAGAGAATCTTGAAAGAGTAGAGTAGGCACCAATTGATGGATTTCCTGTTGCTCCGTAACTTGCTCTCAATTTAAGATTAGAAATCGTTTTGCTGTCCTTTAAGAAATTTTCTTTACCAATATTCCATCCAATTGCTCCAGAAGGGAAAGTTCCGTATTTGTAGTTTTTACTAAAGCTTGAAGAACCATCTCGTCTGGCCGTAAATGTTAGTAAATACTTATCATCGTAATCAAAATTCAACCTTCCGAATGCAGATATTAATTCCGTTTCAGATAAATTAGAATCTGGTTTTAAAAACACAGTTCCCGCGCCAAGATTTCTATATGAATTGGTATTTGTTAAAAATCCTCTTGAAGCCGCATACGAACTTTCGTTTTTGTTTTTTTGATAAGAGTAACCTCCCAGAACCGTTAAAACTCCTTTTTCGATAATTTCACGTTTAAAAGTCAAATAATTCTCTGTTAAGAAAGAAGAAAACCTTGTGTTGTTTACAGAAGCTTCTCCTTTGATATTTTTTCCGGCAATTAAAGTTGAAGGAATAAATCTACCTGTTTGAGAATTATTATCTGTTAAACCTAAAGTGGTTTTAAAATCTAAATCTTTAGTGATTTTGTATTGTGCAAAGAAATTGTTTCTGTTTACGATAGAAACTGTTTCCAGAATATTTTCCATCGCCGTTGCATACGGATTGTCAATGTCATCACCAATTGGCGCTGTTGTTGTATACGTTCCGTCTTCGTTATAAATTCCTTTGTCTGGCATAAAACGGTAAGCCGATGCAATTACACCCGCAGCTCCAGTTCCCCCGGCTCCAGTCTGGCTCACAATTCCGTCCTTGTTTTGTTTACTCGTAAAAGTGTTTAAACCCACTTTAAATTTAGGAGATAAATCAGCTTCAAGATTGGCAACAATCGTATATCTGTCAATTCCTGAATTAATTACAACACCATTTTGGTTGAAATAAGTTCCTGAAACATAATATTTCACAGTGTCAGATCCACCTGAAAATGATAATTGTGTATTCGAAATCATTCCATCACGATAAATAACATCCTGCCAATCTGTGTTTGCAGGTCCTTGTGTATGTGTTGTGAAACTTTTTCTGTACGCCGCAAACTGATCTGCATCTAATAAATCCAGTTTATTGTTTACCGTTTGAATAGAAGTAGAGTTGCTGAATTCAATTACCGGTTTTCCTGGTTTTCCCTTTTTAGTCGTAACCATAATAACCCCGTTTGAACCTCTTGATCCGTAGATTGCCGTTGCCGAAGCATCTTTTAAAACCTCAATAGAAGCAATATCCTGTGGAGCTGGCATAGAAACTCCTGCAAAACCGTCTACAACTATAAGAGCATCTCCGCTCGCATTAATAGAAGTTCCGCCACGAACCCTGATTTTTACAGGCGCACCCGGCTCACCACCATTATTACTTTGTACCGAAACCCCTGCTGCACGACCTTGTAAAGCTTGTTCTGCACTTAAAACAGGATAAGCAGTCAATTCTTTTGCCGTTACAGAAGATACTGAACCTGTAATGTCGCTCTTTTTACGAGTTCCATAACCTACTACAATTACTTCTTCAAGATTTTTAGTATCTGGTTTTAAACTTACATTAATGGCAGTTTTGTTTCCAACCGGAATTTCAACACTTTGGTATCCTACGAAATTGAATACTAAAACAGCATTTTTTTCAGAGACAAAAACAGTGTAATTTCCATCCATATCTGTAGTAGCTCCAACAGAGGAATTCTTGATATAGACATTAGCACCAGGTAAACCGAGTAAATCTTCGCTCGAAGTTACTTTTCCTGTAACTTTTCTCTCCTGTGCACTCATCATGATAGTTGCCAGTAAAAAAGTTACTAGTAAATACCATCTAAACGATTTAATTTGTTCGTCTGTAAACATTCATTTTTTGGTTTTAAGGTTAATGTTAGAGAAAGTAGAAAAGCAATAGACTCATTCCGATTATCATAATGACAAACAAAATTTGCAGCAATAAAAAGTTTGTTTTCCTGATTTTCATATCGCAAATGTATAGGCCGAAAACGATATAGAAATACAAAAAAGGGTATCTAAAAATACAGATACCCTTTTTTAAGCCCTAAAAAACAGTGGGATTTTTAAAATACGACAGTAGATTTATAAAATTTGTCGGAATATTGCGACGGAGTTTCTCCGTATCTTTTTTGGAAGCATTTGCTAAAGTATTTCGGATTGTTAAAGCCGACTTTATAACTGATTTCTGAAACGTTTAATTTGTTTTGTTCCAATAATTGAGCGGCACGTTTTAACCTGATTTCATGAATGAATTCGTTTGGTGTAAAATTTGTCCAGGCTTTTACTTTTAAGAATAACATGGTGCGGCTTACGCCCAATTCTGAACAGAAAAACGGAATATCAAATTGTTCGTTCGAAATATTATCTTCTACAATTTTAAATGCTTTTTTCAATAATTCTTCGTCGAGAGATGAAACCGTAATTTCAGAAGGAATAAAACTGTCTTCGCTTGAAAATTTAAGTTTTAAACGTTCGGTTGAATTTAAAAGGTTTTTAACGCGAAGTCTGAATTCCATTAAATTAAACGGTTTGCTGATGTAATCATCGGCACCGCTTTCCAGTCCTTCAAATTTATAAACTAACGAAGATCTCGAAGTCAGCAAAATAACCGGAATATGACTCGTTTTTAAGTTTTCTTTAATTTTAGAACAAAGCTCCGTTCCCACCATTTCGGGCATAATAACATCACTTATAATCAAATTCGGAACAAATTTTAAAGCCTTTTCAAAAGCAATTTTTCCGTTTTCGGCCTCAATAATATTATAATCTTTTTTGAGCAGGTTTTTCATGAATTTTCTCAAAACCTTATGATCTTCAACAAGCAGAATTGTTTGCTTTTCTTCATTAACAATCAAATCTTCAATGTCTTCGTTTTCTATAGTTTCCGAAGGTTCAAGCTGCGCCGTATATTGTGCAATATCATCGCTGATTTTAAAATCAGGAATAATCTCGCTGTCTAAAAGATGTTCACGCCCAAGCGGAAGCGTTACTTTAAAAATAACGCCGCCCGAAGTTTTATTGGTAACATCGATTGTTCCTTTATGCAGTTTCACAATATTTTTTACGATTGAAAGTCCAATTCCGGTTCCTTTATTATAATTTTTCTGAACCTGATTGTGTGTTGGCACTTCAAAAAATAAATCGAAAATTTTATCAATATGTTCTTCTGAAATTCCCACTCCCGAATCTTCCACAGCAATAAAAAGATTTTCGTGATCGTGATTTATTTTAATGTTGATCGTTCCGCCTTTTGGCGTATATCGAAACGCATTCGAAATCAAATTATAAAATACACGTTCGAGTTTATATCGGTCAAAATAAACCGATATTTCCTCATCCGAAGTTTCAAAAGTATAATCGTAACCGCCGTCTTTGGCATATTCTATAAACGATAAAAAGATTTCTTTAGTGAATTTTACTATATTTCCGTTAGCAGATTCCAGTGTAACCTGATCATTCTCCAATTTTCTGAAATCCATTAAACGATTAATTAAACTTAAAAGATGATTGGCGCTTCCTTCAATCACCAAAAGCTTTTTGTACATTTCATTCGTTCCGTTATAATCCGCCAGAATTTGCTGTAAAGGCCCTAAAATCAACGTTAAAGGCGTTCTAAATTCATGCGAGATATTAGTAAAGAAATCCAGTTTTGCACGGTTATTTTCTTCAATACGTTTTGTTTCAAGATATTCCAGTTCTAATTTCTGTTTCAATCTCGCTTTTGATTTCATAATCCAGATTAAACCGTATAAACCTAAACCAATAATAATTCCGTATAATAAAAACGCCCAGATACTGCGCCACGGAGCCGGATTTACAACAACCGTAAGCGTTGCCGGAGTTTTGTTCCAAACACCGTCGTTATTAGCACCGCGAACTTCAAAAACATAAGTTCCAGGATTTTGAATGGCAAAATTAGCTTCTGCATTTTTAGTCGTTGTCCAGTTATTTTCCAATCCAATTAAGCGATAACTGTATTGATTGTTTTTGGATCGAATGTAATTTGGAATTGCAAAGTTTATCGAGAAATTAGCTTTGTCATAATCCAGCGTTATGGTTTGGGTAAAACCAATACTTTTTTCTAAAATTCCGTCTTTATCTTCTGCATGAATAGTTTCGTTCTTGATTTTCAAATCGGTAATTAAAACCTGAGGTGAATATTGATTTAGGGAAATTTTTGCAGCATCAAAATAGGTTGCCCCAGACGGACTTCCGAAATAAAATTGATTCGAATCTAATTTTAAAGCCGAATTATCATTGAATTCATTACTTGCCAATCCATCTTTTTGATCATAAATTACAATATTCTTTTTCGTTGTATTGTATTTAATAATTCCCAAATTAGTGCTGATCCAGAGGTTTTTATCATCATCTTCTAAAATAGAATGAATAGAAGTAATTACCGTATTTCCTATTTTAAGATTAATGTGATTAAATTTTTTTCCATCAAAATAATGCAGCCCTTTTGCTTTTGTTCCCACCCAGATTTTATGTTGAGAATCCTGAAACAAAGTCAAAATATCATCACCGGACAAAGCAGCATGATCATAAAAGAAATGCTGAATAGTATATTTTTGCGGATTGAAATTTTTTAACGGAATTCGGTTTAAACCATTTTGAGTTCCAACCCAAACATAATTTTGTTTGTCAACTAAAATAGTTCGGACAATATTATTGGTTAAAAAAACAGGTTTTGTATTATCATTTCCTATAATTTGAAAAGTTCTATTTGCTGTATCGTAACGAATTAAACCTTTTCCAAAAGTTCCAATCCATAAAACAGGACCTTCGGTTTTAAGCGAATAAACGCCGCTTTCTTTCAATAAAGCCAGTAAATCCGAAGTAATTCGATTGTCTTCAATTCTTTTTGAAATTGTATTATAAGCCGATAATCCTTTGCTAAAAGTTCCAATCCATAAAATATGATCGTCAGAAAGGCACATCGATTTAATATCATTTTTATTGGATTGTCCGGTTTTGCTGTTAATGTAACTTACGGCTTCGGTATTTTGGTTGAAAATCGTGATACCGCCGCCTTCTGTTCCAAAATAAATATTGTGATTTTTATCGGCAATGATCGAACTAACCACGTCAAAACTCATTGGAATCTTTTTCGAATTTTGATTGTAATTAGAGAAATTAACATTTGAAACATCCCAAAGATTCACGCCTTTGTAATAACAGCCAATCCAGATCGAACCTTTTTTATCCATATAAACAGATTTTACTTTGTCGATTCCGTTGTTGTTATTGGTGTTGTTTATTTTTTGCAGACTTTTATCCTGACCTAAAATGTAAATTCCGTCATAAGCACCGATCCACAAAGAACCTTGCTTGTCAATTATCAAAGATCGAATGTCACTATTGATTTCGCGGTATTTTGCAGCATCTAAAAAAGGAACATAAGCTTTTTGTTTTTGATCGAATTTTAAAAGGCCTTTGTTTTTTGTTCCAACCCACAAATTGCCTGTTTTATCTTCAATAACCGATTGTACCGTTAATAAATCAACAGGATTTAACGGATAATTTTTAAACGAAAATTTACTGCCTTTTCTGCTTGTCAACTGGCATAAACCTTTTGTAGTTCCAATCCAGATTTCACCTTTTTTGGTTTTTACAATGCTTAAAATATTATTGCTGGGAAGTGTAGAAGTATCCGTGTCTGAATGAAAAACCGAAGTAAAATTTCCTGTCTTTTTATTCAAAATTGTCAATCCTTTTGAAGTTCCAAACCACATTTCGTTACCAATTTCTTTAATCGTCCAAACCGCATTATTGCTTATCGTATGATTGGCTTTGGTATGCAGATATCTGGTAAATTTGCCAGAAACAGGATCATAACAATTCAAACCATTGTAAGTTCCAACCCAGATTTTTCCAGAATTGTCTTCTACAATTGCCAGAATATCATTGTTACTGATCGAAGATTTATCATTAACATCATTCCTGAAAATCGTAAATCGGCTGCCGTCGTATTTATTCAATCCGTCGCGCGTACCAAACCACATCTGCCCAAACTTATCTTGATGTATAGCAATAACAGAACTCTGCGAAAGCCCGTCGGTTGTAGAAATATTTTTAAGGCGGTATTTATTTTGGGAAAACAGATTTCCGAAAATAAGTACGGTTACGAGAAAAGCTATTTTGTATTTCATAGCGTTTATTTTTTAGGTTCAAAGAGGCAAAGGATCAGAGGTGCAAAGGTTTTTATATTGATATAGAATTTAAAACATAGCCAGCGGTTTCAACCGCTGGAACACAAAGTTTTTTCTCATTTTTGTCATTTCGACGAAGGAGAAATCTTCGCGAGAAACTCTACAAAGATTGGACTCTCGTTGGCGAGCTAATTGAGGAGATTTGCTTCGCCTATTCGCTATCGCTCGGGTCTCCTTCGTCGAAATGACAAAGAATACTTATTAATGATGAAAATGAACAAATAAAACTTTGCGTCTTAGCGACTTTGCGAGATTAAAAAAGAACTTTACTTCAATCGCTTTTTCAATTGATAATCATACAGCGACGGGATTTTTTCTATCGGCGTATTTAAAAATTCAATATAGGGATCGACGTCGTATTTGATTTCAAATTTTGTATTTCCGTGTACGCCAATGATTCTGGCAAAAGCTCCGTCTTTCATTCCGTATAACAAAACCGGTTTTGACTGATCCGGGTTTTCGACCTGTACATTTAAATTCCAAAACGTACTGAAAGGTCCGTGCGAAGGTTTCCAGTAATCAGCACCGCCGCCGCCAAATAAAAAATAACTATTGTTTTTATCAGCCGTAATATGAACCGTGATATTATCAAACAAATTTTGATGATTTGCTCCCGAATGCTGATCTAAAAGAGCATCGGCAAATATTTCACAATCCTGATATACGTTTTTGGTAGAAAAAGTATTGAAACTCAACGGATGAACCGCTTTGTTGTAGATTTTAAGATTCTTTACTAAAACATTATGAACGCCGCCTAAAGTTACCGTATAATGGGAAAGATGCGGTCCGTCAGTAATTATATTCTGAACCGTAACATTTGAAATTTCTTCGCCAAGAATCCCGCTGTCGGCATTGGTGATTTTTACATCATTCACCCAGCTGTTAAAAAGACGGGTCAGGAAAATAGCATTATTTCCCGGCTCAACATGATGCGCCACTCTCGGAATATCAGGAAAAGTAAAACGAAGATGTTCAATTCCTATTTCGTTTAAATGTTTCCATTCTACCAATTGTGCCTGATAACTTGGTTTAATTGAAATAGTTAATGGAGTTTTAATAGTAATTTTTGAATTTGAAATCTTCACAATTTCAACCTGCTGTCTTACAATAGGAAGTTTTGGAAACTGCCAGTGGTGCGAGCCCGGTTTTACTTTTGCGCCCTGATATAAATCTTTAATAATTTCGCCGTTTTCACCATCTTTATTGAACAACTGTAATTCGACAATATCACCAACTTTTAGATTTTTTACATCAGAAACATTGATCGTAAATTCGCCCATTTTCCCAGAACTGACTTTCGCCAAAACATTAGAATCCGGTTCGTATTTATCCAAGTAAGATTTTACGCGTTCACCCGGAACCTGTGTCCAGATAAAACCGCCAGACCATGCATATTGTGAAAAAGGCAAATCGACATTGTTTTCAGGTTCGCGTTGTCTTTTATCAAAAGTGATAAGATATTCACGAAGTTCCGCCAGAGATTCAGGATCTTTAAGATACATCATTGGTCTTGGACAGTAAATTTCTGTTCCGTTTTCACCAGAACCAGCACCACGAAGAACGAAATTGCTTCTTTCGATATATACAATTTCACTCAGAATAATTTTGCCTTGAGGTAATTGTAAAATAACATTTCCGTCAACGGCATTGGCTGCTTTTAAAGCTTTCAATAAAGCTTTTGAATCGTCTAAATTATCATTTGCTTTTACGCCAAAATCAACAGCATTAATAATTTTTCCATTAGATTCAGGAATTTGGCTTTCGCCGAAATGATATCCCGCAAAACTAAAATCAGGAAGATAATCTGTTTTTGAAGTAATAATTTTGGGTATTTCCTGCGCCAATACAGCGTTCATAAAAAGGCTGCAGGATATAAGGATGGTTTGGCGAATCATGGTTTTGTGGTTTTTGTGGTTAGTTAGTTTTATTGTGTGGGTTTGCCACGAAGGCGCTAAGGCACAAAGTTTTTTTTCTCGCAGATCTCGCAGATTTTGCGGATTTTTTTGTCATTTCGACATAAGGAGAAATCGCACTAGAAATTCCGTGTAGAAATTCTCCAATCTTTGTCGAGCTGCTTGTGCGATTTCTCGTTCCTCGAAATGACAAACTAAACTTTTAAATTATCTGCTTAATCAGCAAAATCTGCGAGAGAAAAAAATCTTTTTAATCCTTTTAATCTGTGGCTAAAAAAAATCTTAGTGCCTTCGTGGCAAAACCTTTATAATATAGATCGCTTAATCCCTAATTCAAGTCCTCGCAATTCTGCAAGACCTCTTAAGCGCCCAATTGCAGAATACCCCGGATTTGTTTTTTTCTTTAAATCATCCAGCATTTGGTGTCCGTGATCCGGGCGCATTGGCAATTTAGTTTTGTTTCTTTTCTCCACTTCCAAAATTGCTTTTACAACTTCGTACATATCAACATCACCTTCAAGATGATTTGCTTCATAGAAACTTCCTTCTTCATCTCTTTGTGTACTTCTTAAATGAATAAAATTCATTTTATCACCGTGACGTCTCACAATTCCCGGTAAATCATTATCTGCTCTTACGCCGTACGAACCTGTACACATTGTAAATCCATTTGATTTAGAAGGCGCAGCATTCATTAATTCAATCAAATCTTCTTCCGTACTAACAACTCTCGGCAAACCTAAAATCGGATAGGGCGGATCGTCAGGATGAATTGCCATCAAAACACCTTTACTTTCGGCAACCGGAATAATCTGTTGTAGAAAGTAGAATAAATTATCTTTTAAAGCTTGTCTGTCAATATGATGGTAACCACTTAATGTAACTAGAAAATCTTCAACAGAATAAGCTTCTTCGGCGCCAGGAAGTCCAGCCAGAATGTTTTGTTGCAGTTTTACTTTATCTTCATCCGTCATAGCCAGAAAATAGTTTTTGGCTTTTTGGGTTTGCTCTGCAGAATATTCTTTTTCTGCGCCTGGTCTTTTCAAAATGAATAATTCAAAAGCAGCAAAAGCATTAATATCAAAACGTAAAGCTTTCGATCCATCTTCAACCGTATATGATAAATCGGTTCTTGACCAGTCTAAAACCGGCATGAAATTATAACACACACATTTAATTCCGCATAAAGCCAGATTGCGAATGCTTTCTTTATAATTTTCAATGTATTGAAGATAATTTCCAGTTTGTTTTTTAATGTCTTCGTGCACCGGAATACTTTCCACAACCGACCAAGTCAAACCCGAAGCACCTTTTTTAGGATCTCCGTTTTCGTGTTCAATTTCTACTTTTCGTTTAATAATTTCTTCAATGCTCCAAACTTCTCCGTTTGGAATATGGTGTAAAGCCGTTACGATTCCGGTTGCTCCGGTTTGTGCAATATCTTGTAAAGAAACAGGATCATTTGGTCCGAACCATCTTAATGTTTGTTCCATTTGTTATGTGTTTTTGGTTTGTTCTCCTGCAAGGTTTTCAAAACCTTGTAGGTATTATTTTTTATTTATATAGATGTATAATTTAGACCTACAAGGTTTTCAAAACCTTGCAGGATGTGAAAATCTTAAATGCTAGTTGCGGCAAAACCTCCGTCAACTTTTAGGATTGTTCCCGTTACGAATTTTGACATATCGCTGCATAAAAATAAAAGCGCACCGTCTATATCTTCAGGAGTTCCAAATCTTCCCATTGGTGTGTGATCAATAATTTTTTCGCCACGCGGAGTCAATTTTCCTTCTGGAGTCAATAATAATGCACGGTTTTGTTCTCCAATAAAAAATCCCGGTGAAATCGCATTTACACGAATTCCTTCGCCATATTTTTGAGCTAATTCAACCGCCATCCATTGTGTAAAGTTGTCAATTGCCGCTTTTGAAGCCGAATAACCTACAACTCTCGTTAAAGGTCTTTGTGCCGATGCCGATGAAATATTAATAATATTTCCTGATTTTTGTTTCGCAAAAAGCTCCGCAAAAACCTGAGTTGGAAGCATAGTTCCAATGATATTCAAATCGACAACTTTTTGTAAATCATCTGTCTTCATATCATAAATAGCCTGATCCGGCTGAATCGTTGCGCCCGGCATATTTCCTCCGGCAGCATTAATTAAGATATCTAAACGACCGTATTTTTCTACAATAAAGTCTTTTGCTTTTTCTAATTCTTCTTTGCTTAAAACATTCGCCTGAATCGCAAATCCTTGTCCGCCATTCGCTTCTATATCTTTTACAGTTTTTGTTGCTTTTTCAATCGATTGAGAAACAATCCCAACAATTACGCCTTGTTTTGCCAAAACGTTTGCAAAGTTGCTTCCTAATACTCCGGCACCGCCCGTTATAAGTGCAATTTTTCCTTTTAGATTAAATATTGAATCCATTTAGTTTTATTTAAAAATTTCAATACTTTAAATTCCAAATTCCAAACCTCTGGAAAGTAAAGTATATTTATATGTGTTTGATTTTATGTTTAAATCTCAATTTTTTAAATCCCAAATTCCAATTTTTGAAAAATAATATTTTAAGTTTTCACTTGGAATTTGGAATTTTAAAATTTGGAATTTTTCTCCGTTAGGAGATTCTAACTTTAAATACCAGTTTTTTCAAAAAGCCTTCGCCAATCATTGCGGCGTGAACATCTTCCGGAAATAAAATCGCAAATTGCTTTTCCTGAAGTTCAAAAAACATATCCGGTTTATCGTGAAAAAAACGAACATCTCTTTCGTCGCTGTAATCACCGTTTGGACTGACACATTTTTCTCTTGGTTTCCATGCAAAAGTTTCAGGACCTTGTATTGAAATCTGAATGTCAATGTTTTTATCGTGGCATTCAAAGCCTTTAATACTTTCTTCTCTCGTACTTCCGTCACCGTGAATTACGATTAATTTTAAACCTTCATTAATTTCTATAGTTCCCGCTTCAAGATTTGCAATGTCAGTTTGATTTACGTACTCAAAAGCTTTTTGAAAATTAGGATGCAGACTATAATATTTAGCTACATTATGTAATGAATCTACAATCATTGGGTAAAGTTTTGTTTTGGTTTTTGAAATAATAATATAAAAATTGTTTGCCGTTTTTATATTATGTGTATTTTTACGTGTACGCACACGGTATTTTACAAATGTATGTAAATTGTAATGTAAAACAACTTATTTTTGCTAAAAAAATAATTTATACCAAAGAGCTTTTATTATTTTAACTAAAAAAGAATCAATATCATAACAATTAAAAAAATAGCCGAATTAGCCAATGTTTCGCCCGGAACTGTTGACAGGATTATACATAATCGCGGTCAGGCTGCACAGGAAACTGTAGATAAAGTCAATGCTATAATTGAAGAATTTGGCTATAAGCGAAATATTCTCGCCAGTAACTTAGCCTTAAATAAGAAGTTTCATTTTGCAGTTTTTCTTCCTAAATATGAAAAATTAGAATATTGGAGAAGTCAGGTTGAAGGTATTGAGAAAGCTGCTTTGGAGTTTAGCAAATTCGGAATCGTTCTGGATTATTTCTTTTACGATTTTAACGCAGCTTCTTTTAAGGAATCTGTCAAAAAAGTACTGGAGTTCGATTGCGACGGATTATTATTTGCTCCAATATTTTATGAAGATTCTGTTCAGTTTTTAAATGAATACAAAAAGAAAAATATTCCGGTTGTGATGATCGATTCGAATATTTCGAATGAAGACGATCATGCTTATGTAGGTCAGGATGCTTTTCAAAGCGGTTATTTGGCCGGAAGACTAATCAGTTTTGCGGTGAAAAATGAAAGACATGTTTTGATTTTTAAAATTACCCGCGAAATCGAAAGTACCTCTGTGTACTTGCAGCGAATTGACGGATTTTATTCTTTCTTTAAAGGAAATGAAGATCTCACGAATTTTAAATTTTCAGAAGTTACCATTAAAGATTCGGGAATCGATCAAATGAATTTGGAGATGTTTTCAGGAATCAGCAGTATTTTTGTACCGAATTCAAGGGCTTATATTGTTGCCAGATTTTTGGAACAAAACAATATAAAAGGCATCCGAATTATTGGTTACGATTTATTAAATGAAAATATCGAATACCTAAACAAAGGCGTAATCGATTTTTTAATCAACCAAAGACCCGAAAGTCAAGGTTATATGGGAATCAATTATTTATATAAAAAACTGGTTCTTCAGGAAGATGCAGAACGCACACATTATATTCCCTTAGAAATTATCTTAAAAGAGAATTATTTTCCTGCAAGGCGTTGAGTTTAATTGCCCACGGGTTTTACGGATGAAACTGATTGACGCAGGTTATTTTTAAAATAAACCAGTGAAAACCCGTTCAATCCGTAAAACCCGCGGGCAATAATATTATTTCTTAATCTTAACAATCAAAGGATTATTTACCTTTTCAGCAAAAGAAGTCAAATAGGTTTCCCATTCTTGTTTGGTTTGAAACGGACTTCCTTTTTTCCATCCAAAACCAACATAATAAATTGCTTTGTTGTTTTTAACAGAAATATCTCCGTACAGGTTACTTAAATCTTTTTCATCGGTAACATGATTATCAAAACTCGTTAATGTCCCTTTTGGAGCGACTAAACCTAATCCAATTTCAGAATCATCGATTGGTTCCCAGTAACTCAGCCAGCCATTTTTTAAATTAGTTCCAATAGTTCCTTTTTTCTCATGAAGCGTTATTCCGGCAGAAATAGTTTTAGTTCCTGTCAGATTGATTTCGAAACGCGAAAACTGACTTCCGTAATCTAAACTGATTAATTTTGATTCAGTTATTTTATTTCCTTTTGCATCCCAATCCGCATACGTTAAAATGAAACTCGTTCTGATTGGTCCGGTTGTAATGGTTTTCCAGCTTACGAAATTCTTAGAAAAATAATATTTACCATCTACTTTTACAGCAATTCCGCCAATTCCGCGGCTGTCTCCAACGTGAAAATTATCCAAACCTTCGCCAGTATCCTTATGGTACGTTCCCGTTCCGTTTGTTGCTTTTTCGTACCATTTATTGATAATAGGATAATCGACTCTTTTTAGCCAGGCGTCAATTCCGCTGGTTAAAGTTCCACCTGGAATTTTGTCTTCTACCATTTTTTGCGCCACAGGCCCGTAAGTTCTAAACGCTACTTTATTGTTTTCCCACGCATAATCATCTGTTCGTTCCGGAACAAATCTTGAATAACAACTAATAATTTTAGAAGCCGAAGGATTAGTTCCAATAAAAACTTCAAAATCCTGTTTTGACGAAGCTTTTACTTTAGGTTGAAATAAAAGTACATCCGCAGTTCCGTCGCCGTCATTGTCTACGGTTTGGGTTTCTAAAAATGAATTGTTGCTGATGTCTTTTACAGCATAATTTTCAAGTTTAGAATCTGCTGCTAATCCGAGTGATTTTTTTGTGAGTTCAACGGTTTCAAATTCTCTGTCAACTTTTAGGTTGTTGCTGACCGTTATCATTTTATTTTGAGACTGAATGGTGAAACTTCCAGCCAGAATTGCGGTGAATAAAAAATGTTTTTTCAAAATATAATAGTTTTAATTTTTTGCTTTTTTTATTTCATAAAAATACAAATCTAAACGGCACTATGAATACATAAAAGGAGTAATAATGTACAAATCGTTGATAGTGAATTTTATATATGTATTTTTTTTCTACTTTTAAGATATCAATTTAAATATTCTAAAAGCATGAAAAATAGATATTTATCGATTATGATCTTCCTTTTGGTTTTTACGAATTTAGAAGGACAAACTATTAAGAATACAGAACAGTTAAAAGAAAAACTAAAAGCTGTAAACAGCCAGATAGCAGATTCTTTTTTGCGTAATGATAGTAATGTTATAGTACAATATTATGATGATGCAGCGCCTGTTTGCATGCCCGAATATCATAAAGCATTATATTCAAAAGAAGATATAAAATCCTATTATCAGCAATGGCTTTCTAATTTTAAGATCAATGCTTATAAACGAGATATTTTTGAAGTACAGCTGATTGATAATTACGGAATTGAAATTGGAACTTTCAATATTGATGCAATAAACGATAAAGGCAGCGCGCTGGTTTATGACGGAAAATATTTGAATGTATGGAAAATAGGAAAAGACGGAAAACTGACTTTAGTATCAGAAATCTGGGGAGCAAACAAAGCAATTGACGGAACCAATTTTGCTGCCATAAAAACAAAAGAAAGCGATACGCCAAAACCTGCTGTAAAAAAGTCTTTAGAGGATGAAGTCAATAAACGAAATCAGCGTATTGCCGAACTCGTAACGAAAAGGGAAGGCGAAAAACATGCGGTCGAATTTTTTACAAAAGATGCTATTTACCTAACATACGATACGCCAATGTTTATTGGATTTGAAAATATTAAACCGTATTTCGTTGAACACGAAAAACCAAATGGAGTTTCCATTGATTCGATATCCATTAAAGCAAGCAGAATTATTCCTGTAAAGAATTTTGTTATCGAGTACGGTTATTATTATGTCGATGTTTCGTGGGATAATAAAAAGGGAAGAGCTATTGTAACCGGAAAAAGCATTAATCTTTGGAAAAGAGATGAAAACGGAATCCTAATGCTTTACCGTCAAATGGTTAACCATAATTAATCTCTGATATTCCAAAAAGTATAACGATATTTATAGACTAGATTTTTGAAAAAATAAATAACAGCCTCATGAAGAAACAAAGCGCCGGTATATTACTGTATAAATTTGTAGACAAAACAATCTTTTTCTTTTTGGTGCATCCGGGCGGGCCTCTTTGGAAAAACAAAGATTTAGAAAGCTGGTCGATTCCAAAAGGGGAGTTCACAGATGATGAAGATCCGCTTGACGCTGCTATACGCGAGTTTAAGGAAGAAACCAGTTTTGAGGTCGATGGTGATTTTATTAAACTGGAATACGTAAAACTAAAATCGGGTAAAATTGTTCATGCCTGGGCGGTTGAGTTTGAGGTGGATGAAACTTTGATAAAAAGCAATGATTTTGAAATGGAATGGCCTCCAAAATCTGGAAAAACAGAAAAGTTCCCCGAAGTCGACCGTGGTGAATGGTTTCAAACTGCCGAAGCTTTAAAGAAAATAAATCCCGCACAAGCCGATTTTATAATTCAGATGGTTTCTAAAATTTCGGCTACGTTATGAATCAAAAGTAGTTTTTGAATTAATTTTTGTAATTTCCATTTTGGTCATCTGATGAATTTATCAGATTAATTAAAAGTTTAAAATTAGATATGGAAGTTAAAGGTATTATTTTCGATTGTGATGGGGTTTTGGTCGATACAGAAAAAATTGGTAACGGTATTTTGCTCGAAATGGCAGCAGAACATGGTTTTGAAATGGAACTTGAAGATGCTTATCGCAATTTTAACGGCCGGAATTTAAAAGACTGTTTCCGACATATTGAAGAAGCTATCGATCAAAAACTTCCCGAATCTTTTGAATCAGATTATCGCCAGAAAAGTTTTGAGGCTTTTAAAACGCAGGTGAAACCAATGGAAGGCGTAATTTCGTTTATCGAAAAATTAAAGATTCCGTATTGCGTAGCTTCGAGCGGGCCGGTTGATAAAATCAGATTAAATCTTGAAGTGGCTGGTTTACTGGATAAATTCGAAAATAAAATATTCAGTTCTTACCAAATTAGCAGTTGGAAACCTGATCCGGGTATTTTTTTATTTGCTGCCAAAGAAATGGGTTTTGATGTAAATGAATGTGTTGTTTTAGAAGATAGCAAAGCGGGTGTAAAAGCCGGAGTAAGCGGAGGTTTTAAAGTTTACGGTTTTGCCAATGGTTATAACAATGATGATTTAGAAGAAGAAGGTGCGGTTCTTTTTCATAGTTATGATGAGTTGAGTACTATGCTTGGAGTTTAGTTGTTTCAGGTTTCAAGTTTCAGGTTTTTGCATGGCGGGCTTCGACTTCGCTCAGCCTGACATGGCGGTAGATTAAGTTATCAGCCTGAGCGAAGTCGAAGACACACAAAGTATATCCGCAATCTTGTCATTCCGAGGAACGAGGAATCGCATTCGTAGATCGACAAAGATTGGTCATTGCGAGGAACGAAGCAATCTCACGTGCTAAATCATAGTAATCTTTGTTAGTGTGGTTGCTTCGTTCCTCGCAATGACAAGATTGTGTTTGGAATTTGGAATTTCAAGATTTGGATTTTAAAATTTAATCTTACAATTACTAATTTGTTTGATCAAATTGTAATTTGTTGCATTAAAATAAATTTTTATATATTTGAATTTCGACATTCTCTATTTTGGTTTGATAATAATGAATAATTGTTATTGATACATTTAAAAAATGAATGTTTTTTGCCTGGAAAATGGCTTTCCCCAAGAGTCAATTTCCTAAAATGTGATTCCCAAAAATCACACAATAACCTACAGACAGAAACAAAATGACGAAATGTATAATTAGAATTTTAGTTTTATCGATAATACTCGTTCCTCCAATTGTAAAGGCGCAGATTAAAAAAATTGGAGTTCCATTTATAACCAATTATAATCCGAAAACCTACAAAGCCGCTTCCGAAAACTGGGATGTTTTACAGGATTCTAAGGGAATGATGTTTTTTGCCAATCACTTCGGGATCATGCAGTTTGACGGTGTTCGCTGGAGCATTGTAACGCAGCCCGAAAACAAAAGTATGGTTCGCTCGCTTGCCATCGACAAAAAAGACAAAATGTATGTGGGCGCACAGGGCGATTTTGGTTACGCTATTCAATTGCCAAACGGGCAGTACCAATACACCTCTTTAGTAAAATTACTTCCGGAGTCGGCGCGAAATTTTGGTGATGTGGTGCATACCGTTATCCGAAATAATGAAGTCATTTTTTTCTCTTATGAAGAAATATTTATCTACAAAAACAATAAAATCAAGGTTGTAAAGTCTAACGTAAAATTTGATGATTTCTTTGAAGTCAATAAGGAAATCTATGTTTTGGACAATGCAAAAGGCTTATTGCAGTTAAAAAACAATGCGCTAACGGCGATTACAAACAGTGATCAATTTGCCGGAATGAAGATTCGAAAAATCTTTCAAACCAAAAACGGACTTTTAGTACTGTCACAAAAAAACGGACTTTTTACTTTTAAAGATAATCAGTTAAAGCCATTTGTGACAGAAGCCGATAATGTTTTAAAGCAAAATCAAATTTCTACAGGGATTCAGCTTTCTGATGGATATTTCGGAATTGGAACCCGACAATCGGGGTTGATAGTCATAGATGGTTCGGGGCGTTTGATTCAGCATATCAACAAACAAATGGGTTTACAAAATGATTATGTAACCAATTTAAAGGTTGATAAAGAAGGTAATTTATGGGTTACACTTAAAGAAGGAATTTCGCTGATTCAGATTTCTTCGCCTTTATCCAGAGTTTTAGACACTTCAAATTCAGAAACTAAAATATACTGCAGTCAGATTTATCAGGACAAATTGTATATCGCTACAGACAACGGTTTGTTTTGGATGGATTGGCTTTCTTATAAAAACGGAAAACATGAAAATGCAAACTTTCAGCACGTTTCAGGAATGTCTGAAAATGTTTGGAATATTGGTGTTTTTGGAAATTCACTTTTGGCTTTCGAAAAAAACGGAATCTTTGAGGTTTCCGGTAATTCGGCAAAATTAGTAGCAAAAACAGACGGAGCGTGGAAAGGAATATTAGTTCCTAATCATCCGGATTTACTGATTGTTGGCGGTTATAACGGAATGTATCTTCTCAAAAAAATAAATAATTCGTGGGTTTATCAAAATAAAATAAAAGGTTTTGAAGAAAGCAGCCGTGTTATCGAAACAGATAAGAACGGTGATTTCTGGATTGCTCACGGTTACAAAGGAATTTATAAAATTCAGTTTAATAAAACATTCGATGTGGTTTCAAAAGTGGAATTTTACAATCAAAAGAATGGTTTCCCGTCGAGTTTGTTTCTGAATACTTTTAAAATTGACGATCAAATTCTTTTTGGAACAACAAAAGGAGTTTACAAACAAGATTCGCATTCGAAGAAAATGATTCCCGAACCCGTTTTTAAGAAATATCTTGGAATGGAAAATCATATTCGTTTATTAAAATCGGATAATCAGGATAATATCTGGTACGTATCTGGAGAAAATACCGGAAAAATAACTAAGAACCCAAATGGAAGTTTTGAGGTTGAAGAACTGCCTTTTAGAAAACTTCGTTATTTATACGTTCCGGGTTTTGAGAATATTCAAACCACAGCCAGCGGCGATGTGTTTTTTGGTACGCAAGATGGTTTAATTCATTACAATACAATTAAAAACAAGCAATATCAAACGAAATATAAAGCGGTAATTTCAGAGGTTAAATGTATTTTTCCAAAAGACAGTCTGTTATTTTCAAGCCGATTTGATGTGCTTCCAAATGAAACAAAAGAGGCATGCGAAGAAATTTCAAATGTTTTATCGCATTCCCATAACGCGCTTCATTTTTCTTTTTCATCACTTTTTTATGATGAAGCCGACGCTACAAAGTACGAATATTGGCTGGAAGGTTTTGAACCAAAATGGTCAGAATACAGCCTTCAGACAGAAAAAGAATATACGAACTTACCTGAAAACGAATATGTTTTTCATGTAAGGGCAAAAAATATTTATGATGTGGTAAGCGAAGAAGCGGTTTTCCGTTTTGAAGTTTTACCGCCTTGGTACAGAACGATCTGGGCTTATATTTTGTATTTAATACTTTATAGTGTTGTGATTTATTTCATTATTAGATATCAAAAATCCCTGGCAGAACGTGATCGTCAGCAATTAATCCTGAATCAGGAAAAGGAATTGCTTCGAAGCCGTGCTGAGCTTAACGAACAGCGATTGACATTGGAACAGGAAAATATGGCTATCGTTCGTGAAAATCTTCAAACTACGATAAATCTTAAAAATGCCAAAGTAGCTTCGAATACCGTGAACCTTATTCATTTAAATGAAATCCTGCTTTCTATAAAAGAATTGATAGGGCAGATGGATAAGAAAAATGATCCGAATGTGAATTTTAGTTTATTGACCAAAATAAACAAACTGATCGATCACGAATTGCAGGGCGATAAACATTGGAACGAATTTGAGGAAATCTTCAATCAATTGCATGACAATTTTATGCAGAGGATGAAAACAACTTATCCGGAATTGACTCCACGCGATATGCGATTGTGTGCGTATCTGCGAATGAACTTTAATACAAAAGAAATTGCTCCGCTTTTGGGAATTTCTGTTCGTGGAGTTGAAGATACCCGATACAGAATTCGAAAAAAATTACAGCTTCCTTCTGATGCAAATATCACAGAATTCATTCTAAATTTCTAGGCGATTATTTAAACACATAGGAACATAGTTTTGCTTTGTCTTTAAAAAAGGCGTTTCACTAGTTTAAACAAACATAGCTGTGTGAAAAAGAAGTAAGTAAATTACAGGACGATTATTTAAACACATAGGAACATAGTTTGCTTTGTCTATAAAAAAGGCGTTTCACTAATATAAACAAACATAGCTATGTGTGAAAGCGAGCTTTTTTTATAATCTCAAATAAGAAGCAAGAAGAAAATCTATGTTTCTATGTGTTTAAAATTTTTCACGCTTTAAATCTCTAACAGCTTTTACGATTGAGAATAACTTCCAAAACGGGATTTCATCTCGTAAGTAATATCCTAAGTAGTTTTACGCCTTTTTTCTGCATTTTTTTTAAATCACCGTAGTCAAACCGTACTCAAAAATGTAAGTGTAGCCTGATTTATTTGTTAATATTGTCGGATTATTATTAGAATAAGAACCCATTTCTGCAAAATAGGTTTTTGTCGAGGTAATAAACTTTACTAACAAAAAACTAAAAAAAAAATGAATCAAAATGACCCTTTTTTCGGCCGACCACCGAAAGACAATTTCTATTATTTTAAACGATTTTTGGCTGCGGCAATATTTGTGTTGCTGCCAATTTTGAATGTCCAGGCACAATGTAAAACATTGGTTTGGTCTGATGAATTTAACGGTACTACTGTCGACCTAACCAAGTGG
Organism: Flavobacterium sp. NLM; assembly: GCF_002210235.1. Lineage (NCBI taxonomy): Bacteria > Pseudomonadati > Bacteroidota > Flavobacteriia > Flavobacteriales > Flavobacteriaceae > Flavobacterium > Flavobacterium sp. NLM. Next base: position 207,888 of record NZ_LIAC01000002.1, read on the forward strand.
CAGAGTATTTCAGGAAACGGTTGTCCGGCGCTTTGCGGATTCGGAAATGCTGAGGCTCAGCGTTACGATCCAAATCAGGCGACAATTGTAAAAGAAGGAGCAAACAGTTATTTGAACATTCAGGCAAAATATGAGCCGAATGGCGCATTTCCTGATCAGCCTTATGCTTCTTCAAAATTAACCACAGAAGGAAAATATTCCCTTAAATACGGAAGAGTTGAAGCCCGCATGAAGTTATCAAACGGACAAGGTGCATGGCCTGCGTTCTGGATGCTTCCGGTAGGAGGAAACTGGCCGTATACTGGTGAAATTGATATCATGGAAGCCAAACACAGAAACCCACAATCTGTAGACGGAACAATTCATTACGATGGAAACGGATATCATTTTACGGGAAGAAGTTATAGTTCTCCAACAGATTTATCTACAGACTTTCACGTTTATGCTGTAGAATGGGGACCAAATTTTATTAAATGGTATGTTGATGATGTTTTATTCCACACCGCAACGCCTAATACTACTGTAAACGGCGGATGGCCTTTTAACGACAATCAGTTTTATATTATTTTAAATCTGGCTGTTGGTAGTGCAGGAACGCCTTATACAAGTGTAAATGGGGCAGGAGTAGCTCCAGTTCCAGCTGATTTTCCGGCAAAATTGCAGGTAGATTATGTTCGTGTTTATGACGGAAGTTATAAATATGGCGTTGCCGGAGATGCAAAAGTGTATCAAAACGAAACAGGTAAAACGTATTCTATAAATGCTATTACTGGCGCAACTTACAATTGGACTGTTCCTGCGGGAGCAACAATTACGGCTGGGCAGGGAACAAATGCCGTAACTGTAAATTGGGGAACTGCAGGCGGAGATGTTTCGGTAACGGCAACAACTTCTGGCTGTACGGCAAATACGTATAAACTGGCTGTAAAAACTGAACCTGCTATTCCGGTAGAGAAAATTCAGGAAGATTTTCAAACGAACAGAAATGTTGTTTACGGAAACAAAACGGGAGTTTTAACAGAAGCTGTAGCAAATCCTTCTGCAACCGGAATCAATACTTCGGCTTTGGTAGGAAGATATGTTCGTAATTCTTCTGAATTGTACGATGTTTTCAATATCAAAAATGTAGTAATCAGCAATGCGAATGATTATGTATACGGAAGAAAAAGAATTTCTTTTGATTTGTATACTTCGGCTCCGGTTGGAACTAAAGTTTCGCTGCAGTTAGAAAATAGCAATGTAACAACTGCGACAAATTATCCGTTAGGAAGACACAGCGGTTACAAAGCGACTACAACAGTTCAGAACAAATGGGAAACGATTGAGTTTGAATTCGAAAAAATTATCGATGCAAATACAAGCGCTTTAACGATTAATAATGTGGCTTTACTTTTTGAATCGAATTCAAATTCTGGCGCAACATATTATTTTGATAACCTGTTGACAAGAGCTACACCAGAAAAACCAATTGTTGCCACAGACGTATTGCAGAATTACGACGGCATCAACAAAATTATAAAAGGAACTACAACAGGAACTTATTCGGTTGTGGCAAATCCGGGTTCAAACGCTGTTAACTCGTCTGCAAATGTGGCGAGATATGTTAGAAACGTAACGGAACAATACGATGTACTTTTCTTTAATACACAAAGCACGATTGAAGATGCTGGTTTACTAATAAACCAGACAAATAAAATCATGATTGATGTGTATACAACTGCTCCAGTTGGTACGGTTGTAAGTTTGAATTTAGAAAACAGTGCAACTTCACTTCCTGCGAATTACCCAACGGGAAGAAACAGTAATTACGTTGCGATTACGACGAAACAAAACCAATGGGAAACGTTGACTTTTTATTTCAATTCAAGTCCAGATGCAGGAACTTCGAATTTGGCAGTAAACCAAATGGTTTTATTGTTTAACTCAGGTTCTTTTACAAGCGATACGTATTATTTTGATAATATCAGAATTGGAGCAACAAAACTTCCGGATACATTCACGCCTGGAGTTGTTTACGAAGATTATCAAACGGTTCACAATATTACATTTAGAGATGCTATCGGAACTTACACAGCAAACGTAGCTAACCCAAGTGCGACAGGAATTAATACTTCTGCAAACGTTGGAAGATACGTTCGTAAGTCAACAGAATTATATGATAATTTCTCCTTCAATACGACTTTAACCAATATTGGAGATTTCAAAAGCGGAACTAAAAAATTCGCTATGGATGTTTATACGTCTGCTCCGGTTGGATCTGTTATTTCATGGCAGGCAGAAAGCAGTGCTTCGGTTCCGTCAAATTATCCGGTAGGAAGACACAGTATTTATCAGGGAGTTGTAAAACAAACCAATACTTGGCATACGGTTACATTTACATATGTAAGCACGCCAGATGCTTCGACTTTAGACAGTGAAGTAAACCGTTTTGTTTTCTTATACGAACCGGGAACAAATTCTGGAAACACGTATTATTTTGACAATTTAAGAGCTTTAAATTTAGTTTCGACAGAAACTCCAGTTGGATTACCTGCACCGTGGGTTAGTACAGATTTGGGTGCGGTAGCACCAGCGGGAGAAGCGACACATTCTAGCGGAACTTTCACTATAAAAGGTTCTGGAACTGATATTTGGGAAACAAGCGATCAATTTCAGTTTGTAAATCAATCTATTACTGGTGATGCCGAAATTATTGCCAAAGTAAATTCGTTAACAAATACAAATACATACGCAAAAGCGGGAGTAATGTTTAGAGAAACACTTACAGCAACTTCTAAACATGCTATGACAGATGTTACACCGGCTGCAGGCGCTGAGTTTTTATCAAGAAATGCTACTTCGGGAGTAACGGTGGCAGATGTTGCCGCGGGAACAGCTCCAAAATGGGTTCGTGTGGTACGTGCAGGAAATGTATTTACATCTTACACATCTGATAATGGTACAACGTGGACACAACTTGGAACTCCAAAAACAATTACAATGGCAAATACCATTTATGTTGGAATGGCGGTTACATCTCACGCAAACGGAACTTTAGGAACGGGAGTTTTCAGTGATGTTATTGTTAGAAATATTACAGCAAATCCAAATGTAAATTTAGCTCTGTCAAAAACGGCTACAGCTTCTACAGAAGAAAATCCAACTTTAGCAGCAGGAAAAGCTACTGATGGAGACGGAACAGTTTCAAGATGGGCAAGTTCTTTTGCTAATGCTACGGAATGGATTTATGTTGATTTAGGAAGTAATTACAACCTGAATCGTGTAGTATTGAAATGGGAAGCAGCTTTTGCAACGCAATACAAAGTGCAGCTTTCTACAGATAACGTTTTTACCGAAAACGAAACTATCAACACACAAACTGCCAGCGATGGAGGAACGGATGATTTAACCGTAAGCGGAACAGGGAGATACCTTCGCATTTTATGTACAACAAAAGCTTTGGCTCCTTACGGATATTCATTATATGAAATAGAAGCCTACGGATCTGCTTCTGCAGCTAAAAAAGCGAATGTTATAGTTGAAGAAAGTACGCCTGAAAGTATTGTTTTTGCCATCTATCCAAATCCGGCGAGTAACTATATTCAAGTTGCCATTCCTGAAAATTTAGACAACAAAATCATCACGATTTATGACAATTCAGGAACGCTGGTTCTTCAGAATAAACCGGAGAAAGAAGCAAGTGAAAGCGTAATTGATTTGAGCAGACTGACAAAAGGAATTTATATACTGAATTTCAAATCAGATCAAAAAAGCTGGACAAAAAAGCTAATTAAGAAATAATTAAAAATCCGTTGGGTGTAGTTTGTTTTAAAATAAACCCTCTCATTCAATTGTAAGCTGGAATTAAATTTAAATGGATAGCACCAAATAATTGCACCTGACGGATGATTAAAAAGTCATGATTTAAAAATGACTTCAGTTTAGAATCTATTTACATAAACCCCACAATTATTTAAATATGAAAAAAAATAAACTTCAAAGATTTTCGCTACTGACAGCACTGTTTCTTGTGTTTTCAAATTTTATGTTCGGTCAGGGAGCCATTCCTTTTACGATTAGCAATACTTCTACATTTAATGATAATGAATTGTATGTAGCCATTGTTGGTATCGATTATACCACCGGAAACCATGTTTGGGTAAATGCCAAAACAAGTCAGGTTTTACCAATGAGTTCATCTTATAATACCGTTACGGGACCAACAATTGGAGGAAATACCGGACCGGGACAAAATTCAAAATATGCAGCTTGTTTTACCAAACTGAGCGAAATTCCAAACAAAACTTTCACGCTGCCATTAATTGCAGGCTGCAGGGTTTTTATTTCTAAAGGTTCTCAGCTGTATTTTTACTTTTTTGGTGCCAATGGAGCTCCTTCGGGATATACATCGCCAAATCCGCTGAATGCAACAGATCCAAATCAGGGAATTTTATATGAAATAATCGAGTTGACTAATAATCAATATGGTTTCTTTGGAAATCCTTCAAGAGTAGATTCGTATAAATATCCAATGGGACTGGAATTATTTGGCGCAAACGGATATCAAAAGAAAGTTGGAGAATTAAAAAACCACGCTGATATCGTGGCCGCTTTTAAAGCCAATGTTCCATCAGAATTTCAAGGTTGTGTAAACAATACAACAGGTGAAATTACAGCTCCGTCAAAAACACCTGCTTTTGCAGATGGAACAGGAGGAACGACAGTTGGGCCACAAGCCAATTATTTAAAATCCTATATCGACGCGATCTGGAATAAATATAAAAATGAAGATTTAATTTTTTATGCCGGAGACGCCGGAGTTTTTAAAGGAAGAGTTATTGGCGAACAGCTTGAAATGGTTGGACAATCTGGAGGATTTGTTGGCCGTACAGGAAGAGTTCAATACAGACCAAGTACTCAGGAAGCTCTTGAAGGAAAAGGTGTTCTGGACAGAAGATTGGTTGACGGAGATTTAGATCTTGTGATTCAGGCACAATTAACCGCTGCAATCAACAGACACGTTGTAAATACTACAACAGCAAATCCGGGTCAGCAAAACTGGTACGATGCTTCAAAATTTTATCAGGTAAACCCAACCAATCATTATTCTAAATTCTGGCATTTACCGGGAATCAGCATTGATAATTTGGCTTACGGTTTCGCTTATGATGATGTTGCAGATCAGTCACCATCATTGCATTCGCCACAACCAACAAAAGTAATTGCAGTTTTTGGAGGTTATGCAGGAACGGTTCCTTCTGTTCCGGCTTCTACAGATGTTATTACAGTTTATAAAGATTGTAACTACACAGGTTTCTCTGGCGGATTAACAATTGGAGATTATAACTTAGCTCGTTTAAATACTTTAGGTGTTTTAAATGATGATATTTCTTCATTAAAAATCACACAAGGATATCAGGCCATTTTATACCAAGATGATAATTTTACAGGAGCTTCAACAGTAATTAATTCTGATAATTCTTGTTTAAATGCAACCTGGAATGATAAAGTAACTTCTATCAGAATCCTTGCAAACGGAACTACAACTTTAGGAAACCAGACTTTCTTTTTACAAAACAGAAACAGCGGTTTGTATATGGATGTTTGGAATGCAAGTTTGTCTAACGGAGCAGGAATTAATCAAGGTGCTTTGAATTCAGGAAACAATCAGAAATTCACTTTTACACATTTAGGCGATGGATTGTACAAAATTATTGCTAACCATAGCAGCCAGTCTTTAGACATTAATAATTTCAATAAAGCAAACGGCGCGCGTTTAGAGCAATATCCATACAATGCAACAACAAATCAGCAGTTTGTATTGGTTTCTACTGGTGACGGTTTTTATAAAATTGTAGCAAGACACAGCGGTAGAATTGTTGAGGTTGCAGGAGCAAGTACAGCTTCTGGCGCAATTGTACAACAATGGGATAATAACAACCAGACTTGCGGACAATGGAAACTGGTTCCTGCCACAAGTTCGCAGACTTCTGTTTTAATTCAGGCCGAAGATTATTCAGCAATGAGCGGAATTCAGGTTGAAGCAACTACAGATACAGGCGGAGGCTCAAATGTTGGTTACACAGAAACTGGTGATTGGTTAGCGTATAACAGTATCAATTTCCCAACAACAGGTTCTTATTTAATTGAATACAGAGTGGCAAGTGCCGTTACTGGCGGCAGATTATCATCTGATTTAAACGGAGGAACAATTGTTTTAGGAAATGTTGATATTCCAAATACTGGAGGATGGCAAAACTGGCAGACGGTTTCGCAAACGGTAAATGTAAATGCAGGAACATACAATTTCGGAATTTACATTCAAAATACCGGAATGAACATCAACTGGATTAAAATTACTAAAGTTGGTGCGGGTGCGGCGGCTAAAACGGCTTCGGTTCAACCAGCAGAAGAACCAGCAGAAATTGCTTTAAATGTTTATCCAAGTCCGGTAGAAAATACATTGTATGTAACGACAGATCTTTCTGGCGGAAGCGTAAAAATAGTCGATTCACAAACGGGATCTACTGTAGCATCTCAAAAAATCAATAATAACAGTTTTGATGTTTCGCATTTGAAGCAAGGAATCTATTTTATTGTTTTTGAAAAAGAAGGCAAACAGACGATCAAACGTTTCATAAAAAAATAGTTTTAAAAACGATTTTAGGCTTTAGATTTTAGATAATAATTAGGGAGCGTTAGTTAGTTTGACCCAATTAGATTGCACAGCGATCAAATCTAAAATCTGAAGTTTGAAATCTAAAATTTTTCATTTCCCCCAATATTTACAAATTTTTATTAATCTATTAAACAATTTATTATGAAAAACAATTACCGAAGAATGCTGCAGAAATGCATTATTATTTTAGTGTTGGGTGTTTTTAACTTAGCTGCGGCCCAGCAGAAAAAAGTAATCGCTTATGTCCCGAACTGGGTAGATTTAAATGCTTTAGCAGGAACAATCCAGTACAGTAAATTAACGCACATTAATATTGCGTTTGAAAATCCTGATGCAAACGGATATTTAAGTTTTAATTCTGGAAATAATGCCATTATTAATACTGCACATGCTCAAAACGTTAAAGTTTTTGTTTCTCTTGGAGGAGGTGCCATTTCTGAAGGCGGTGCCATTCGCGACAATTATTTTAATTTAATTACGCCGGGAAACCGTACCGCTTTTATTCAAAAACTGTACGACTATGTGGTCGCTCACAATTTTGACGGAATCGACGTAGATTTAGAAGGTCCGGCAATTAACGGCGATTACGGCGGATTTGTTATTGCCTTGGCGAATAAATTACATGCCAATGGAAAATTGATTTCGTCAGCGCTTTCAGAAGGATATGGTGGTGCAAATGTACCTGCATCTACTTTTGCGGCTTATGACTGGATTAATATCATGGCATATGATGCAACTGGTCCATGGCAGCCAAATAATCCGGGACAGCATTCTCCATACAGTATGGCTGTAAATCAGTTTAATTACTGGACAGGAAGAGGTTTACCTGCAAGTAAAGCTATCATTGGATTACCATTTTACGGATATGGTTTTGGAGCTTCTGCAAATCAGGGAATTTCTTATGCTAATATTGTAGCTCAATATCCGGGAGCAGAAAATTTAGATCAGGTTGGAAATACGATTTACTATAATGGAATTCCAACAATCAAAGCAAAAACAACTTTTGCGATTCAAAACGCAGGCGGAGTTATGATTTGGGAATTATCCCAGGATGCAACTGGTTCTAAATCATTATTAACTGCAATCAATCAGGTAATTACAGGAAGTAATCCTCCTGGAACAGGAACTTTAATACAAGCCGAAAGTTATAATACAATGAGCGGTGTTCAAACAGAAGCTACAACAGATACAGGCGGAGGTTTAAATGTTGGATATGCAGATACAGGAGACTGGATGGCGTATTACAATATTAACTTTCCAACATCTGGTAATTATGTAATTGAATACAGAGTTGCAAGTGCCGTTAACGGAGCAAGATTATCATCTGATTTAAATGCCGGAACAATTCAGCTTGGTGCAGTTAATGTACCAAATACTGGCGGATGGCAAAACTGGCAGACGATTACGCAAACTGTAAATGTAAATGCCGGAACGTATAATTTCGGAATCTACATTCAAGCTTCAGGAGTAAATTTAAACTGGTTTAGAATCACAAAATCAGCTTCTGGTTTAGCGGCTAAATCTGCTGCACCTGCTGCAGAAACTTCTGCTGATATTGCAAGCGTTACTATTTATCCAAACCCAACAGAAGATACACTTTTCTTTAGTTCAGAAGTTTCCGGAGCAAATGTAAGTGTTATCAATTCTGAAGGCGGCGCTACAGTTTCTTCACAAACAGTAAACAACAACAGCATTAATGTTGCTGGTTTGAAAAAAGGAATTTACCTGATTTCATTGGAAAAAGATGGAATCAAAACGGTAAGACGTTTTATTAAAAAATAAGTTTTACGTAAAGCACTTTTCTTCTTTGTTTCGGCAGAGAAGATTAGTGCTTTTGTTTATAGAGTATTTTTTAAACACATAGAAACATAGATTTTTTCTTCTGAAATAAAGGAAATTCAAAAAACTAGTTTTTACACATAGCTAAACGCAAAACACTATGATTGTTTATGCGAGTGAAACGTCTTTATCCATAATGAACTATGTCTCTATGTGTTAAAAAAACGCTCCATTTAAATTGTAACCCCCTTTAACCCCAATTATATGAAAAATAATTACAGATTTCGGTTAAGTTTACTCTTGATAATTTCCTTTGGATATTTTGCCACGGCGCAGACTTCTTTAGGTTCGAGCAAAACATTTTTAAATAAAATAAAAAGTGGATTAGTTTCTTCAACAACCGCAAAAGGTCCTGAAAAAACAATTCTGCTTCAGGCAGCCGATTCCAAAAGCTTTAACGGAAAAATAAACTATAAAGAATCAGATCAGTCAAGTGAATTTTTAATTGGAGAAATTAAAAATGTTGCAGAATCTTCTTTTTATATTAAAGTTAAAGATCAATCTCTTGAAGGTCATATTATTTTAAAGAAAACCAGAGAAGCCTACAAATATTACTCTGATGCACAAGGAAATGCTTTTGTTTCTAAAGTTGACATCAATACTTTGGTTTGTATCGATTATAAAAATCTTCCATCAAAAGCTGCAAATAAAACAACAGCGGCAGCAGAAATTGCTCCGGCATTGCTAAACCTTCAAAGTTTACCGGGTGCAGCAGGCTGCGTTTTATTAGATTTTGATGGTTATTATATGCCTGCAGGAAATCTTTGGAACAATGGTAATGCTATAAACGCTGCAGCTTCAGGAATGAGCGATGCAGCAGTTCAGCAGCATTGGGAAGTAGTTTCAGAAGATTACAGACCTTTTAATTTAAACGTAACCACAAGCGAAGCCGTTTTTAATTCATACCCAAGAAACAGAAGAATGCGTGTTGTAGTAACGCCAACAAATACGGCAGCTCCGGGCGCGGGTGGTGTAGCTTACATTGGTTCTTTTAACTGGGATAACGATGTACCTTGCTGGGTATTCATTACTTCCGGGAAATCAGGTGGTGATGCTTCTTCTCACGAAATTGGTCATACTTTTGATCTTGGTCATGACGGACGTACCAATCCTGCCGAAGATTATTTCGTAGGTTTAGACGGAACTTCGTGGGCTCCAATTATGGGTGCTGGATATTACAGACCTGTGGTACAATGGAGTAAAGGCGAATACAATTTTGCTAATAATTTACAAGATGATGTAGCGACAATTGCAGGTTCTAAATTTGGAGTTGGATATCGCGGAGACGATTATGGAGATAATACTGCTTCTGCAGCCACTTTAGATTATAATGCAAGTGGAGCAATCAATCAAAAAAATGGAATTATTTCAAGTGCAGCTGATTATGATTTCTTCACATTTACAACTGGCGGCGGAAATGTTTCTATAAATGCCAACACTGTTTCGAGAGACGGAAACCTGCATCTTTTATTAAGATTATATAATTCTGCAGGAACAGAAATGGGAACGTATTGGAATTCTGATCCGTTTGCTTTAAATGCTTCTATGAATGTAAATCTTCCGGCTGGTAAATATTTTGTCGGCGTTGATGGAAACGGAGCAGGAAATGCCGGAAGCGGCGGATATTCGGCTTACGGTTCTATCGGAAGTTATTCCATTACAGGAACAATTCCACCGGGAGGAAATATCAATCCATCAACAGATGTAATTACCGTTTATAAAGATTGTAATTATACAGGTTTCTCAGGCGGATTAACGATTGGTGATTATAATTTGGCGCGTTTAAATTCTTTAGGCGTTTTAAATGATGATATTTCGTCACTTAGAATTACACAGGGATTTCAGGCAATTTTGTACCAAGATGATAATTTTACCGGAGCTTCGACTGTAATTAATTCTGATAATTCGTGTTTAAACACAACGTGGAATGATAAAGTAAGTTCGATTAGAATTCTTGCAAACGGAGTTACCACTTTAGGAAATCAAACTTTCTTCCTTCAAAACAGAAACAGTAACCTAAATATGGACGTTTGGAATGCAAGTTTAACAAACGGAGCAGGTATCAAACAAGGAACTGCCAATACAGGAAACAATCAAAAATTTACGTTTACACATTTAGGTGACGGTTTATACAAAATTATTGCCAACCACAGCGGACAATCATTAGACGTAAATGGTTTTAATACAGCAAATGGAGTGAGTGTAGAGCAATATCCATACAACGGAACTACAAACCAACAGTTTGTATTAGTTTCTACAGGCGATGGCTTTTATAAAATCGTTGCGAGACACAGCGGAAGAATCGTTGAGGTTGCCGGAGCAAGTACTGCAAATGGTGCCAATGTGCAGCAATGGGATAATAACAACCAAACGTGCGGACAATGGAAATTAATTGCAACAACGACTTCTCAGACTTCTAGTTTAATTCAGGCTGAAGATTACTCAGCAATGAGCGGCATTCAGGTTGAAGCTACAACAGATACTGGCGGAGGTTCAAACGTAGGTTACACAGAAACGGGCGACTGGTTGGCGTATAACAATATTAATTTCCCAACTACGGGTTCTTATTTAATTGAATACAGAGTGGCAAGTGCCGTAACTGGCGGTAAATTATCATCTGATTTAAACGGAGGAACTATCATTTTAGGAAATGTTGATATTCCAAATACAGGAGGATGGCAAAACTGGCAGACAGTTACACAAACCGTAAACGTAAATGCCGGAACATATAATTTCGGAATCTACATTCAAAATACGGGAATGAACATCAACTGGATCAGAATAACGAAAGTTGGAGCAGGAGCACCGGCTGCATCAAAAGATATAGATGAAAAAGTTGAAGAGGTTGTATTTAATGTTTATCCAAATCCGGTTTCAGAAACGCTTTTCTTTACAAAAGATGTTTCGGGAGGAAATGTTAAAATAATAGATTCTCAAGGATCTGTAGTTTCATCACAAAAAAGCAATGATAATAGTTTGAATGTCTCGAATTTAAGACAGGGAATTTATTTTGTTGTTTTTGAAAAAGATGGGCAAAAAACAATAAAACGTTTTATAAAGAAATAATCCATTTCGCCATAATGGTTTTATACATTAAATTTTAGGTTTTAATGTGAAGGCTGTCAGAATGACAGCCTTTTTTTATGATTAAAATTTTATTTAGAGTTAGATAATTTTGTGTGTAGTCCCTACGGGACATTTTCGGGGGCGATATATTTATGTTCTACCGATATTTAACTCCTAACGGAGTTTTCTAAATTACCTCGATAGAGGTTAAATATCGGTAGAAAAAAAGTGATTTCTCAATGTAATTGTCCCGTAGGGACTACATTTTTTTTAAATCAATCTAAAATTCCGCAAAGCTTTGTGATCTTTAGTTTATTAAAAACTTACTTAAAAAATCTTCGTGAACTTTGCGAAAAACCTTTGCAAACTTTGCGTTAAAAACAACCTCAATAAAAACATTATCATTCGATAACAATAACATAAACTCATTTCATCATTAAATCGATAAAATTGCTGCTTATTACTTTTAATAAATTCCCCATTTTGCAAAAGCTTAAAACCTATGAATTTAAAATTTACTTCGCCAATAATTATACTCTTTATAATAATCTTCAATCATACCATTTCAGCCCAAAACCAAAAGAATTTAGACGGCGTTCAGGTTGCATTTTTATCTGATGTTCACCTTCAGGATTTGTTTGGAAGCTTCTCTGATAATGAATTTAAAGGTGTTTTGAATACCAAAACCGGAAAATATGCGTTAATAAGAACGATGGCCTCGCAGTTACATTCGACGAGAATTTTCAATGAAAATTATTTTGCCTTCATCGCCGCTCTTGAAGATATTGCAAAACGAAAGATAAAATATGTTGCACTTCCGGGCGATTACACCGATGACGGACAGCCGATACACGTGCGCGGATTGAAGAAAATTTTAGATCAGTACCAAAAAAAATACGGTATTGAATTTTTTATAACGACCGGAAATCATGATCCGGTTGGACCATTTGCTCAGGAATCGGGAAAAGAAGATTTTTTAGGAAAGGAAGGAAAAAGCCAACCCATTTTTAGCAAAGACGGCATGTATAAGCCAAACATGAATATCGAACAGCCAGTTGTCATAACAGCCGATATTGCTAAAATGGGTTATTTAGGCATAACTAATGATCTCCAAAATTTCGGTTTTTATCCGAATAAAAAATACAAATTCTGGTCGACTCCTTTTGCCAGTTATAATTCCCAAAACTACAATTACAAAAAAGCCGTTGAAGCTTCACAATTAACCAAAAGAGTTTACAACGTGGCGCCTGGATTTGAAGTTCCGGACGTAAGTTATGTCGTTGAACCAATCGACGGACTTTGGTTAATGGCAATTGACGGAAACGTTTATATTCCGAAGAAAACCGATGGCGATCCAAAAGATTCTAAAAGTTATTCTGAAGCAAGTACAGGTTATAATAATGTACTATCAAACAAAAAACACCTTATAAAATGGGTTCAGGATATTTCGGCGGAAGCCAAACTTCGCGGAAAAACTTTGGTTGCTTTCAGTCATTTCCCAATGATTGATTTTAATGATGGCGCTTCCGCGGAAATTAAAGAATTATTAGGTCCGAATAAATGGCAGTTAAACCGAGTTCCCGTTGAGGAAGTAGCGCAGGTTTTTGCCGATGCGGGATTGAAGATTCATTTTGGCGGACACATGCACATTAACGATACAGGATTGCGCACCACGGCAAAAGGCAATACTTTGGTTAATATTCAAACTCCATCGCTTGCCGCTTATATTCCGGCTTATAAATTATTGACGATTAAAAAAGATAATCTGGTCGATATTCAAACCATTACAATTGATGAGGTTAAGGGATTTGATGAACTTTTTGATTTGTATAAAATGGAATATCAGTTTTTACAAAGTCAAAACACAAAAGACATTTGGAATATCGATATTCTGAAAACTAAAAATTACCACGATTTTACCGATTTCCATTTGAAGGAATTGGTTCGTTTGAGATTTTTATCAGATGACTGGCCTTCTGCTTTTAAGGATTTTATTCTGAATGTTTCTGCCAATGATTTATTGGTTTTAGCTAATATTCAATCGGATAAAGATTTTGATTTTATTCTGAAAAATAAATCTCAGTTTCAGAAAGAATGGAGTGAAGCTGAATTGAAATCGGAACAAATTTTAGCTCAAAATAATCTCAAAAAAGAAGATTTCAACTGGAAAGGAAATGATCTTTTAATTGACTTTTACCGTTTTAGAAGTGCTGATGAATTGGCTCTTTCAGATGTTGGAGAAAAACGTGTTGAAGCTTATAAAGTTTTATCGAAGCTGTATTTAGAGAATTCTAAAGAAGAAGCGTCAAAACCTTTACAAAAACAGATGAAGTTATTTCTTGTCATCTTTAACAAATTCATGCATGAAGTTCCCGCAGATCATTTTACAGTTGATTTGAAAACGGGTGAAGTTAAAAGTTTAAAGTAATTTAACCACAAAGAACACTAAGGTTTACAAGCACGCAAAGTTTTCTTTTAATCTCGCAAAGACGCAGAGTCGCAAAGTTTTTTATAATCTTTGCGACTCTGCGTCTTTGCGAGCAAATTTAAGCAGCAAAATCCGCAAAGCTTTATACATTTAGCTTTGCGAACTTTACGTTTATTAATAAACGCAAACAAAAGCCTTTGCAAACTTTGCGAAAAACCTTTGCGCACTTTGCGTTAAAAAAATCACAGCCACAAGCTGAAAGTAATGGTACGCAGATGACGCAGATTTAAACAGATTTTTGTCATTTCGACTGAAAGGAGAAATCGCACTCGTTAATCTACAAAGAAAATCGCCAATCTTTGTCGATACACTAGTGCGATTTCTCCTTTCAGTCGAAATGACATACTTTATGTTTTTCAAGTTTCAAGTTCCAAAAGGAAGCTGAAACTTGAAACAATAAAACTTGAAACTATTTTTCACCATTAACCGGATCAACTCTCACATAAGTTCCATCATCATATTTAATTTGATAAGAAGAATTAAAGAAAGTACTCGGCAGGTAATAATCGGTAGTGATGATTTGTGCTCCAGAAGTTTTTGCAGCGTTGAAATGCGTGTAATCATTTGCTCTTGCTTCTTTAGTGTCAGCATCGGCTCTCGTTCTTATGATATAACCTTTTTTTACTAAATCGGCAATTGTAGCATCTTCAGGATTATTTCTAAATATCGTTGCAGCTTCTGGTTTTCCGGGCTCGGCGTTGATGAAAACCGCACGCCCTTTTAACGACGGATGATTTAAAGCATATAAATCTCTTTTTGCTCCGTTATTATCCAAAATAAACAAAAATTTACCTTTTGCTTTTTTCAGTGTTGGCCAGTTGTTGTTTAAAACCGCTTCTTCCAGCGTTTTGTATTTTCCACGTACCATGTCTGGCGTAATCAATTTATTTCCTAAACCTTTACGTAGTTCTTTGTCTAAAGCATCAAAAAGTTCAGATGTAAATTTCTCAGCTTTTGTTCCCAAGTAGCTGTCATCATCTTTTGGTTCTAAAGTAATAAAAACCGGAACATGATCAGGATTTGCGTCAGACCATTTTTTTAGTTCTGCAAGACAGCCTTGAAGCGTGTAGCAAGAAGTTCTAAAATCGATATCAATCATATGAAAAACTTTAAAACCCGGTTTTTTCATTTCACCATTTGGGTCGTAAGCTTCTTGTGATTTTACAATGTCAAGACCTTTTGGATGTACAAATTTTCCACCTTGAGGATCGCCCTGAACATCAATTTCTAATTGGCGTAAACCTTTATTCAATTGGTCTGTAAGGCTGATGTGTGTGTATTGTAAACCTTTTAGCGAACGTGTAGTATCTTTTGCCTGAATGAAATTGAATAAGTCAGGTTCGATATTATGGCGATAACTGTTGTGTGAACCAATAACTTGTATCTGGTTGATTTTTAAATTCTCATTTTGCGCTTGACTCAATTGTACTGTCCCGGCAAAAAGCAATGCAAACAAAATTTGTTTCATGATTTTAGATGAAATTAGGATTAAAAAGTATGGAGACGCAGCAAGAGAGAATTGCATTTTAGAGATTACTAATGTAGCGCCGCAATTTAATTTTTGTGTTAGCTAAACGAAAAGAAATCGCAAATCGATTGTCATTTTTGCCCGAAAATCGTAGTATTAATAAAACAAAACAATTCAAAATTTAATTTAAAGATAACTTTCAGGCAAAAACTATTGGTATAACATTTCCTTATTTTACATCACTTAATGTGATTAAAATAACCAATGAAGAATCCTGAAATTTTTGAAAAAACGTATACTGATTACTGGCAGAAACTCAATGCCTTCTCCTATACGATGACTCAGGATAAAGACTTGGCGCAGAATATTGTTCAGGATGTTTTTATTGATTTATGGGAGCGAAAAGACGATTTAAATATCAATGCAATCGAACCTTATTTATTTAGAGCGGTAAAAAATCAAATTTTCAAACATTATCAAAATAATCGTTTCGACAAGACGATTATGGAAGATAAATTTGAAGATTACATTATCGACAATTTTCAGTCAATTGATCCCGAAGTAATGGATTTACTTTATTCCTTATTAGATAAACTTCCGGAGAAAAGAAAAGAGGTTTTATTAATGTATAAATTTCAGGATATGTCAATTGATCAAATTGCAGAAGAACTTGGAATTTCTAAACAAACGGTAAAAAACCAAATTTCATCGGCAATAAAACAATTGCGCGAAGGCTTGAAAGATCTGGCCTGGATAGCTCCAATTATCTTTTTTAAGCAAAATTTTTAAGATAACTTTCTGTTAATGGTTTCATAATATTTACGGATAGTACGATTTTAAACTTTCGGTACTTATAGGTAACAATAAGTATTATGATAAAAAGAATTAAGCATAGTTTAGAATATCTTATAGATAAAAGTTCTCGAAATAAAACTTCAGAGGCAGAAGAAAATCTGCTGAATAATTTTGCTTTAAGCGAATACCAAAATTCAAATTGGGATGAATCTTCAATGGGAAATTCTGTTGAAGTTTCTAAAAATATATACGACGGAATTCAACTTCGAATGGTGAAGAAGAAAACATTCAATTTCAATCCGTACCTAAAATATATGGCGGCTGCCAGTATTCTTTTTCTTGCTGGTTTAGGTTTTTTCTTTAAGCCTGATTTTGCAAAAGAAAAACAATTATCATTTAAAACGTCATCGGATCCCAAATCTATCAAACTAAGTGACGGCTCGAAAATTTATCTGGCAGCAAACTCATCATTTCAGTATCCTGAAAAATTCGAAGGAGACGAAAGAAAAGTCGTTTTATTAAAAGGAAATGCATTTTTTGAAATTGCAAAAGACAAAAAACATCCTTTTATAATCACTTCTGGCGAGCTTAAAACGAGAGTTGTGGGAACTTCATTTCACATTCAAATGTCAAAATCAAAATGTGAAGTTATTGTCGTAACCGGAAAAGTAAATGTTACTTCAAAAGGGCAGAGCGTTGATTTAGTTCCAAATGAAGAAGCATTATTTGAATCGCAAAAACTTACTAAACAACTGGCTGATAAATCATTTTTGGTCAATTGGTACAATACAGATGTTACTTTGGATCAAACTACACTTAGACACGTTATCACCATTTTACAATATAAATACGGAGTTTCATTTCAATATGATAATGAACAAGTATTAGCAACGCCGTTAACGGTATTCATTAAAAAAGACGCAGCATTAGAGAATGTTTTAGAACAAATAAATTATATCACAAACCTAAAATTCAAAGTTTATGGCGAAATAGTAAAAGTGGATTAAAAACAAAAAGCAGTTGCTGAGAACAACTGCCATTAATAATTAAGTATCGTAAAAAAACCAATAACTTAAATCATGTATTTTAAACCTTCTTATTTAAATCTAAAGAGTTGTATCTTTTTAGTACTAGCGTTACTAACCATTCAGAGTGGTTTTAGTAAAACTACCTTAAAAAAATCAAAAATAGAAAATAAAATAGAAAAAGCTACACTTGTTTCTATTTTTTCAAAATTAAGTCAGAAGACTGACTATAAGTTCAGTTACGGACAAGCTGTAATTGCTGATAACACATCGTATGTTGTAGATTATAGTAAAGAATCGGTTACATCAATTTTAAGCGATCTTTCAAAAAAAGCTAATTTCAATTATAACATCAACGGAAAATTAGTTTTAATTCAGAAAACAACTTCGGCTAAAATTTCTAAACCCGTAGATGCTGAGAAAATCAAAGTAAAAGGAAAAATTGTTGACGAAAACAATGTTCCAATGCCGGGTGTAACGATTTTAGAAGCTACTACAAAAAATGCAGCAGTTAGTAATTTTGACGGAGAATTTGAACTTTCTGTTGAAGAAGGAAAAACGCTTGAAATTGCTTATTTAGGATATAAAACTAAAACAGTTACTGCTCAAAAAGGTTTCATGACTATTCAATTAGAACCAAACACTTCTGAACTAAGCGAAGTTTTAGTTGTAGGTTACGGAAAACAATCTAAAAAAGACGTTACCGGAGCAGTTACACAATTAGAAGCTGCAAATTTCAAACAAGGAGTTAACGTTTCTGTAGATAATTTAATCCAGGGAAAAGTTGCGGGTGTACGTGTGGTGAACACAAGCGGTGAGCCTGGAGCAGGAGTAAATGTTACAATTCGTGGAGTTGGATCTATCAGAAGTGGTAGTACACCTTTATTTGTTGTTGACGGAATGCCATTGACTAATGATGATGTGAGCCCTTCTGGAAGTAATGTTGGATTTGGTAACTCATCTGCAAAAAATCCATTAAACTTTTTGAATACAAGTGATATTGAATCGATTACAGTTCTTAAAGACGCTTCGGCTGCAGCAATTTACGGTGCAAGAGGATCTAACGGAGTTGTGTTAGTTACAACCAAAAAAGGTTCAAAAGGAGAAGGAACATTAACTGTTGACTCTTATATGGGAGTTTCGACTGTTGCTAACAAATTAGATGTTTTAAGCGCAAGTCAATATAGAGGTGCAATAAAAGATAAAGCATTTGATCATGGCGGCAACACAGACTGGCAAGATGTAATTTATAGAAGTGCAGTTACTAAAAACAATGCGTTGTCTTTTGCAAAACAAACAGAATCAGGAAATTACTATGCATCTGTTGCACAAATGGATCAGGAAGGAGTTATTCGTAACAGTAATTTCAAACGTCTTTCTGGTAGAATTAATGCTGCAGAATCATTTTTAGACAACAAACGTTTAAAAGTAAAAATGAATCTTACTGCAAGTGAAACTAAAGATGATGGTGTTCCTACAAGTGATGATGGTGGTTCAAACGGACAGTTAATCGTTCATACATTAATGGCAAACCCAACAAGATCAGTTTTTGATGAGAACGGAAATTACACAAACTTTAACATGAATGCGCATTATAATCCTGCTTATTTATTGAGTATTTATGAGGATCAAACGCGTACGCTGCGAGTTTTAGGAAATTTTGAAGCTTCTTTGAGAATTATTGACGGATTAGAATATAAATTAAATGTTGGTCTGGATCGTTCTACAGCAGAAAGAAATACTACTATTTATCCAAACGTGACGGATTTAAATCCAAAAGGAAAATATGTTCAAAATAATTTAGATTCTAAAAACTCTTTAGTTGAGCATTATTTGACTTATAATCTTGCATTAGACAAACATAAAATTGAAGCTTTAGGTGGTTTCTCTTATCAAAAATTTGAAAGATCAGGAACAAGTTTCAGTATTGACGGAATTGCTGCTCAGGGAGTTGGTATAAAACCTTCAATTAATCCTGGATTTGCCGGAATTCAATCAGGAACTACAGGTTATGCTCAGGAAAATGAATTACAATCGTATTTTGGAAGATTAAATTATTCTTTTAATGACAAATACCTTTTTACAGCTTCGATGAGAGCTGACGGTTCTACACGTTTTGGTGATAACAATAAATACGGTTATTTCCCGTCATTTGCTTTAGGATGGAATATTTCTAAAGAAAGTTTCTTAGAAGATGCAACTGCTATAAATAATTTAAAACTTAGAGCGAGCTGGGGACAAACAGGAAACCAGGAAGTTCAAAACAAATTGACTAAAGCAAGTTATTCATTATCTGGTCCAGACGGATATTATTTATATGATGATTTAAATTTAGTTAACGGAGTTTCAGTAACCAGAACAGCAAATCCTGATTTAAAATGGGAAGTTGTTACTCAATACAATGTAGGTTTAGATTTCAGTTTATGGAATGATAAATTGTACGGAACTGTTGATTATTTCAACAAAACAACTACAGACGCGATCTTAAACGTTCCTTCAAGCCCTTTAAAACCAACAACAACTGTTTGGACAAATATTGACGGGAAAATCGTTAACAAAGGTTTTGAAATTATGTTAGGTTCAAAAATCGTTGATACTAAAGATTTTAGCTGGAATATTGATGCAAACGGAGCAACATTAAACAATAAAATTGAGGACTTACCAGTTTCAGAAATCTTAACAGGAACTATTTCAGGGCCTGGACAATCTGGGGTAAATGCTAACATTTACAAAAGTGGTTATGCAGCAGGTTCATTTTATTTGTTACAACATGTTGGTTTTGATGATAAAGGCGGAAACATCTTTAAAGATCAAAACGGTGACGGTAAAATTGATAACAGCGACAGAATTATTATCGAAGGAGCTTTACCAACTTTTTACTACGGATTTAATAGTGATATGAGGTACAAAAACTTTAGTTTTTCATTCTCGATCATTGGGCAGACAGGAGGTTACTTATTGAATAATACAGGATTGAACGCATTAAATATTAACAACCTTGCTTCTGACAGAAACGTTGCTACAGGTTATTATGAGTCTGGTGCAAATCCAACAAACTCACCAATTTTATCTACACTTTTCTTAGAAAAGTCTGATTTTATCAGGTTAAATGCAGCTCGTATTGGTTACAATTTTGATTTAAAAGGTCAAAACTGGATCAACGGATTAACACTTTATGTAACAGGAAATAACCTGATTACAATTACTAACTATACAGGATATGATCCGTTAATCAACAGTCCGAAATCAAACGGAGGAAATCAATCTATAGGTATTGATTACGCTGCTTACCCAACTTCGAGAACATTCAGTTTTGGAGCAACTTTAAAACTATAAATCATGAAAACAAAGACATTTTTTAGCATAAAAATTATAACGATATTCTCTTTTATTTTTCTATTAAACAGTTGTACAGACCTTAATGAAGCTGTATTAGATGAAAAATTAGGAACAGATGCTACAGATCCTGCAGGTTCGCTTGCTGCAGCATATGACAGACTTGGAGACGGAACTTTTACAGATCACGGAGCTGTTTTTGCAATGCAGGAATATACTACAGATGAGGCTATTTTACCAACTCGTGGAAGTGACTGGGGAGATGGTGGAAAATGGAGAGATATGCATGAATTTACATGGACTTCAAGTAATGCTATTATTGTAGGTAACTGGGATTTATTGACAAACGGAATTACACGTTCTTTAACGGCAATTAAATCATCTGAAGAAAATACTTTTCCTGAAAAGAAATTATTTTTAGCAGAAGCAAAAGCTCTTTTAGCCTATTATACCTATACTACATTAGATCTTTACGGACAAGCTCCATATAGAGATCCGTTGAATGTAGATGCACCAATACAAATTTTAAAAGCAGATACTCAAATTGACCAATTGATAAAAGATGTTGAAGCTATATTACCAGATTTGGCTGATATTGGAACTCAAAGAACTTACCACGGAAGATTTACAAAACAAGCTGGTTATGCTTTTTTAGCGACGATGTATTTAAATCGTGCGACATTCAAAGATCGTTACAATGCTTCATCAAATTTCAATTTTAATGAACCAGCAGTATCAGGTACAGGAACAGATATGGACCGTGTTATTTATTACACTTCATTACTAATTGATTCAGGGAAATTTAGTTTAGAAAGCGACTTTTTCAAAAACTTTGCAAGAGACAACGATAATGGTAAAGAGCTTATTTTCGCGATTTCTCAAAAGATAGATTATATCCGCAACGGTTCAAATAGTTTTGCTTATGTATGTATGGAGCGTAACCAGAGAACATCTGCTTTAAACAGAGGTACAAATGCCGCCTGTACAACTCCTGAATTTTACGCAAGCTGGGATGGAAATCATGACGATCCAAGATTTGAGCAGCATTATCAATATGCTGATGGTACATGGTTTATGAATGATGGTACAGATGTAAGTGTGCCTGCAACAGATATTGTTCCTAAAAGCAGCCCAGCACAACCTTGGTTCCATTTTAACAGAGGTATTCAGGCCGGACCACAATATGGTCCTGTATTATTAACTTCTGCATCTTTTCAAATGATAGGTAACCGTATTAAAGTTTCTCCATTAGTTATGGAAAAAAGTACTACTACGAGAATGGATTTTACACCATCATTAACGTTTGCAGATCCTACAAAATCTGTTTTTGCTCAAAATGAAATCAATCAGGGAGCTCGTGTATTTAAATATGAATTTGATCCAGAAGGAGGAAACGGTAACAGTAATGTTGATATTCCGTTATTCCGTTTAGGTGGAATGTACGCTATGAGAGCTGAAGCACTTTACAGAAAAGGAAGCACAGGGCCAGCAATGGATGATTTGAACAAATTGCGTACAAGCAGAAAAAGAGAATCATTATTTGCAAATGCTCCGGGAAAAGCGCTTACTTCATTAGATGCCGCACAATTATATAAAGAATTAGGTTTCGAATTATACTGGGAATTACAAAGAAGACCAGAGAGCATTCGTTTTGGAAAATTTGATTTAGCCGGAACAGCAAAAGCTGCTACTCAGCCATTCAGAAGATATTTTCCAATTCCACAAACAGTTATCGACCAAAAACTGTTTAAACAAAACCAAGGATACAATTAAGAGTTTGTGTTAGTTTATTTTTTATTTTTTTTGAAAAAAGCCTGTCTTCGAAAGAAGCAGGTTTTTTCTTTTTAAGGTTCAAAGGTTTTTTCTGTAGAGACGCACAGCAGTGCGTCTCCCGTCCAATATTCTGTAACAAGAATCCATTCTCAATAAAACGTGTTGTCTCACATAATGTTAGACGCACTGCTGTGCGTCTCTACGGAAAATCTTTGTCGATAGAATTATCAATATCCAATATTCCGTTCCAATAAAAAGCCTTTGCACCTCTGAACCTTTGTCTCTTAAAAAAACTGAAAAAAATATAATAAACAATTAAGAAAAATGTAAGATTTAACTGTTTGAAAATAAGTAAATTTGAGTAGCATTTGATATTGGATATCAAAAGAATAAAACAACTATTTAAATAACTCAAAAAGTGTAAAAAACCATGATACATCAAATTGACACTACTGATAACATTGTTGCCTTTAGAGCATTGGCAGAAGTAACAAAAGAAGATTTTTTAACCGCTGTGGTTCCCGCAGTAGAACATTTAGTAAAGCAAACTAACGAAATCAATTTTTTATTAGTACTCGATACTGATATTAAAAATTTCACAGCCGGTGCATGGCTTCAGGATGCACTTTTAGGATTAAAACATTTAGGGAAATGGAATAGGGCAGCCATCGTAACAGATTCTGAAGATATTATCTCTTTTACAAACGGGTTCAGTTATGTAGTTCCCGGAGAATTCCACGGATTTAAAAAAGAAGCTTTCAACAAAGCCTTAAACTGGGTTGAAGGAAATATAAATTTGCCGGCTAATTAATAAATTAGCTAATTAGAGAATGCGACAATTAGATAATTGATCATCAGCAAATAAAAACAAACATGACATTAATAGAAAATGCCCGTTAGGTTTAAAACCTTAACGGGCATTTTCGCAATTAGCAAACGTTTTTCTTTTATTACTTTGCTACTTTTTTATAAACTGCTGCAGACAATAATGGCAGTGCAAGACTTCCTACAATTGCGGCAGCTTTATTATGTCCGGTTTTCTTTAAAACAGCTCCAACTAAAATAGAACCAAATCCGGCAATAGCCAGCTGTTTTACAGAAAGATTAGCAGTATTATTTTCGATAGGTTTTATTCCGTGCAATAATGGGTCAATGAATTGTAAATTTTCCATGATTTTTATTTATTTAATTATACGTATTTCTATTTGTTAATATTCTTTTCTTTATCAGTTTCAGTCTCAATTTTTTCAATTTCCACTTTTTCTTTTTTTATAGCTTGTCGCAGAAGAGCAAAAAGACTCATATAAATGTTTGCCATAAACACCAGCGAAAACCCGGCCAAAATATACCCGCGCCAGTCGTTTAACAAAAGTTTATAATCTGTCAAAAATAAAAAGCCAATTGTAACGTAATGACTAAAACAATATTCGCAGGTAAAAAGATAAAAGAACTTTCTAGTGAGTAAAAACTTCTCATTTTGAGACCGTTTTACACACCATTCATGAGGTTCTCTAAAAATCTCTTCGTGCGTTATAGTCCAGCTGATACAAGCTATGGGAACAGACAGTATAAACAGCCAGAAAATTTGAGTTGCTATAGTCATAAACTGATAATGCTTTAACTAGTTTTTCTTATTCTCTCGGGTGATTTTCCGGATAATGTTCAGCGTCAAAATCGTCTAACTCTTCGTCATTATCAAGATCGCCGTCTTTTTCTAAATCATCTTCAGAATCTAAATCCGGATCATACTCATCATCAAAATCATTTTCTTCACCGTCATTTGTAATGGCATCATCTTCATTTATTATTCTTTCCTCATTTGGAATATTTTCAGATCTAACATTCGAATTTTTTTCAAAATCCTGTTCAGGATGTTTCAAATCTTCGATAAACTCTTCCTGATATTGATAAGGATCTTCATCTCTTGCATAATTGTCATTATCTATCAGTGTATTTTGCTCTATAACATCAGGATCGCTTTCGCCAAATTCCCAATTATTTTCTTTCTTTAAATCCTGTTTGTATTGATCTTCATTAGAATACGTCCCATCTACAAGCGTATTTTGATCTATAAAATCCGGATCCGTATGACCGTAGTCATAGTTGTTTTGCTTTTCCATGGCTTTACGTTTTAAAGTTGTATTTTACAAAGTTAGCAAGCGTGTAGACGGAATGTTTTACAGGAAAATAAATTATAGTTGCATAATTAACAGTTGCTTACGATTTAATGACCTAAGAAATATGTTCTCCAGCTTTTTTATTTCATTAAATTTGACTTATCATAACATATTAAAACTTTTTGCAGGAAATGCAATGCTATAGACAATCCTAAATTTACTTGGATTAATACATAATTAAAGAATAAAAGAATATGAAAAAGCTATTTTTAATTTTACTGTTTTTATTGCAAATCTCTGGAGTCTTTGCACAGAATCAAGTTGAAGATCCTTCATCAAAAAAAATTATCGGAACCTGGTATAATGATGCAAACCGAAATGCAAAATGGATATTTGGTTCAGATGGAAAGCTTTATAATTATGATAAAGATGTTTTCAAAGTTATGTTTCGCTATACTATTTCACACAGCTGTCAAAATAATTCAGATGATACTACTGAATTTATAACTTTAATGGATAAAGACGGAAATGAATTTTGTTTTAAAATAAATGCCATAAACGAGAATAAAAATGGGATTTTATCTTTAACCAAAATGGATACGATGCAGCCACTTCGTTTTGTCAATAATGTAAATATTAAAAGCGGAATGTAATTCCAAACGTTCCTACGGAACGTAACGAAAACACGCATATTTTTTTCTACCAACGAAATGTTCCTATGGAACATTTTTTTGTTTCTAAGAAATAAAACTTTGTGCCTTTGCGCCTTTGTGGCATTTTTTTTTCCTGCATTAAATTTTCATTAACAAAAAGTAAGATTTCATTAGTTTATATTTGTAAGGCACAAATTAATCCTAAAGCGTTGTACCTCATGAAAATCAAGTTTTTTTTCTATATATTTCTATTTGGTATTTTTTCAGTTTCAGCTTATAGTCAGAACGTGAAGCTGTTAAATATCAATCAGCTTAATGAAAGAATCAAAAACGGAAAAGACAGTACTTATGTAGTCAATTTTTGGGCAACCTGGTGCGCACCCTGCATTAAAGAACTGCCGCATTTCGAAAAACTCAGCGCAGAACACAAATCAGA
The DNA here is from genome assembly GCF_002210235.1 of Flavobacterium sp. NLM. Classification (NCBI taxonomy): domain Bacteria; kingdom Pseudomonadati; phylum Bacteroidota; class Flavobacteriia; order Flavobacteriales; family Flavobacteriaceae; genus Flavobacterium; species Flavobacterium sp. NLM. The sequence continues at coordinate 233,542 of NZ_LIAC01000002.1, forward strand.
AAAACTTGCTGTTTTATTAGTAAGCCTTGATTTCAAATCAAAATTAAGTTCAAGCGTCGTTCCTTTTGTGAAAAGAAAAAACCTGAAAAATGAAGTATTTCTTTTAAACGAAAGCAGTCCGCAGGAATTTATTGACCGAATTGACCCAAGCTGGTCAGGAAGTATTCCCGCAACACTTTTTATCAAAGATGATAAACGAAAATTTGTAGAAAGTGAATTTACCTATGAACAATTATTAACTGAATATAAAAAACTGTAAACCCGTAAACCATGAAAAAAATAATTCTATTATTCGCATTGGCACTTTCTGCCTTTTTAGCGCAGGCACAAACTGGAACAACTCTTAAAGCCGGAGATACTGCACCGGATTTTAAGTTAAAAAATGTAGACAATAAAGAAGTTTCTTTTGGAAGTTTTCCAAATGCTAAAGGTTATATCGTTGTTTTTACTTGTAATACATGTCCTTACGCTGTAGGTTACGAGCAAAGAATCATTGATTTAGATAAAAAATTCAAACCACAGGGATATCCGGTAATTGCCATTAATCCAAACGATCCGGAAGCTTCTACAGCAGATACTTTCAATAAAATGCAGGATTTAGCAAAAGAGAAAAAATATCCTTTCCCATATTTATTTGACGCAGGACAAAAAATTACTGACGAATACGGAGCAAAACGTACACCTCACATTTTTATCGTTTCTAAAACTGCAAAAGGAAATGTAGTAGAATATGTTGGAGCAATTGACAACGATCCGGAAGGAACAAAAACGGAGAAAGTAAAATATGCCGAAGATGTAATTGCATCTTTAAAAAGTGGACAAAAACCAGCTGTAACACAAACTAAAGAAATTGGCTGTACAGTAAAAAGAAAAGCAAAAGCTTAATTATCAGAATTTAATTTGTTTAAAAAACGCCTCAATATTGAGGCGTTTTTTTATGCAATAGTTTCGCTGATTTTCTGTTCTTTAAGTTCCAGTTCAGCAATAATTTGTTTTTTCATTATCGTCTGAATATAATCTTTTGCTTCAGCATAAGAAATATCATATTTACGTAGAATATCCTGAAAATGAACAGGAAAATCAGCTAGTAATTTATCGTAATAAATATTCAGTTCTTTTTCAGTTGGCATTTCAAATTTTAGTTTAATTTGAAATCTTCGCAGCAAAGCCGTATCAATACTGTTGTAAAAATTCGTAGCACAAATCAGTAAACTGTCCGTAGGTAAATAATCAATTAACTGAATAATTGTATTTACCAAACGTCTCATTTCGGCAACATCTTTATCGTCGCTTTCACGGCTTTTTCCAATTTGATCAAATTCATCCAGAAATAAAACGGCTTTTTCGCGAATCGCTTTGTCGAAAATCGCCTTTACATTTTTAGATGTTTCACCAATTTTAGCATTAATTAAAGTACTTAGGTTAATAATAACAATGCTTTTATTTAAAGCCGTTGCAATAGCTTTTGCAGTTGTCGTTTTCCCGCAGCCCGAATGTCCGTGAAGCAGAATTTTATTATCAACTTTAAGGTTATATTTTTTTAATTCCTCGATGTATTTATGCTCTTTTATGGTTTGAAGCAAAGCAGATTTATTCTCTTCGCTGAAAAGCAGATCGTCCAGCGCAATTTTTTCAGTATCGTTTACAACAAGTTCGTACAGATTCATTTGAGATTTTATTTCGTGCAAAATTAAGTTTTATTCTGCAATATTTTCGTTCCAGATTTCTTTCCCTAAAAAACGGTTTCCAAAAATAGAAATTCCAATTCGCACCATGTTGGAACCTTCGGCAATAGCCAATTCTAAATCCTGAGACATTCCCATAGAAAGTTTTAAATTGGTTATTCCATCAATTTTTGCATCGTAAATTTCATCTCTTATTTCTCTAAGCAAACGAAGCGACGGACGCATTTTTTCTTTCTCAACATCTAATAATCCAATCGTCATTAATCCTTTGATTTTTAAAGTATCATATTTTCTGATTTCTTTAATAAAAGAAACAACTTTTGAAGGTTCTAATCCAAATTTACTTTCTTCAAAAGAAGTGTTGACCTGAATGAAAACATCAAGATTTCTATTTTCTTTTAGAAGCTGTTTGTGTAATTCTTCCGCAAGACTTAATCTATCAAGAGATTGAATACAGCTTACATATTTCAAAATATCTTTGACTTTATTGGTTTGCAGATGTCCAATAAAATGACGTTCGATTTTTAAATCTTTTAATTCTGAATCTTTATCTCGAAATTCCTGCATTTTATTCTCACCAATCAGGTTTTCTCCAGCTTCGATTGCAATTCGTATTCTCTTGGCAGGAACAGTTTTAGTTGCCAATAATAATTGAACATCAGAAACATTTCTGCCAGAAAGTTTACAGGCATTTTCGATACGATCGTGAACCTGTTTCAAATTAAAAATAATATCCTCTTTCATAACAACAAAGGTATCGCTATTGTGGAATGTAAAAAAGATCCAGTTTTTTCTATATAAACTAGTCCAGTTTATTTGAAGAACCAGACCAGAAAATGCTCAGAAATGACAAAACTGGATTATTTAATGGTTAGGTATCCTGCCTAATTTTGTCTCGCAATGAAGTCAAATTAAAATCAAATCAAAATGAGTAAATCAATTTTTTATCATGCAGGTTGTCCAGTTTGCGTAAGCGCAGAACACGACATTTTAAATTTAGTAAAAGATGTTGAAGTAGTAAACATCGGAGAAGACAGATCTCGAATTGCTGAAGCTCAAAAGGCTGGTATAAAATCAGTTCCGGCTTTGGTAACGCCAAACGGAAATGTATTGCACATTAATTTTGGTGCTTCTATGGAAGAAGTGATTGGGTAAATACAAATAGTCTTCAAACTTTGTCAAAGTTTTAAACTTTGACAAAGTTGACTTATCAGAGAAAATAATATACTTAAAACAAAACAAGGAATTTAATTTTTAACACATAGAAACATAGATTTTTTCTTTTAAAAAGAGTGCAAAAAGAAACTAGTTTCTAACACATAGCTATGTTTGTTTAAACAAGTGAAACGCCTTTACAACGCTTTAAAAACTATGTCCCTATGTGTTTAAAAACAATAACACAACAAATAAAAAAATAAAAATAACATGAAAGTAGCAGTATGGGATACTTATGTAACCCGAAAAGACGGTAAAATAATGCATTTTGATATTTTGGTAGATGAAAATACAGACGATGCAAACCAGGTTTTTGAATATGGAAAAGCATACCTTAAAACAGTTTTACAAGAAGGTCAGCCTTTGACCTCAAAAGAATGCAGATTTTGTCATATTGACAAAGCGCCTGCAGATATAGAAAATCAAATTCTTAAAGACGGTTTTTCGATTATTGAAATGGAAAACTGTTATTAATTTTTCGTTTAGAATTATTAATTCATAGACTGAAAGTGTGGGGACTTTCAGTCTATTTTATTTGTTATAATTATGAAAAATATCTTCGATTTAGAAACGCAAAATAATAGTTTAGACGGAAAAATTACGGCAGGATTTGAACGCTTATCGCAAGTTTTCAGAGTTTTGTTATGGGAAAAGGCCAAAAAGCACGATTTGAGTCCAATACAGATTCAGGTTTTGATATTTATAAAACATCATACCAAAAATAAAGCAACCGTAAGTTATCTGGCGAAAGAATTCCATTTGACAAAAGCCACGATAAGTGATACAATCAAAATATTAGAACAAAAAGAATACATTACAAAAACTGTTAATGCGAATGATTCCAGAAGTTCTACAATCGAACTCACGGCAAAAGGTTTAGAAATGGTTTTGGTAACCGAAGATTTTACAGATCCGTTATTTGATTTGGTTAAAATAGTATCCGAAAAGGAGAAATCGGTTTTATGGAAAAATCTTAGTTCTGTAATTGAGCAATTGCATAATCTGCAAGTTATAAACGTTCAAAGTACGTGTCACAATTGCGGCTATTTTGTACAGCAAAATAAAAATAATTATTGCCGATTAATGGACATTAAATTAGAAACAAAAGACATCAGATTAGATTGTAACGATCACAAACCAGTTCGGTTATAAATATTTTGAAATTGCTTTTATTCCTTCTTCCATTTGTTCTTCGGTAAGGGATGCATATCCTAATCTAAATCCATTTATTGGAGTGCCAAAACTGAATTTTTCAGGAAACATAATTTTGATTCCTTTAGAAAGCAATTCGGTACAGACTTTTTCTGAGTCAACAATTTTATTCGGAACAATCCAAAAAGCCAAACCGCCTTCGGGTTTAATAAAAGTAATTTTATCTTTTAAATGAAGTTTACAAAGACTTTCAAAATGATCTCTTTTGGCTTTATAAATCAGGTTTGTTTTTTTGAGATGTCTTTTGATTTTGCCTTCATTAATCAGATGAAGAACGGCTTCTTCCATAATATTATCACCCTGAACATCAATTATTCTGCGGTGATTTGCTATTTTCTCAATATTTTGAGAAGAACTTGCCACATAACCAATTCGTAAAGCCGGAGCTACAATTTTACTCAAAGTTCCAATATAAATAAAGTTTTTCGCATTGCTGTAACTCGAAATCGGCAGAATTGGACGCTGTCCGAAATGAAACTCATTATCGTAATCATCTTCAATAATTGTAAATCCGTATTGATTAGAAAGTTCAATGAGTTTTAATCTTTTCTTTAAACTCATCGTAACCGTTGTTGGAAACTGGTGATGCGGCGTTACATAAATCGCTTTTACAGAAGAATGTTTTTTAAGATGATTTTCGACTTCATCTAAATCTAAACCATCTTTGGTAACACTAACCGGAAGCAGACTTGCACCGGCATTTTCAAAAGCTTCCCACGCAGGTTTATAACCCGGATTTTCTATTATCACATAATCTCCTTTTGATAATAAACAATGCGCCGCCAGATACATCGCCATTTGACTGCCGCGCGTAATGCAGATTTCATCTAAAGAAACATTCATTCCGCGTTTAAAATTCAGCATTTGTACAATTGCTTTTCGAAATTCGATATTCCCAAGTTCATTGCTGTAACCCATAATCTGCCAGCGCGATTTTCTGTTGAAAATTTCACGATAAGCACGTGCCAAATCGTTCATAGGAGCCAGGCGGCTGTCGGGAAGTCCGTCATCAAAAACGAGATGCGGTTTCTGATTTTCGACTGCAATATTGACTTGTGTTTCTGCTTTTTTATTTGGGCTGATTTCAGGAAGAATATCGGCAATAAATGTTCCTTTTCGGTCCATTGTAATCAGCCAGCCTTCGGCAATCAAAACATCTAAAGCTTCAATTACCGTGTTTCGGTTCACATTTAATAGTCCGGCCAGCTGACGGCTTCCGGGCAAAGCATTTCCACTGGTTAGTTTTCCGGATTTAACCGCATTGATAATAGCATCAGCAATTTGCAGGTAAAGTGCTTTGTCTGATTTTTTATCTAAGTGAATTTCAAATTGCCAAGGTCTGAGCATCTGGACTAGTGATTTAAATTAAAAGTGTATTTTGTGGGTAGACCAAATTTACAATAATTTTGTCGTGCAGTAAATAAAAAAACAGCCAGAACTAATCATTAGTTTTGGCTGTTTTTTTGTTTTAGAATTCTCCTTTTTTCATATAAGGCTGACCCCAAAGTATACTTTGCATTAAAACACTTTTTACCCAGGCATTATACATTTTATCAACATCGGCGGCACTTGCTCCGGTTTTTGCCAAAAATGGTTTTAACGTCGTTGTAACCGGAATGGTTAAAGCCGGAATATAACGATAATTGATCACAGGAACAGAAGTAACATTGTCTGTTTTATTTTTCTTGGTGGTGTAATGTCTTAAACCAATTTCATATTGATAGTTAAGCCAGTCCTGATCGTATTTTGCTTCAGCTGTTTGAAGAATCCACATTTTAAAACGACCTCTGACTTTTGCTAAATATTCTCCGTCTGGTTTTCCGGTTTTAGTGTTTCCAAAAAAGTAAACCAATTGTGGTGTAGATCCCACAAATCCGTACCAAACATCCAGAATGGCATCTGTTTGACCTTCAAGAATGTCGTGGCTCATTTGTAAATACTTTACATCTTCATCAGAAAAAAGTAAAGATTGTTCTAAAAGTTTTAATTCTTCAAGTGTAAACGGAGATTTCGCTACTTCTTTAGTTCCGTACGTATAACCGTGCGGTGCTTTTGTTTCCTGCGCTGCCGCTTGCAGGGTAATAATAAGTACTACTGCTAAAATTGCTTTTTTCATTTTTTTGATTTTTTGTTAGGACATTATCGTCATGACAAACTTAGGTAGGCATCCTAACTAAAAAATGATCCAGTTTTTTGATTTATAATACTAAACTGGTTTAAAAAGCCGCAATTATTTTATAGTAATTCTAATAATTTTTCAGTCGTAATTACTTCTGCAAATTCCTTATTCAGACTGGCTAAAGTAGTTTGATGAATTAATTCTGAATCAAATTTTTCACCATTTATTCCAACTCTATCAAAAGTAGCTGTGGCATCTGCAATTAATAAAGTTTCATAACCATAATTGCCCGCCATTCGTGTTGTTGTAGAAACACAATGATTTGTAGTTAAACCCACAATAACAAGATCGGTAATGTTTTGCGAGTCCAGTCTTTCTTTTAAATCAGTGCCAATAAAAGCGCTGTTTACATTTTTTGTAATTACTGGTTCATCGCCAATTGGTTTTGCTTCGTCTTTAATTTCAAATCCGGGATTAGAAGGATGTAATTTTGAATTTGGATGTACAGAACTGTGCACAATGTGAAAAATGGGTAATTGCAGCATTCTCCATTCTTTAAGAATTATTGCAATTTTTGTTTCGGCATCTTTATTGTTTCGGTTGCCGCCCCAAAAGTCTTCTTCATTAAAACCTTTTTGCACGTCAATTATGACCAAAGCGGGATTTTTTTCTCTAAGTTTCATTTATTTATCTATTTGATTAGATTACAAATGTACTTTGGAACTAAATGCAGAAAAAGGACAAACAATAGTCGGTTTAGGACAACAGGTTTTTGATCGAAGAACTCAAAGCATCGCTGTTTTGATGCAGTACAATTTTTAATTGTTTAGAAGTTTTGTAACCGCATAAATGGGCAATATGTTCTATTTTATAATCAGAATTAGCGAGAAGACTTTTTGCTTTTTCAATTCTTAATTTGGTTCGGTAATCAGCAATTGTAAGGCCAGTTTCTTTTTTAAAAATTCGGGTTAGATTTCTTGGGCTTACATAAACTAATTCAGCTAAAAATTCTATGGTCGAAGTTTTTTCTAAATTGTAAATAATCCAATCCTGAATGGTATGGATTTTTTCGTCACGATGATTTCGATATTGTAAATAAACGCTTTCCTGTTCTTCCGTTCCGTTTCTTCTTTTATAAACTACGAGTTCTTTGGCTATTTTTGATGCTGTTTCTTTGCCGTGTCTTTCTTCAATTAGAAACAAAGCCAAATCAATTCCGGTAACAATTCCAGCACTTGTGTAAATGTTTTCAGACTTCGTATAAAGTGTATTTTTTTGTGTTTTTACAAGAGGAAAATCAGTTTTAAGTTTCTCGACAAATTTCCAGTGCGTGGTACATTCTTTATAATCTAAAAGTCCTGATTTTGCCAAAAGAAAAGCTCCGGTACAAACACTGCAAATTGTAGTTTGATTTTGATTTGCTTTGTGCAGCCAGTCAAAAAATACAAGATCATCAGCAATTGAATTTAAAGCGCGCGTGCTAAATCCGGAAATAAAAATAATATCTTCTTTCTGCGGACTAACTTTTGTAAAATGAATTAATGAAGAAAGTTCTAAACCAGAATTTGAACTTACAGAAGATTGCCCGCTAATAAATATCAATTGATAATCCAAACCCAAATCACGAGCTTCCTGAAACACTTCGACAACACCGCTCAAATCAAGTAAAGTGACTTGCTTTGGAATATAGAAATAAACCGATGGTTTAGTTTTTGTCATTGTAGAAACTTCTCGTTTATTTTTTCAGTTTTATTTTAAAAAAATCGATAGTTCTTGTCCACGACAGCGTTGCCGCTGCTTCATCGTATCTTGGCGTTGTATTGTTATGAAAACCGTGATTTACATTTGGATAAAAATAAGCGGTATTTTCGACTTTATTTTTGTCTAAAACTTCCTGAAATGCCGGCCAGCCTTCGTTAACGCGTGTATCTAAGCCTGCGTATTGCAATAGGAGCGGAGTCTTAATTTTTTCGGCTTCTTCTTTTGTTGGCTGTCCGCCGTAATACGGAACCGCAGCCTTTAAATCGGGAATTTTTACGGCCATCATATTCGAAATCCATCCTCCAAAACAAAAACCGACAACGCCAATATATCCGTTGCAATCTGGGTGTGCTTTTAGATATTCGTAAGCGGCAATAAAATCTTCGAGCATTTCTTCGCGGGTACGTTTCTTTTGCAGTTCTCGACCTTCGTCGTCATTTCCGGGATAACCGCCTAATGGTGACAAAGCATCTGGCGCAAGAGTAATAAAACCTTCAATGGCAGCTCTTCGCCCCACATCTTCAATATACGGATTAAGTCCGCGGTTTTCGTGAACCACAATTATTCCGGCTAATTTCTTTTTAGAATCCGCTGGCTGAGATAAAAGCCCTTTTATAGAACCACCGCCTTTTGGAGAATCGTAGTTGATGTAGCCCGTTTTTAATCTAGGATCTGTTGGCTGCACCAAAATACTGTTGACATAATTGGGCGTCATAAAACTTAAAAGTGACGGAAGTGTAAGCGAACCAACCGCAAATATGGAAAGTTTTTCTACAAACTGTCTTCGGTTAATTTTATTATGAGCATAATCATCATATAAATCAAATACTTCCTGACTGATATCTTCTTTGGTTATTTTGTTATCCATGATCTTGATTTTTTGGGATAACTAAATTAGGGAATAAAAAGTTAATTGTTGATTATGAATTATGAATATTCCTTAGTGAATAGTTTTAGCTGGAGAAACTGAAAACTGTGACTGCGACTAAAAACTTCCGTTTAAAGACTTTTCAACTTCTTCATAAAAACTGGAAACACTTCATTCAATTCATCAAACAAAGGATTATTTCGGTGTTTTAGTTTTATTTCGCTGAATAATTTTAAACCAAGTGCAAATTGTGTGGCTTCGTGCGGGTTTTCGAATATATTTTTGTCCTTTATTTTTTGGATGATTCCGAAAATTTCGTCGTGATTATCGAATTCTATTCCCAGTTCTTTTGCCGGATGCGTGTCGCCGTTGGCATATTCTTTTAAGCTTAGAGTTAGATAATATTTGTTGGATCTTTTTTGCATGATATTTTAATTTTCAATATTATTTCAGCCATTTATCGACAATCGTTTTAAATGTTTCTTTGTATTGTTCGCCCACCGTAATTTCCGTTTTTCCAATGAAAATTGAATTCTTGGTAATGGCGTTTATTTTGTCAAGAGAAACGATAAACGAACGATGAACACGCATAAATTTTGCCGATGGTAGTTTTTCTTCTAAAGCTTTTAAGGATATCAGCGAAAGCACTCCTTTTTGAGAATCGTCAAGATGTACTTTTACATAATCTTTTAAACTTTCGATATATAAAATTTCTTTAAGTGGAATTCGAACCCATTGGTATTCTACTTTTAAGAAAATAAATTCATCATCTGCCGCAACTGTCTGGAAGTTGTTTGAAGCTTCTTCTGTTATTTGCAATACTTTATTTGCAGCACGCAGAAACTCCTCATAACTAAAAGGTTTTAAAAGATAGTCGACTGCATTTACTTTATAACCTTCAATAGCATAATGATTGTAAGCCGTTGTAAAAACGATTTTTGGCACTAAACCCGGCTGTTCCTGCAAAAGTCTCGCCAGTTCCATTCCCGTTAAATTAGGCATATTGATATCCAGAAAAACAAGATCTGGCTGTTTTTCCCGAATTATACTCATGGCTTCAACAGCATTATCACAGCTTGCCATTAATTGTAAAAAAGGAGTTTGTTCGATAAAAGTTTCGACAAGTCTTAATGCGAGAGGTTCATCATCTACTGCTATACATTTTAATGTTGTCATTACTCTAAGTTTATTTGCAGTTTTACATCATACATTCCGTTTTTACCAATGCCGGCTGTCAGCGTATGTTTATTTGGGTAAATTAAATGAAGTCTGCGTTTTGTATTCGTTAAACCAATTCCGCCTTCATCAGTCGTTGCTGTTTTTTCGAAATAGGTGTTTTTTACCTCAAATTCAAGATTACTTCCGTTTTGTCTCAGCGAAATATAAATTTCACTTTTATCCGTAGCATGAATGCCGTGTTTAAAAGCATTTTCTACTAAAGGTAGTAATAACATTGGAACAATTGGGTAATCGTGTATCTTTTCTGGAATGTCGGTTGTAATCGTCAATTTTTTGTTTGCACGAAGTTTCATCAGCGAGATAAAATCTCTCATAAACTCGGCTTCTTTTAATAAAGTAGTTGTTTCTTCCGTACTGTAAAGTAAGTAGCGCATCATTCGGCTTAACGTATGAAGCGCATTTCTCGAATCTTCAATATTTGTATAAGTAAGCGAATAAATACTGTTTAGGGAATTAAAGAAAAAATGCGGATTAATCTGCGCTTTCAGCATCGCCAGTTCGGCCATCGTTTTATCCTGTTCCAGTTTTTGTTTGTGCTGTGCGGCTTTCTGCCAATGCTGTAACATTGCCCAGCTCGTGCTGATTCCTAAAACCAATAAAGTGAGCATTAATACATAATTGTCAAAATATGGATTTCGGTATTTTTTAAACCCTAAAACTAAACTGATTTTATTATGAAGATCGGTTTGAGAAGTATAAAAATAGGCAATAACCTGCATGGCAAAAACGGTGAGAAAAGCCCAAATCAAAAACGGAGAAGTATTGTCTTTTATAATGGTTTTTGGAACTATGATTTTGGCATTAGAATAAAAAATGATAATTAGTAAAACCAATACAACGATCTGCCAAATCCAAAACACACCCGGAAGTATTACATTCCAGGTTAAAGGCATGTAAAACAACATGATAAATCCCAATAATACCCAGCTCAGAATATGAAGTCCGGTAAAATAATAAGGTCTATATACTTTTGGTGCCATTTCGAATTTTATCTTTTTTTGACAATATTACTCTTTATTTAAATGCGATTTTGAACCAATCGCTAAAAACAGAATTACAGTCCGTAAAAACCATTTTTGAGCCGATGAGTTTAGGAATTAAACGCTTGTTTAACTTTTAAAAAATCCCATCGTGTGTCAGGCTATCTTTATCGATTGTCATTTGCTCTCCGTCTATTTCAAAATTTTTGCTTGTTATATTTTATTTCTTTTGTTGTCATATAATCGATAATTAGATATTATTTCAAATGAATAAGCAATCATTTTTAAGCATTCTCGCAGCATCAGTTATTATCGCATCTTGCGGTAAAAATGATAAATCGGCTCAGGCCGGAGGCGCACCGCAGGTTAAAGAGTATAAAACGCTGACTTTACAGCCGGAATCTGCTACATTAAACAGCGATTATCCTGCCAGTATTCAAGGACAGCAGAATATAGAAATCCGACCTAGAGTTGAAGGATACATCGATAAAATATTTGTTGATGAAGGAGCGGTTGTAAAAGCCGGGCAGCCATTATTTAAAATAAGCGCGCCAGAATATGAGCAGCAAGTTCGTACAGCATCTGCCAGTATTAAAAGTGCTCAGGCCGATTTAAGTGCAGCAAAACTGGCTGTTAACAAAGTAAGGCCATTGGTTGAAAAAGGAATTATAAGCAAATACGATTTAGAATCGGCACAATATACTTATGAATCTGCTGTAGCTTCTTTAGCTCAGGCAAACGCCGCTTTAGTAAATGCTAAAACTAATTTAGGATACACAACTGTAACAAGTCCGGTTGACGGCGTTGTAGGTTCGATCCCGTTTCGTTTAGGAAGTTTGGTAAGTTCTAATACAGCTGAACCTTTAACTACAGTTTCAAGCATTGGAAATGTGTATGCTTATTTTGCTTTAAATGAAAAAGCACTTTTGAATTTTACTAAAGATTCCGGAGCTTCATTAAATCAAAAAATTAAAAGTCTGCCGGCAGTTTCTTTATTGCTTTCAGATGGTTCTGCATACGATCAAAAAGGAAAAATAGAAACCGTAAACGGATTAATTAATACCGAAACCGGAACTGTAAATATCAGAGCTCGTTTCCCAAATCCAAGAGGAGTTATCAGAAGCGGAAGCAGTACAACTGTTAGAATTCCAAATGACGTTAAAGATGTAATCATAGTTCCTCAAAGCGCAACATTTGAACTTCAGGATAAAATATTTGCAGTTGTTTTAGGAAAAGACAATAAAACTAAAAATGTCAATATCACGGTACTTGAAAACACAACTAATAATTATTATGTAGTAACAACCGGTTTAAAAGCTGGTGACGAAATTGTATTAGAAGGAGTTGCTGCTCTTAAAGAAGGAAGCGAGATTAAAGCTCAAAATCAAAAAGCAGAAACAGTATACGCCGATTTAAAATAAAAGAAATGTTTAAAAAATTTATACAAAGACCTGTACTCTCGACAGTAATATCTGTTATTATTGTCATTTTAGGTGTTTTGGGCCTAATTGAGTTACCTATTTCTCAGTATCCGGATATTGCGCCGCCTACGGTAAACGTATCGGCAAGTTATACGGGTGCCAATGCAGATGTGGTATTAAAAAGTATTGTAATTCCGCTTGAAGAGCAAATTAATGGTGTAGAAAACATGACGTACATGACTTCTACAGCAACAAATGATGGAAATGCTTCGATCAAAATTTTCTTTAAAGTAGGAACAAATCCTGATTTAGCAGCGGTAAACGTTCAAAACAGGGTTTCAAGAGCAACAAGTTTACTACCAGTAGAGGTAACTCAGGCTGGGGTTACGGTAACCAAGAGCCAGAGTAGTAACTTATTAATTTTCTCTTTATACAGTGAAGATAAAGCTTACGATCAGACATTCCTTCAAAATTATGCGAAGATCAACCTTGTACCGCAAATTCAGCGTGTAGTTGGAGTAGGAGATGTAACTGTTTTTGGTGCCAAAGATTATTCGATGAGAATCTGGCTGAAACCAGACGTAATGCAGCAATACAAACTGATTCCTAGTGATATTTCGGCTGCTTTGGCAGAACAGAATATCGAAGCCGCACCAGGTAAATTTGGTGAAAACGGAAATCAGGCTTTTCAATATGTAATTAAATATAAAGGACGTTTAACAAGTGCTCAGGAATTTGAGGATATTGTTATAAAATCAGTCGGAAACGGACAAATGCTTCGCCTTAAAGATGTGGCTAAAGTTGAGTTAGGCTCTTTAAGTTATGCTTCAACGATTAAAACAAACGGTGTAGAATCTGCAGCGATGGCGATCAGCCAGACTCCGGGATCGAACGCACGTGACGTAATCAACAATTCTAAAAAATTGATTGAAGAAGCAGCGAAGAGTTTTCCAAAAGGAGTAAAATATACCATTCTGGTTGACGTTAACGAAAACTTAGATGCTTCTATTGAAAAAGTAATTCATACTTTGATCGAAGCTTTTATATTGGTTTTTATTGTAGTATTTATTTTTCTTCAGGATTTTAGATCCACTTTAATTCCAGCAATTGCAGTTCCGGTTGCGATTGTAGGAACATTTTTCTTCCTGAGTTTATTCGGATTTACGATTAACTTATTGACGCTTTTTGCAATGGTACTTGCCATTGGTATTGTGGTCGATGATGCGATTGTGGTCGTCGAGGCAGTGCATGCCAAATTAGATCATGGTTATAAATCGGCTAAGAAAGCTACGATTGATGCGATGAGCGAAATTTCGGGAGCCATTATTTCGATTACATTGGTAATGGCTGCGGTATTTATTCCGGTAACTTTTATCAATGGATCAACAGGGGTTTTCTACAAACAATTTGGTATCACGCTGGCTGTTGCGATTATTCTTTCGGCAGTAAACGCTTTGACTTTAAGCCCGGCTTTGTGTGCTTTGCTTTTAAAACCACACGCAGACGATCATAAACATAAAAGTTATTTACAAAGATTTTATACGTCGTTTAACGTTGCATTTGAAAATGTAACCGAAAGATACAAGCGTTCGGTAAGTTTCCTTTCCGTTAAAAAATGGATTGTATTAGCCGCTATTGTGATTGCTGGTGCCAGTTTATTTTATATGATGAAAACTACGCCGTCTGCTTTCGTTCCTGCGGAAGATCAGGGAACTGTTTTTGCCAATATTAGTTTACCACCTTCGGCTTCGATGGAACGTTCTGATGTAATTGCTAAGAAAGTAGACAGTATAGCGAAAACTATTCCGGGAGTAAAAAACACGCTTCGTATTGTGGGGCAGAACTTTACGGCTGGAGCGGGAAGTGCTTACAGTATGGTTATTGTAAAATTATATCCTTGGGATCAGCGTGAGTTGAGTGTTAATGATGTTATCGGACAGCTTTTTGCTAAAACAAGCGGTATTCGTGAAGCTAATATTTTCTTTATTTCACCGCCAACAATTCAAGGTTTTGGACAAAGTGGTGGATTCGAATTCCAGCTTCAGGATAAAGGCGGACACACAACTGCTGAATTCTTTAAAGTGAATACGGAGTTCTTAGAAAAATTATCAAAACGTCCCGAAATACAATACGCAACAACGCCGTTTAATCCTGGTTTCCCTCAATATATGATGGATATTAATTTGGCAAAAGCCAAAGATGCAGGAGTTTCGATAAATTCAATTTTATCAACAATGCAGGGATATTATGGCGGATTGTATGCTTCGAACTTTAATAAATTCGGAAAACAATACCGTGTAATGATTCAGGCTTCACCGGAATTCCGTACCAATACCGAAGGACTGAACAAAATCTTTATTAGAAACAGTGCCGGAAACATGGCGCCAATTACAGAATTTGTAAAAATGACCAGAGTTTTTGGGCCGGAATCTATTTCAAGATTTAACCTTTTCTCTTCAATTGCTATTACGGGAGCACCAAATCCTGGATTTAGTTCCGGTGATGCGATCAAAGCAATTCAGGAAGTGGCAGCAGAAGATCTTCCGGCGGGTTATGGATATGAATTTTCAGGATTAACACGTGAGGAATTAGCCTCTGGAAGTGAAACGATTTTCATCTTTATTTTGTGTTTGGTTTTCGTTTATTTCTTACTGAGTGCGCAATACGAAAGTTATATTTTACCATTTGCGGTATTATTCTCGATTCCGTTTGGATTAGCGGGAGCGTATTTATTCTCGATTATTTTTAAACTGAACAGTAACATTTACCTGCAGATTTCCTTAATCATGTTAATTGGACTTTTGGCCAAGAACGGTATTTTGATTGTCGAATTTGCCTTGGACAGAAGACGAAAAGGTCTGCCAATTGTACAAGCCGCAATTGAAGGAGCCGTGGCGCGTTTACGACCAATTTTGATGACTTCGTTCGCCTTTATTTTAGGATTAGTTCCGTTGATGTTTGCTACCGGAGCAGGAGCTGTGGGGAACAAATCGATTGGTACAGGAGCTGTAGGAGGGATGTTAATTGGAACCATTTTAGGAGTATTTGTTATTCCGGTTTTGTTTATCATTTTCCAGACTTTACAAGAAAGAGTGAGCGGCCCTGCAAAAGATGGTTATGATGATGAAGACGATGACGAGGAAATTCAGTTAATAGAAGCTCACAAAGAGTAAAATTAAATTAAAACAGAGATGACTAATAGTTCAAATAAATATATTCTTATGGTAATTGCAGCCGCGCTTTTAAGTGCGTGCTCGATTACCAAAAAGTACGAACGCCCAACAACACTCTCGACAGATAAACTGTATCGTGATGAGGCTTCCGCCGATTCGACTACGATTGCAGATATGCCGTGGCAGAGCGTTTTTAAAGATGAAAAACTGAATGCATTAATTCAAAAAGGATTAGACAATAACCTTAATTTGAAAAATGCAATTGAGAATATCATACAAGCACAAGCTTCACTTCGTCAAAGTAAATTAGCGTATTATCCAACTTTACAATTGGATGCCAATGCAACACACACGAAACAATCTGAAGCAGGGCTAAACTTTCCGGCGGGAATTAATATCAATACCTTGACAACGACTTATAAATTAGGTTTGAGTACGTCTTGGGAAGCTGATATCTGGGGAAAATTAAGCAGTTCTAAAAGAGCGGCTTTAGCAGCTTATTTAGCTACAGATGCGGCGAAACAAGCGGTTCAGACGCAATTGATTTCAGATATTGCGAACAATTATTTTAGATTGCTGGCTTATGATAAATCGTTAAAAATCACACAGGAAACATTAGAAAGCCGTATTAAAAATGTGGCAACTATTAAAGATTTAAAAGAAGGCGCAATTGTAACAGGTGCGGCGGTTGTACAAAGTGAAGCTAATCAGTATGCGGCAGAAGTTTTGATTCCGGATTTGAAACAAAGTATTCGTGAAACCGAAAATGCTTTGAATATCTTATTAGGACAAGCTCCGGGACCAATTGACAGAGGTGAATTAGGAACGCAGGTTATTCCCGAAAATATTGCAATTGGTGTGCCTTCGCAGTTATTACAAAACCGACCAGATGTTCGTCAGGCTGAGTTTAATTTCAGAGTTGCTTTTGAATCTACAAATTTGGCTAAAACCTATTTCTATCCAAGTTTAACGCTTACAGCAAGCGGTGGATTTTCGAATTTAGAGTTAAAAGATTTCTTTAGTAATTCTATTTTTTATTCGATTATTGGAGGATTAACACAGCCTATTTTTAATCAGGGAAAAAACAAATTGAGATTAACAACTGCGCAGTCGCAGCAATTACAAGCTTACAATAACTTTCAGCAGAGTCTTTTAACGGCTGGTCAGGAAGTTTCGAATGCTTTGTATTCGTATCAAATGGCCGTTGAAAAAGAAGATTCAAGACAAAAACAAATTGAAGCTTTAGTAAAAGCAGTCGATTTTACGCAGCAGCTTTTAGAATACAGCTCTGCAACTAACTATACAGATGTATTAACTTCTGAACAAAATCTTTTAGCGGCGCAATTAAGCGGAATCAACGATAATTTACAAAAATTGCAAGCCGTTGTGAACTTATACAGAGCTTTGGGCGGAGGCTGGAAATAAAATTGTTTCAATTTGAATATTACGTTCGTCGTCAAAATTCGAACCTTGGTCTAAAAGATAATTTAGTGTAAAAAAAAGATTATATTTTTGATTGGTTAAAAATATTAGTATATCCGCCATTAAATTAAATTGAAACATGACTAAAACGCCTCAGAAATGGGGCGTTTTAAATTTAATATATATCGGTTGAAAAGTACTCTTCGTCGATTGATTTAATGTTTTTGTATAATGGATATTGTAAATGTAGATTTTGGCACTACTTTAGATTAATATCTACTAAAATTAATATTAAAAACTCAAAATCATGAAAAAATTAGTATTCGCCTCAGTATTATTTATGAGTGTATTTTTTGCCCATGCGCAGGTATCAGTCAATGTTAATATTGGAACACCTCCAAGCTGGGGACCAGAAGGGTACGATAACGACAGGTATTATTATTTGCCTGACATCGATGTGTATTATGATGTAAACCAAAGTGTATTTATTTACGACAACAGCGGAAATTGGACTCGTGCTAAAAGGCTTCCTTCAAGATACAGACAATATGATTTGTATTCAGGTTATAAAGTAGTTTTGACCAATTATAGAGGAGACGCTCCGTATACGTATCATACCAAACACAGAGCTAATTATCCAAAAGGTTATCACGGAAAACCTCAAAAAAACAGAGGCCCAAAACCTGAAAAGTACAACAAACCTAAAGGTGAGCACAAACACGATAATAAAAACAACAATAAATCTAAAAAAGATTCAAAAAAAGACCACGATCATTCCCACAATGATCATCATTAATTAAATAAACATGACAAAAAACGCCTCAGTAATGAGGCGTTTTTTTATAAATAAAATTGATGTAAGATTTATTTTCATCATTCACAATTCACAATTAACCATTCGCAATTAACCATTCACAATTTGATTGAGATTTTTTACTTTATGTCCATACAAACCAAACGATAAAATAATCACAAAACAAACCAGAGGAATTATATATCCAGACTGAATATCATCGTGTTTCATATCAATTAAAGTTCCCATTGCGTATGGAAGAATCGCTCCGCCTACAATTGACATTACCAGCCATGAAGAACCAGTTTCAGTATTTGATTTTAAACCAACCAATCCTAAAGAGAAAATAGTTGGAAACATAATTGACATAAAAAATCCGATGCCGCCAAGTGCATAAATAACTACAATTCCGGTTCCGTAAATGGCTAATAAACAAAGTACAATACTGGCACCACAGTAAATCGAAAGTAAGATATAATCTTTTACAAACTTCAGGAAGAAAGTACCAATAAAACGCCCTGCCATAAACAAGAAACCATAAACACCAAGATAATATCCGGCTGTTTTTTCGTCTAAATGTGCACCTTGCTGTGCAATTCTAATAAAGAAACTCGTAATACAAACCTGTGCGCCAACGTAAAAGAACTGCGCTACAACTGCCCAGCTTAAATGACGAAATTTTAAAACAGAGAAAAATCCCGGTTTAATTTCAGCTTCAGTATGTTGTGGTTTCATTGAAGGCAAATGCATGAAATAGAATATAATCGCAACTAAAACCAATACACTTCCTAAAATAATATAAGGCATTTTTACCGCAGCCGCTTCGCCTAATAAATACGTTGCTTTTTCAGCTTCCGGCATCGCTGCCATTTGTGCCGGAGTATGATTTTTTCCTGATAAGATAAATAACGAACCCACAATTGGAGCCACCATAGCTGCTAATCCGTTGAAAGAAGCCGCTAAATTCAATCTTTTAGAAGAAGATTCAGCAGGGCCTAAAATCGCAGCATAAGGATTGGCACTTGTTTCTAAAATCGTTAATCCGCAGCCAATTAGAAATAAGGCGAATAAAAACAATTCATAAGTTCTTGAATTTGCAGCAGGCACAAATAAAAAGGCTCCTGCAGCGAAAACCAGTAATCCGGTAATGATGCTGTTTTTATACCCAAATCGTTTAATGAGCATTCCCGCAGGAATCGCCATTATAAAATAAGCAAAAAACACCGAAGTATCAATCAATGTCGATTGGCGGTTGTTTAATTCACACGCCTTTTTTAAATGCGG
Source organism: Flavobacterium sp. NLM (assembly GCF_002210235.1). Classification (NCBI taxonomy): domain Bacteria; kingdom Pseudomonadati; phylum Bacteroidota; class Flavobacteriia; order Flavobacteriales; family Flavobacteriaceae; genus Flavobacterium; species Flavobacterium sp. NLM. Next base: position 252,714 of record NZ_LIAC01000002.1, read on the forward strand.
AATTAAAATAGAATCCAGATTATGTGCCATTCCCCAAAGGAAAAATAAGCTGGTAATTAAAATAAATGGCAGAAGATAGTTTGTTTTTCCGCCTTCGGTCGGCACTTCGTGAAGATCGCCTGTTTGGTTTGTTACTTGCATTTGTTAGATAGTTTTTTTAAAGGTTCAAAGTGACAGAGTGACAAAGGTTCAAAGGTTTTTCTGTAGAGACGCACTGCAGTGCGTCTATTCTAAAGGTACTGAAAGGAGAAAAAACCTCTGTCCCTTTGGCACTTTGAACCTTTGTACCTCAAAAAGGATTATTTCTTTTTAACCAAAAGAAGGTGGTCGCATACCAAAACCACTTCACCTCTTTGGTTGATGATTTCGACATGTTCTGTTACGGTTCCCATTTCTGGATTTTTTGCTTCGCCTTTTTCAGAAATTGTGATTTCAGAATGGATTGTATCGCCAATATGAACTGGTTTTACAAAACGCATTTTGTCGTATCCTCTTGAAAAAGCTTCAGGATTTATTTCTGATGCCGTTAATCCGATTCCGATGGCAAAAACCATAGTTCCGTGTGCAATACGCTGTCCGAATGGCTGTGTTTTGCACCATTCCTCATCCATATGATGCGGGAAAAAATCTCCCGTATGTCCGGCATGAACCACAAAATCGGTTTCTGTAATAGTCCTTCCTAATGTAACTCTTTTATCTTCAAGTTGATAATCTTCGAAAAAGGTTGATTTGAAATACATAGTTTTTTGTTTTTTGAACCATATAAGTAATGTAAGGTCATTTAAGCAGTGCGTTGATTTTAAGAGTGCTTATTTTAGGTCATAAAAGCTATGCGCAAAATGATTTAAATGAACTTACATTACTTGTATGGTTTTAAATTTTTATTTCTACTTTTTACACAAAGTGATTAAATGAACTTATATCACTTATATGGTTTAAAATTTTATAGTTCAGTGAGGTAAATACCGCCGTTTGTGTTACTGATATAGCAAGCTTCAACGACTTTCATGGTGTCTAAAACGTCCTGAACGCTTGCTAATAATTTAGAATCTGAGCCTTCTTTAAAACGCATTAGATTCGACATTGTCCCTATGAAAGCTTCTGGAAACCAGGAACCTTCAAGATTGATTTTTTTCCATTCGTATTGACCGTTTTCGTCTTGAATTGCATATTCAAAAATGTCAGGAAGTCCGTCGGGATAATTCATTAATAAACCCATTTTGGCTTTAATGGCGCCTTTTGTGCCTTCCCATTTAATGTAGCTTTCTTCATGATTTGGACCAAAATGATGATCATGATTGGTATTAATCACCACATGTTTGTCTTCGCCATAATCTAAAATAATTGTAGAACGGCTCGATGATAATTTTTTAAGAGGATGTTTCGCTGTTTTCGCCATCACACTTTTCGGATTTCCCAGAAACGAGCGAATGCAATCGATATAGTGAACACTGTGAAAAAGAATTTCCAATCTAGGATGTTCCTTAATCAGTGGAAACAATTCCCACGGCGTATTTACCGTTACTTTAAATTCAAAATCGTATAAATCGCCAAGCAAACCTTCGTTAATTAAATATCTTGCAGCGCTCACAAAAGGCGAAAAACGGAGCTGAAAATTGATGGCAGCCACAAGGTTTTTTCTTTCGCAGACTGCTACTATTTCTCTGGCCTGAGCCAAATCATTTCCCATAGGTTTCTGAATCAAAACGGCGGCACCATCAGGCAATTGCTCCAATATTTCAATATATTGATCCGGCAAAACGGTAATATCGTAAACCGCATTTGACGGTGCATTTTTAACCGCATCGGCAACATTTTCAAAAACGTGCTGAATCTCAAATTCTTTGGCTAAATCGTGTGCTTTTGCAATCGTTCTGTTCGTAATGCCAAAAACCGTAAAACCAGCCATTTTGTAAGCGGGCAAGTGCGCATCTTTTACGATTCCACTTGCACCGATAATGATAATGGGCTGTTTGGTTTCAGGCAGTAAAGGTTTATATGGAATATTCATTTTGTAGTATATTTATGTTCAGTTAGCGGCGCAAACTTTGTCAAAGTTTAAAACTTTGACAAAGTTGACCAGCCTAATCAATTCGTTAGTTTTTCAATATTTTCCTGTGTTTCTTCTAAAAGTATTTTCGACGAAATATCCGTTTCAATTGCTTTTAAAACCATTTGATCTATCAATTCTGCTACTTTTGGCCAGATTGGAGTTTGCGGTAAAGTCAAAGCATTTTCATGCAGCATTTCCAGTTTATGATAATACGGAATCGTTTTGTTGATTTCGATATCACTCCAGGTTGATTTTCTGCATCCAATTCCGCCTTCGATTGTCAATAATTTATCGCTTTCTGCTGTTGTTGCAAATCGTAAAAAATCATACGCAAGTGCTTTATTTTTACTTCCAATGCCAATTGTATAAAGCCAATATACATTTAATGAAGCCGTTTTGTGATTTTCATCATGCGGTAATTCGGTAATATCCACTTTGCCTTTTACTTTCGATTCTTCAATTACTTCACACATCGAGGCAAATCCAAACCAATTAATTGCCATTGCAGCTTGTCCTTCGGCGAAAGCCATTCCTGCTTCAACAGAACCAAAATTCTTAGAACCCGGATGAACCGCATTTGTGTTGTTAACGATTTTTCTATAATAATCTAAAGCTGTAGCTGCTTGATCATGATTGATGTTTATTTTGTTCTGATCATTTAAAAGAGATCCCCCGCGCGTCCATAACTGCAGGCAGAAATCGAAAACCATATTATGACCGTCAGGATAATTGGCAAAAACACAGCCGAATAAGTTACTTTCCGGCCGATTAAAAAATGCGGCAATTTGGGTGAATTGCTCCCAAGTTTTTGGAGGGAACAATTCGTAACCAAATTGTTTCTTGAAGTTTTCTTTTTCGGATAAATCTTCAAATAAATCTTTTCTATAAATTAGACATTCCGGGCCGTCGTGAAACGGAAGTCCGTAAGTTCCGCCATTAATCTGCTGCAGGTTTAATAGCGATTGATGCCAGCCTTCAGGATAAACCTGCGGCGGGTTTTGATTGATAAAAGAAGTTAAATCCAGAACCGCTCTTTCATTTGCGGCATCAAAAATCCAATCGGTATTTAAGTGTGCTATATCCCATTTTCCGTTTTTTAAACCTTTATTGACGATGGTTTCTTCATAAAGATCGTGCAGTTCCAGCGGAACCATTTCAACCTCAATCTCAATATTGTTTTTCAGGCAAAATGCGTCCCACAGCTTTTGCAGCGTACTTTCAAAAGGAGAAAATTTTCTAACAGCGATTCTGAATTTGTCCATACTTATGCTATAAATTCTTTTATAATTCGCTCGTTATCTTGTCCTAATTTTGGAGAACCTTTATCAGATGTAAAATATTGACCATCAATTTTTATAGGACATCTTGTAGTTTTATACGTATAGCCGTCGAGCATTTCAACTTGTTGCGTAAATTCCAAAACTTTAAAACCATCTTCTTTGAAGAGCTGTTCGTAGTTTAAAACTCCCGCACACCAAATGTCAGCAGGTTCTAAAATATCCAGCCAAAACTGTGTTTCCTGTGTCAATAGGTGAGAAGCCAGGATATTTTTTATTTCGTCTCTTAGCGTAAATTTATTCTCTGGAAATTGTAATAATTCATCACATTTCAACAGTGAAGCTAAAACCGGAATCGATCCCATTGCCAAAGCCAGATAACCATTTTTAGTTTGATAAATTCCGTATGGCGCGCCTAAATAAGCGTGAGCATTATTAGTTTTAGTTCTAACGGGTAATTCTCCGCCATCATTAAAGAAAGTAGTAATCGTTTCAAACTGAAAATCAAAAGCAGATTCAAGCATACTTACCTGAACCGTTCCGCCTATATTTTGTGTTGCTTTTCGATATAAAGCCGCTAAAATTCCTTGTGCTAAATGTGCGCCCGCAAGCATATCTACAATCGATAATCCCATTGGTACCGGGCCGTCTTCCTGATTACCGCTCAGCCAGGTTAAAGCCGTTAAAGATTGTAGTAACAAATCTTGTCCTGGTAAATCTTTAAGTTCTGGATGATTCCCGAAACCAGAAATCGAAGCGTAAACTACCGTTGGATTTATCGCTTTTACATCATCATAACTTAAACCAATGCGTTCCATAACGCCCGGTCTGAAATTATGCATGACAACATCGGCTTTAGCCAGTAATTTTTTTAATTTTTGAAGTTCTTCCGGCTGTTTAAAATCAATGGCAAACGATTCTTTATTTCTGTTTATGGTATGAAAAACAGACGATTCGCCGTTCATGATTAAGTCAGAAGTATATAAGGTTCTGCAAATATCGCCAGTTCCCGGTTTTTCAATTTTTATAACGCGTGCGCCCAAATCGGCCAAGCGAAGACTCGCCGACGGACCCGATAGAAACTGACTAAAATCTACTATTAAATAATCTTCTAAAGGTTTCATTCTACTCGTTTAAAAATTGCTCGTGTATTATTAAATTATCTTCGCCCACTTTAGGCGCTGCTTTTGTGCTGCTTAAAATTTTGCCATCAAGCTGAATCGGACTTCGGGTTGTAACCAAAGTTTTGCCGTCTGAATTTTTTACGGTTTGTTTTAATTGTAATTCTTTCACAAAAGGCTGTTGATCCAAAATTTCGTAATTCAAAACTTTTCCTGCCCAAATACCTTGTTTTTGAAGTAATCCTAACCAATAATCTGCTTTTTGTTCGGCTAGTTTATCAGCTAAAATGATTCTGATTTCGTCTCTTTTTTTAAACCAAAGAGGTTTATCAGCATATTTTTTTAAATCAACTCCAAGCGTATTTCCTATGAAAAGTAAATCGCCCATTGCCAGCGAAATATAATCGTCTTCTGTTTTGTAAACTCCGTAAGGCGCACTTAAAAAAGCATGTGCACTTCCTTTAACATCACCTCGTTCAGGCTGTTGTCCGCCATCGTTTAAGAAAGAAGTAATGGCTTCAAACTGAACATCTAAAATAGATTCGAGTAAACTCACTTCAACCAAAACACCTTTTCCGGTTTTGGCTCTTTTTAATAAAGCAGCTAAAATTCCCTGTACAAAATGATTCCCGCACATTAAATCGGCGACAGCCAGACCAAACGGAACGGGACCCTGACTTTTTCGGCCGCTAAGCCAGCTTAAACCCGAGAGTGATTGCAAAAGCAAATCTTGTCCCGGTTTTTTTGCCCAAGGGCCTTTATCGCCGTAACCTGTTATAGTTCCGTATATTATCTTCGGATTTATGGTAAGCGTTGTAGTATAATCTAAACCGATTTTTTCCATCACGCCCGGTCTGAAATTATGCGTCATAATATCGGCCTTTTCGATTAGTTTTTTGATTAAAACCAAATCGTCTGGATTTTTTAAATCGGCTGCAAAAGATTCTTTATTTCTATTAATTGTATGGAACAAAAGACTGCTGTCGTCAACAAAAAGATCTTTAATGCTTAATTGTCGGCACGCTTCGCCTTTTACAGGACGTTCAATTTTAATAACTCTTGCGCCTAAATCGGCTAACTTTAATCCGGCAGAAGGACCCGCCAAAAACTGGCAGAACTCTAATACAATTAATCCTTCTAATGGTTTCATGAATTTTGCAATTTTAAGGATTTAGTATAAAGTCCATTTAATGCATCTAAAACCAGTTCTTCATCTCCGCCGTTTATTAAATAATCACGAACTACATCGCCGGCATGATCCTGAAAATACATATGTCCGGAATATCTTGGTCGTAGAAAAGCTCTTTCTAAAGCTGGTAAAGTATTTTTGAAATAATTGTTTGTTATTGAATTGATTCGGTCATTTTTCCAGGCTTGCAAATGTCCCGGCTGACCTCCGTTATCGGCAAAAATATTCTGCTGAACTTGTGATGAACCTGTAAATTCAGCATAACGAATTGCTTCGGGAATATGTTTGCTGAAAGATGAAACCGCTAATCCTGTTCCGCCCAGAGAACTAATCATAGGTGCATTATTCAGCTTAATCAAATCATAAAAATGAAGCAGATTTTTGCTGTATCCTGCTCTTGAATAATTAGAATATCCGTAAGCAAAAGGGCAGTAGGCAATTTCATCTGAATTTACCATGGCCTCGTAAACCTGAATTGGATTTCGGTTAAAATTTGCCGGATCAATTAATTGTGCCAATTCTCGAAACATCTGTAAAGCTTTTTTTCCTGTTTCTACAGAAATAACTTTTTCTTCAGACTGAAACGGAGCTTCGCTTAAACTGCAGCAAAACATATAAAAACTCATTAAAACATCAACCGGGATTCCGGCAAATGCGACTAATCCTTTTTTGGCTAAAGCCAATAATTCATTGTATGTCTGAGGCACTTCAAGTCCCTTTTTTTCTAAAATATCCAAACGTGCAGCAGCAACCGGAGTCGCGGCATCAATTGGCAAAGCCCATAATTTATTACTGAAAACATAACTTCCGTATGATTTACCTACGGTATTTATTTCCTGATCTTTAATATAATCGGCAGGCAGATAATCTGAGAGTGGGAGGATAGCATTTGTATGTGCTCCAAAACCAGTCCATGGATGATCGATAACCAACAAATCAAATCGTTTTGCTAAATCTTCGATCGAAGCATCTGCAAATTCTTGTAAACTTCTTTTCTCCCAGGTAATTTCGATATCCGGATTTAACTCGGTAAAGCGTTGTGCCGTTGCAACCATCGGTAATAAACCTCTTGTATGGTTCCACGTTATGCCTTTTAATACTGCCATTTTTCTTGAATTATGTATTTAGAAAATAATAAATGTAAAAAATACAATTACAAAATTAGGAATTAGATTGAATTGAGCAAGAAAATGTAACTTTTTACATTGATTTTTTTATCAAAAGTTTTGAACAAGGCATATTTTTTTACAAAGCAAATAAAAAATGTTATAATTTATTAAAGAATGATCATTTTATTATATTAGTAGAAAAATAAAATGCAAAATTATATTTAATCGATTACATTTGTAATTGTGTATTTTACATTTATTAAATTAACCACATTATTGGTTCCATTAATTGAGATTCTTAAATATTAAATTATAGTAAAATGTTTTCATTACAAAGTAAAAAAGCAGTCATAACAGGAGGCGGAAGCGGAATAGGAAGAGCAATTGCAGTCTTGTTTGCCAAACAGGGAGCAGAAGTTCATATTATTGATTTATCTATTGAAAGTGCGCAGGATGCTGTTGACGAAATTAAAAATGCAGGAGGAAATGTGTTTTCGTATTCGTGTAATGTTTCCAGTCAGGCTGATGTTAAAGCGACTTTTGAAAAAATAGGAAACATTAATATCTTAATCAACAATGCCGGAATCGCTAATATTGGTAAAGTTGACACGACTTCTGAAGCTGATTTTGATCGTGTAATGGACGTAAATGTAAAAGGAGTTTACAACTGTTTGTTTGCCGCGATTCCACAATTTAGGCTTTCAGGTGGTGGTGTGATTTTAAACATGGCGTCAATTGCGGCGTGGGTTGGAATCTCTGACCGATTTGCTTATTCAACTGCAAAAGGAGCTGTAATGGCAATGACTTTATCTGTAGCAAGAGATTATTTAAATGAAAATATCAGATGTAATTCTATTTCTCCGGCAAGGGTTCACACGCCTTTTGTTGATGGATTCATCTCTAAAAATTACGCAGGAAAAGAAGAAGAAATGTTCGAAAAATTGTCTAAATCACAGCCAATAGGCCGTATGGGAAAACCAGACGAAATTGCTGCTTTGGCTTTATACTTATGCAGCGAAGAAGCCGGATTCATCACCGGATGCGATTACCCAATCGACGGAGGATTTATTAAATTAAACAATTAGATACTGAGATTCTAAGATGTTAAAACTCTAAGAAAAAGCTCAGTATCTTAGAATCTCAGCATCTTAGCAACTTTTAAAAAATAACCTAAAAATAAGAATACAATGAAATTAATACGTTTTGGAGAAATCGGAAAAGAAAAACCAGGAGTTTTAATTAATGAAAAAAGATATGATGTTTCTTCTATCGTTTCAGACTTTAACGAAAGCTTTTTTGAAGATAATGGTTTAGAAATATTACAAAAAGCATTAGAAAGCAATCCTTCTTTACCAGAAGTTGATGCCAGTGTACGTTTGGGATCTCCGGTTGCAAGACCTTCAAAAATAATCTGTATTGGATTAAATTATGTGGATCACTGTAAAGAAACTGGTGCTCCAATTCCAACAGAGCCAATCATCTTTTTTAAATCAACGACTTCTTTATGCGGTCCGGATGATGATGTAATTATTCCGAAAAACAGCGTAAAAACCGACTGGGAAGTGGAGTTAGCATTTGTTGTAGGCAAAAAAGCCAGTTATGTTGAAGAAGCTGAAGCTCTAGATTACGTTGCTGGTTATGCTTTATTGAATGATTACAGCGAAAGAGAATTTCAAATCGAGCGCGGCGGACAATGGGCAAAAGGAAAAGGATGCGATACATTTGCGCCTCTTGGACCATTTTTGGCGACGAAAGATGAAGTAAAAGATGTTGATAATTTATCGATGTGGCTGAGTGTAAACGGTAAAAAATACCAAGACAGCAACACGTTGAATTTGGTTTTCAAAATCCCTTATTTACTGCATTATTTAAGTCAGTTTATGACTTTGCTTCCGGGCGATATCATTAGTACAGGAACACCACCGGGAGTTGGTTTGGGTATTAAACCAGATCCAATTTATTTAAAAGCGGGCGATGTTGTAGAACTTGGAATTGAAGGTTTGGGTACAAGCAAGCAGACTGCAGTTGCATATAAAAAGTAATTATTAACTCGTTGAGTATAATTTTTTTTAACAGATAGAGACATAGATATTCTATGCTCAAAAAAAGGCGTTTCACTTGCAATAACAAACATAGCTATGTGTAAATGATATATCATTTATTTTCGTCTTCTTATTAAAAAAGTAAAAACCTATGTTTCTTTGTGTTAAATAAAATTTCACGAATTGTGTTCTACGAGTATTTTAAAAAAATCAAAGATGAAATTTATTGTATGCGAAAAGCCGCAGGAATTTAAATTAAAAGAAAAAGAAATTCCCGAACCAAAAGACGGTGAAGTTCTCTTAAAAATAAAAATAATCGGAATTTGCGGGACTGATATTCACGCTTTTGGCGGAACGCAGCCGTATTTTGAATATCCCAGAATTTTGGGACACGAACTGGCAGCAGAATATGTAAAAGGAAATGCAGCAGGTTTTAAACCGGGCGATAAAGTAACTTTTATTCCGTATTTCAACTGCGGAAATTGTGTTGCGTGCCGAAATGGATTAACAAACTGCTGTGTAAATATTAAGGTTTTTGGAGTTCATATTGACGGCGGAATGGCCGAATATGTTTCTATTCCGGAGCAGTATTTACTTCACGGTCAAGGATTAGATTATGATGAACTGGCATTGGTTGAACCATTGGCAATTGCAGCGCACGGAGTACGAAGAGCGGCTGTTAAGTCAACAGATACTGTTTTGGTAATGGGAGCAGGGCCAATTGGAATTGGATTGATTCAGTTTGCTAAAATTGCGGGAGCAAGAGTGATCGTAATGGATATCAACGATTACCGATTAAACTTCTGTAAAACCGAATTGAATGCTGATGAAACTATTAATCCGTTAAATAATGATGTGGCCGCTAAATTAGCTGAATTGACAAATGGTGATATGGCGAATGTAGTGATCGATGCGACTGGAAATCAGAAAGTAATGAACAGCGCTTTCAATTATATTTCGCATGGTGGAAGATTTGTTTTAGTCGGCCTTCAAAAAGGCGAATTGAGTTTCAGTCATCCTGATTTTCATAAAAGAGAATCTACTTTGATGAGCAGTAGAAATGCGACTATTGAAGATTTTGAATATGTAATGAAATGTTTGAAAGAAGGTAAAATAGATCCTAAAAAATACATTACGCACAGAACGAGTTTCTCAGAAATGATTACGGATTTCGGACAATTAATTGACCCGAAAAATAATGTAATCAAGGCGTTAATTGAGATAGAATAAGATTATAGTTAAAAATTTTACGCCACAGTTTGTCATTCCGAGGAACGAGGAATCTCCACGAGAAACTCTACAAAGATTGGCGAATTTCTATGAGGAGCTTCTTGTGAAGATCCTTCCTTCGTCAGGATGACAAAACTGAGAAAAATATAGCTATTGCTAAACCTTTAAATAACCACAAAAATGGATTTAAATTTAAAAAATAAAATTGTTGTCGTTTCCGGTTCGGCTGGAAAGGAAGGCAGTATTGGAGAAACAATTATTAACCGAATTGCAGACGAAGGTGCTATTCCGGTTTTAGTTGACAGAAATGCAAGAGGTTTCGCTTACGCTGAAGCTTTCCAAAAAAGAGGAATAGATTCGTTATTTGTTCAGACTGATGTTACTGATCCTGTTGAAATCGAAAATGCTGTAAAAACAATCGTAGCAAAATACGGAAGAATCGATGCTGTTATCAACAATGTTGGTGTAAATGACGGTGCAGGATTAGATGCTTCTTATGAGGAATTTATGGATTCTTTGAAACTGAATGTCGTGAGTTACTTTTTGTTAGTTAAATACGCGCTTCCATACTTAAAAGAATCAAAAGGAAATATCCTGAATATTGGTTCAAAAGTAGCTTTAACAGGGCAGGGTGGAACTTCGGGTTATGCTGCTGCGAAAGGAGGAGTTTTAGGACTTACAAGAGAATGGGCCGTAGATTTGATTCAATTCGGAATCCGTTCGAATGCGATTATTATTGCAGAAAGTTATACTCCGGCGTACGAAGACTGGATTAAAACATTGGCAGATGGAGAAACCGTTTTAAAGAAAATCAATAAAAGTATTCCGTTTGAAGGCAGAATGACCAAAACAGAAGAAATTGCAGATACGGCGCTTTTCATTATTTCTGATCGTTCATCACACACAACAGGACAATTTGTTTTTGTTGATGGTGGTTACGTGCATTTAGATCGTGCTTTAATCAACGATGTTAACTAATTCAGGATGAATAACCGAATCGATTCTCATCAGCATTTTTGGAAATTTGATCCCGTTAGGGACAGCTGGATCGATGAAAGTATGTCGAAAATCCAAAGAGATTTCCTGCCGGATGATTTATTGCCTTTACTTACAGAAAATAAGTTTTCGGGTTGTGTAGCAGTTCAGGCAAGTCAGTCTGAAGAGGAAACCAATTTCCTTGTGGATCTGGCTTCAAAAAATGATTTTATAAAAGGAATCGTAGGCTGGGTTGATCTTCGTGCAGATAATATATCAGAACGTTTACTTCATTTTTCTTCGAATAAAACCATTAAAGGATTCCGACACGTTGTACAAGGTGAGGCCGATGATTTTATGTTTAGAGAAGATTTTCGCAACGGAATTTCGGCTTTAAAAGAGTTTGATTTTACGTATGATATTCTGATTTTTCATCGTCAGTTACCGGCTGCGATAAGTTTGGTAAAAGATTTCCCAGACCAAAAGTTCGTAATAGATCATATTGCAAAACCAGATATAAAATCAGGAAGCATTGATTCATGGAAAAGCGGCATCGAAGAAATCGCAAAATACGACAATGTATGGTGTAAAGTCTCCGGAATGGTCACAGAAGCCGATTGGAAAAACTGGAAACCAGAAGATTTAAAACCGTATTTAGATATAATTTTTGAAAATTTCTCAACAGATAAATTGATGTATGGTTCAGATTGGCCAGTTTTAAATGTAGCTTCTGATTATAAAGAGGTTGTAAAAACTTTAGAAGATTATATTTCGAAATTTTCTATCGAAGATCAAAATAAGATTTGGTTTGAAAATGCGGTTGCTTTTTATAATCTCTAAGAGATTTTTTGCCACAGATTAAAATGATTTTCACAGATTTTTTTTCTTTGTCAAAGTTCAAAACTTTGACAAAGATTTTCACTCATAAACTTGTCAAATATAGCCCGTGGTTTCAACCACGTGGACGTAATATTGTCACGCTTCGTATTGTGTTCCCGTGTTTGAAACCACGGGCTATGTTTGAAGATAGGGGGGCTAGTTTGTCATTTCGACCGAAGGGAGAAATCGCACTCGAAATTCCGCAATCTGTATCGCCAATCTTTGTAGATTATTACAGTGAGATTGCTTCGTTCCTCGCAATGACATCCATAATTCTTCAAAACATCATTTCCAGAATCCCATTTCTTCTGCCAAGCCTCATATTTCTTCAAAACCTTTTCCGGTTTATCTGTATACCACGCATAACCGCTTCTGCGCTCTCGGCTTACTTCTGCCAACGAATACAAAAACTGACTGTCTCTATCGCAGAATAAAGGTTTATGAGTTCCTAATTCATAATATCTCGTCCAGATTTGCGGTGCTGTAGAATCGGTTACAATGCGTACATCATTGGTGATTTTTTTATATTTAGATTCCATTTCCGGAGCTTTAAAACTTTCAACTCTGGTATTGTATATTTTAGAATCCTGAAACCATTTTACAGCACTTTGCACCGAGTTGATTATCTTTTCATTCGGATTCTCGATTGCCATTAAAAATAGCACTACATCAACACTTTCGGCGTTACAGATACTTGGCGGTTCAAACTTTCGCGCCCATGCAGGCAAAAGCGTAATTTCATCATGCTGCTGACACCAGGCCGTTAGTTTTCCATCGTCTTTAATCTGCATTTTTAAAATACAGTCAATTCCTTTTTCGTACGAAGCCGTTACTTTTTTTCGAGTTTTAGCATCGATAAATTCAAAATCAGGATCGTTGTTTACGATGTTTTTTAAAAGATTTATAATACCCATATAAGCGCCATCATTAAAGGTAATATGTCGGCTGTACCCTTTTTCTAAAGGAAAATATTGAGGCCATCCACCGTTATTGTATTGCGCTTCCAAAATAAAATCAATTCCTTTTAATGCACCGTCTTTGTATTTTTCCTCTTTAGTCAAAGTATAAACCTGAGCCAGATAATTGATGTGCGTATAAGTTGTTTCATTGTCAAAAGTAGTATGCAGAATCGGTTTGGTTTTAATAACCGTATCGATTTGCTTTGGAGTCAGAATCGCTTTCATATCGTAATTCTTCGGCCATCCGCCATTATTACGTTGAAAAAGCAAAATATTATCAGCGATTTTAGCATAATCCGTTTCAGCATATTGCGGCTGATTTGGAACCGGATTTACAATATTGGTCGCATCTTTAATGTGATACCAATGATTGGTTCCATCTGTAAAAGGTTTTGTACTGATTTCTGATTTTTCCTCTTTGTTAGTTTGTGCATTCGAATGTAGAAACGAAAAAGCACACAGACTTAAAACAACTGCTTTTGAATTATTAATAAAATTCATTTTTGAAATTGGGATTAAAATTTTACAGCTCCTTTTGGAACATCATTTCCAAGCGTCGTTGTTTTTGAAAAATCTAAATTTTTAGAAGAAACCAATTCGATATTAGCGTTTCCTTCACCATTGATATTTACAGCTTTAGAAGATGTAGAATTGAATTCAATATCTTTTAAAGACATATTTTTTACATTGTAAACTTCAAATACATTGCTGTTTTCTATATCTAGTTTCGCATTGTTGATTTCGATTCCATTTGCATCAATAATTGAAAATCCTTTTTCTGCCGTAACCGTTAAGTTTGAGATTTCGATATTCTCTAAATTCATTTCGGGAAGACCTTGTAAAAACACCGCTTGCTGTGCGCCTTTAATCGTAATATTTTTGATTGAAATGTTTTTAAATTGAGGCGTTTCTTCGTTTACCGGAATTGCTTTTGTGCTAACTGTATTTCCACCTTCGGCTAAAGTTTCAGCAATGGATTTTCCTCCATAATACAAATCGAACGAAATCGCCTGAGACGGAATATCAGTCATAAAAATATCTGATATATAAATATTCTCAACGATTCCGCCGCGTCCGCGAGTACTTTTAAAACGTAAACCCACATCAGTTCCCATAAAAGTACAGTTTGAAACATGCAGGTTTTTTACACCGCCAGACATTTCACTTCCAACCGTTACACCACCGTGTCCGTGATATACAATGTTGTTTCTTATGATAATATTTTCGCACGGAATACCTCTTTCACGCCCGTCTTTATCTTTTCCGGATTTAATGCAAATAGCATCATCACCAACATCAAAACTTGAATTTTCGATTAAAACATTTTTGCAGGATTCAACATCCAGTCCGTCGCCATTTTGGGAATACCAAGGATTACGAACCGTTACATTGCGCACAATTAATTCATCAACCATTAATGGATGAATATTCCACGCTGGAGAATTTTGAAAAACAGGTCCATCAAATAAAACTCTTTTACTGTTTTGAATACTTACTAAAACCGGACGAAGAAAATCGTGAATAGCTTCAAAATCTTCTTTAGTTTTTAAGTCAGGGCGAACATTTTGATCTGCACCTTTCGAACCTTTCAAATATTGTTCTGACGGATACCAACTGTCTTTCTTTTCATTTAAAACTCCGCCAGAAGCGACAAATTTCTTCCATTGCTCATCTGTCAATTTACTTTTTTTAACTTGTCGCCAAGCTTCACCAGAACCGTCCCAAACCCCATTTCCTGTAAAGGCAACATTCTCTAAGTTTTTGCCATAAATAGGTGAGATACAACGCCAAGTATTCAAACCTTCAAAACTGGTTTCAATAATGGGATATAAACTTTTATCTGTAGAAAATTTGATCAAAGCCCCTTTTTGCGCATGTAATTCAATATTGCTTTTTAGGATTATTGGCCCTGTAAGCCAGATTCCCGGAGGAATTATAACTTTCCCTCCGCCTTTTTTAGAAACAGCCTCAATAGCATCGGCGAAAGCCTTAGTATTTAAAACGTAACCGCCATTAACGGCACCAAAATCTTTTATGTTTACGCTTCTTGTGGGGATTTTTGGCTCATTAATTTTTACCATTTTAAATTCAATGTTTTTGTAAACATTTAGTTTTTGAGCAAAACCTGTTGTAGATATACTCATTATTAAAATGGTTATAACGGTGCAAACAAGGTTAATTCGGTTAGTTTTCATTCTTATTATATTGTGGTTATTATTTTCTTCGGAATGTTAAGTAAGTCTTTTATGTGTTAATTTTTTATTCAATGAATAAAAAAACTGTTTTATAAATTATAATCTATAAATGTAATCGATTACACAAATCTATTAAAAAAATATTATGAAACGACAATTTTGATAAGTTTATCATAGATTTTTTGAGAATTTAACTTTTTTCGAATGCGAAACGAAAGAATATTTAAAAGTCAATTTTCCATATTTAATCTGTAAAACTGAATGTTCATTAAATTACAGGAGGGTACAGGATGCATAGTTGTTTATGTTCGATTAAATTGTGCCGTATATTTAATTTAATTGTTAAAAATAATCAGAATGTAAAATATTTAGTATTTTAAATTTAGTTTCTGATAAGTTTAATGATGAAAAAAAGAAAATAATGCGTTTAATTCCTTTCAACAAATTACTAGTCGTTTTTTTGATGGTATTCTCGCTTTCAGCAAGTGGAGCAGAAATTTGGGTTTCAACATCAGGAAAAGATTCGAATCTCGGAACAAAATCAAGTCCGCTGGCAACGGTTCAAATGGCAATGCGAAAAGCCAGAGAACTTCGTCGTTTAAAAGATCCATCGATTAAAGACGGAATCCGAATCATAGTAATGAATGGAACGTATTATTTAAACGAACCTTTATTTGTACGACCAGAAGATTCTGGAACAGCAGAAAGTCCGACAACAATTGAAGCCGATGTAAATGCAAAACCAATTATAAGCGGTGGAATTGAAATCACAAACTGGAAAAAAGTCGGGATTTTAAATGGTAAAAAAGGAACATTTTGGGTTGCCGATGCGCCTCAAAAAGCGGGTTCAATCATCAATTACAGACAATTATGGGTAAACGGAAAAAAAGCCGTTAGAGCCAAAAATACTGCAGGAAATGCAATGGACAGAATTTTGTCTTGGGATCATGAATCGCAAACTTGTTGGATTCCGTTTAAAGATAAATCAGTGAAGTACGAACCAGGAATGGAAATGTTTATCGTACAATGGTGGTCGATTGCGAATCTTCGAATTAAAAATATTGAAGTACAAAAAGATAGCGCCAAACTTTCGTTTGAAGAACCAGAAAGTCGTATTCAAAGCGAACACCCATGGCCTGCACCGTGGATTTCTAAAAATAATGGAAATTCAGCTTATTTCTTAAACAATGCTTTTTCGCTTTTAAATGAACCCGGAGAATGGTATTTGGACAAGAAAAATGCTAAGATCTATTATATTCCAAGAGCAGGAGAAGACATTAATTCGGCAATTGTAACTGCGCCTGTTTTAGAAAATTTGGTTGAAGTAAAAGGAACGATCGATTCTCCTGTGAGCCATTTTAGATTTAAAGGAATTTCATTTCAGTACAGCAATTGGCTTCGTCCTTCACAGCAAGGTCATGTGCCATTGCAGTCTGGTTTGTATTTGTTAGACGCTTATAAATTAAAAGTTCCAGGAACACCAAATCAGGTGAATTTAGAAAATCAAGCTTGGGTGGGAAGACCACGTTCGGCGGTTGAAGTAAATTATGCCAACAATATTCAGTTTGAATCATGCCGTTTTGAGCATTTGTCTTCGACTGGTTTAGATTTAAATAAAGGAACAAATCACAATACTGTAAAAGGAAATTTATTTAAAGATATTGGCGGAAGTGCCATCAACGTTGGGATTTTCTCTGAAGAAGCTTTTGAAGCGCATTTACCTTTAATCATAAAAGATGAAAGAGAAATGTGTTCTGATGAAGTGATTTCAGATAATTTAATTACGAATGTAACCAATGAAGATTGGGGAACTTTAGGAATTAGTGCCGGTTTTGTTCGAAATATAACCATTGAACACAACGAAATTTCGGATGTGTCGTATTCCGGAATGGCGATGGGCTGGGGTTGGACGCATACGCCAAACGTAATGCAGAACAATAAAATTCTGGCGAATAAAATTCATCATTATGCAAAACATTTACATGATGTAGCAGGAATTTATACGCTTTCTGCACAGCCCAACAGCCGAATTGAAGAAAATTATATTGATAAGGTTTACTATAGCCCGTATGCACACGATCCGTTTTTATGGCTGTATTTGTATACCGATGAAGGAAGTGAAGGTTTTACGATTAAAAACAATTGGATTGCCGAAAAGAAAATCCTTAAAAATCATAACGGTCCAAAAGGAAATATTTGGGAGCATAATGATCCGTATGTAAGTTCTAAAATAAAAGATGCTGCCGGAATTAGAGCACCATATAAAGATTTAGAAAAAGAAGTCGTAATCGATGAAAAATGGGGACTGCAGGAAATGCCAAAACCGTATGCAATTGAATTGATAGGTTCTGATTTTGATATCGAAAAAATCAAATCGACTTTAACCGGATTTAGAATTGTAGGTCAGGAATTGTATCAATGGAAAAATCATTTGGTGATTTACGGAAAAATGAATCAGCCAGAAAGAACAAAGCGAAAACTGGCAGGCGCTTTTCCTTCTTTAGAAATTAAAATCTATGATGATTTGGTTTATGATTTCCAAAACTTCGAAAGATGTAAAGATTCAAAACCAGCATCAGACTGGGAAAATATTGTTTTAACGGCGAATCTTCCTGCTGATGAAAAACTACAAAAAGAATATGTAGAGTATCATAAAACACAATTTGAAAAATGGCCAGAAGTAGCCAAGGGTTTCTGTAATGCCGATTTTCAGCAATTACAGGTTTTCAAAAAAGACAGACAATTGATTTTGGTGATCAGTATTCCGAAAGGAGAAAATCTGGATAAACTAAATCCAAAAACAACCCAAAATAATCCACGTGTAGACGAATGGAACGCCTTAATGAAAAAATACCAAAGCGGAATCGAAGGCGCGAAACCAGATGAAACCTGGATTTTCTTAAACAAAGTAGAAGCGAAATAGTACGTTACGTTAAACCCGACAGGTTTTTAAAACCTGTCGGGTTTGTAATGCAGAAAATATTTTGCCACAGATTAAAAAGATTAAAATGATTTTTATAATCTGTGAAAATCCTTTTAATCTGTGGCAAGAAAAAAAATCTAAAATCTAAAATCAACAATCTAAAATAACCACACCTCATGTTAAAAATAGCCATTCTGGGACTTGGAGAAGGACGAAGCACAATGTCGGCCGCTATAGAAAGTTCAAAACTAGAACTTGTTAAGATATGCGACAGAAACGAAGAATTGTGTAAACAGCGAGCAAAAGAATTCGATTTTCATTCGTACACCACCAATTACGACGATTTATTAAACGATGCGTCAATTGACATTATAGCGATTTATACGCCAGATCATCTTCATGCACAACATGTAAAACAAGCTTTACTGCACGGTAAACATGTCGTTTGTACCAAACCCTTTATTGATGATCTTTCGGATGCCGCAGCACTTTTAGAATTAAGTAAATCAACTGGAAAGAAAGTTTTTATCGGTCAAAGTTCCCGTTTCTTCGAACCAGCCAAAAGGCAAAGAGCGGATTACGAAGCAGGTTTAATTGGAGATTTAATTACAATAGAAGCTCAATATCACGCTGATCACAGATGGTTTTTAAAGAAAGAATGGTCGTTATTGCAATCGTTTAAATGGTTGTACGGAGGTTTGAGTCATCCTGTAGATTTCATCAGATGGTATTTGCCAAAAATTGAGGAAGTAATGGGTTACGGAATGATTAGCAGTAATGGGCAATCAGCAGGTTTAAAAAATGAAGATACGATGCATTTTATCTTCAAAGCAACGGATGGAAGAATCGCCCGTGTAAGCGGTGTTTATACTTCGCCGACTCAGCCCGCACAACGCGACAGTGGAATGAGCACAATTTTAAGAGCTACAGAAGGGGCAAGTCAAGCTGATTATCATGAATTGCGCTATGCCGTTACTGATAAAACTGGCGAAGAAAAAGTAATTACTTGGGGCGATAGCACGATAAAATATTATTTCCGTTTTGAAGGACAAAGTCATCATGGTGGGGAATATCAGAATTATTTAGAATATTTTGTTGATAGTATCGAGCAAGGTTTTGAAGCTTATCCAAACATGGAAGAAGGAATTGGAACCGTTGCTTTATTACAGGCAATGGATAAATCTTTGCAAACTGGAATGCCGGTTAAAATAGCCGATATTCTTAACGAATACGGACTATGAACAGTATCTACGATAAATTAACCACGCTCGATTTTGTAATTGTTGCGGGTTATTTAGTGGCTTTATTAGTCATTGGATATGTGGTAAGTATGAAGCAGAGAAAGAAAAACGAAACGCTTTTTCTGGCCGGAAACTCCTTAAACTGGTACAGCATCGGGTTTAATATGTGGGGAACTAATGTTGGGCCTTCGTCATTATTGGCTTTTGCGAGTATTGGTTACGCAACGGGAATTGTAGCAGGAAATTTCGAATGGTACGCTTTTGTTTTTTTACTGCTTTTAGCGATGGTTTTTGCGCCAAGATATATTGCCAGTAAAGTAAGTACGATGCCCGAATATATGGGAAAACGCTATGGCGACAGTACGCAGAATATTTTGGCTTGGTATGCTTTGGTAAAAATATTAGTAAGCTGGCTGTCTTTAGGATTATTCAGCGGAGGCGTTTTAGTACGTCAGATTTTGGGAATTCCAATGTGGCAGAGCGTAACGGTTTTAGTAATTTTCTCTGGAATTTTTACGTTTGCAGGAGGATTAAAAGCGATTGCTAAAGTGAATGTTTTTCAGATGATTCTGCTGATTGTAGTTTCATTGACACTTTCCTTTTTAGGCTTGCAAAAACTGGGTGGAATCGATGTTTTAATTGCTAAAACACCTTCAAACTTTTGGAATTTAGTTCGTCCTTCAGATGATGCGCACTATCCGTGGCCGGCTATTTTATTGGGATATCCTGTTGCTGCGGTTGCTTTTTTTTGTACTGATCAATCGATGGTACAGAGTGTTTTAGGAGCTAAAAATCTGGAGCAGGGACAATTGGGCGTAAACTTTATCGGATGGTTAAAAGTTATGGCTTTGCCGTTGTTCATTCTTCCCGGAATTTTGTGTTATGCGTTATATCCAGAATTAGGAAGCAATTCTGATCTGGCTTATATGACAATGGTTACCAATCTTTTCCCAAGCGGAATGAACGGTTTGGTAATCTGTGTGATGATTGCGGTTTTGGTGGGAACAATTGGTTCTTCGTTAAACGCTTTAAGCACTGTTTTTACGAATGATATTTATGTTAAGAAAATCAACCCGACGGCAACTATTCAGGATCAAATTAGAATTGGCCGATTAACAATTGCTGCTGGATGTGTTTTTGCCATTCTAATTGCCGTTGCGATTGACAATATAAAAGGACAGAATTTATTCAACATATTTCAGGCGGTTTTAGGTTTCTTGGCGCCTTCGTTATCTGTTGTTTTCCTTTTGAGTGTTTTCTGGAAACGTACGACTAAAAAAGCCGTAAATGCAACACTTTCTTGGGGTTCGGCTTTTAGTTTGTTTGTTGGGGTTTTGTATCTATGGATTTTCCCTGCCGATAAATATCCTGCTTGGCCTCACTTTTTATTGATTTCATTTTACATTTTTGCTGTACTTTTAATTACAGCTGTTATTATTTCTTTAACCGATAAAAATCCTGAAGTTAATTTTTCAGATGAAAGGGATATTCCTAAAACGAGTAAAAAGGTGAAGCTTTTGTTTGGGTTGTTGGGGTTGACGATTTTGATTTTGTATTTGGTTTTTAATGGGAATTAGATAATTTACTTAGTTCTAATTTATATAAACGCTTCTTTTATACAGGAAGCGTTTTTTTTTATATTTATAAAATAAAGAATGTTGAAAACACGTGTAAATACGTATTAATTTGCGAAGAATAAATAGTACGTTTGCATCAACGGGCTTCCAAATGTTAAGTCTTAAATCGAATTTTATTATCTGAAAACTATTAAAAGAGATATTAAAAAATTATGTAGCATATGAATGATTTTTTTAACAAGCTATCCTCTTATAACCTATTTAATAATCTTCTTCCAGGAATATTGTTCGTAGTTTTAATCAATCACTTTACCAATTATAAAATTTCCCATGATAACTTACTAATTAACGTTTTTCTATATTATTTTATAGGTCTTACAATTAGTAGAATATCGTCTGTTTATATTGAACCATTTTTAAAAAAAATCAAATTTGTAACCTTTCGCGATTATAAACTTTTTGTAGATGCAAGTAAGAAAGATAATAAACTTGAAATATTATTAGAGGTAAATAATAAATTTAGAGTTTTATTGACTACTATTATTTTAGTAATATTATCTAAAGTTTACTATTCTATTGATCTTAAATGGTTTAATTTTTCTGAAAACACCCAAGAATATTTACTTCTTATTTTTATTGCGATAATTTATTTGTTCGCATATAGAAAACAAACAAATTATGTAATAAAAAGAATTGACGCTAATACTTAAAAGTATGGATTTTGTAATAGATTTTGTATATGTTGGAGATGGGGATGGAATTGTTATTTGGGCAAGAAACCCAAATGAATCAGACATTGTTTTGTTTCTTGATGGAGGAAATCAAGGTTTTGGAAGTAAGATTGTCACACATTACAAAAAATGGATCAAACCTCATTTGTATCAGAACAGAAGGATTGCTTTTATAAATAGCCATCCACATGCAGATCACATAAATGGATTAATTGAATTAGTCAAAGAACTTGGAGAAGAAATGACTTGGGGAATTTATAACGATCCTGTTAAATTTATTTCTGAAGAATTACGAGAGAATATTAGACAATCAGCATTAAGAAAAGAGGATGCGGACATTGAGCATCTTTACAAGTCATTTCAAAAAATTCAAGAATTAAATGACTTATGTGAAAAATTCAATATTGAAAGAATAGAGGCTTTAAGTGATGTTTTTAATTATAATAAAGTTAAGATTGTTTCACCATCAAGAGAGTTTTACAAATCTAAAGTTCAGCTGTTTACAAATATTGATTTCCTCAAAAAAGTTGATTATTCAAAATCTTTTACAGAAGTAAATGAAACAGATGAACTATTAAAACCTTGTCAAGTTGTTGATGAAAAAAACGATGCTTCTCCAGAAAATCTTTCCTCAACAGTTATTGAATTAATTGATAGTAATAACAAAAGGTACTTACTAACAAGTGATGCTGGAGTAGAATCATTTGATGATATGGAAAAGAATGGATTTAGTACTGAAAACTTATTTTTTGTTCAACTACCACATCATGGAAGTCGAAGAAATATAAGTACAAATTGGATTGGAAAGTTTGATCCAGAAATGTTTATAATTTCAGCAGAAGGAAATATAAAGCATCCTCGTAAAGCAGTTTTAAGTTGTATTAAAAAAAATCTACCGAATTGTAATATTTACAGTACTCATAAAAATAAAGGAACGCTTTCATATACAACAAAAAGAGATGTTTTTCCCAATAGAAATTGGGGGAGTGCAGAACCAATATAAAATTTGTTTTTTTTATGATTTATTCCCAGTAGAAACCAACAACTCCCGAATATCAACCTTCAAATATTTAGAAACCTCATAAAGTGTTTCAATAGAAGGCTGAGCTTCATTTGTACACCAACGCGAAACAGTCGATACAGTTTTACCTAAATGATTAGCTAATTCCTTACTAGTTCGATTGTTTTCAACCAAAACAACTTTTATTCTATTTAACTTAAGTTTCGACACAATGTTGATTTATTGACATATCATGCAAATATCTTATAAATTAAATATAATAAAAATAATACTTAGAATACTCAAAATTGCCCTAAAACAATAATTTAGTGTCTAAAAAATATTATTTGTAGTATAATTTTTACTATTTTTGTTTTAATGAAATAAAAATAAAATGAAACAATCAGCGAAAAGACGATTAAAAATACAACCAAAACATATTGCAAGATCATATCATCGATACGTTATATTTCCAGAAATTCGTCTTTGCGGAAAATGGCTTCAGAAAATCGGTTTTAATTACGGGAATTTCGTAACGATTGAACATCAGCAAAATAAAATCATTATTACAACCAACAATGAAATTGAAGCAAAATAAAAATCATCTATCTAAACATAACCCGTGGTTTCAACCACGTGGACGCAATACATAACATTCCGTTTATCAAAATACGTTTCCCGTGGTTGAAACCACGTGCTATGTTTTGAAAAAGATTGCAAATACACAGATAAAATTTTGCTCGCAAAGTCGCTAAGGCGCAAAGTTTTTTATGAGTTGCCTCCAGTTTTAACTGGAGGAATATATTATAACAATAGAAAGGCTTTAGCCAAATATCTACAATTTGGCTAAAGCCTTTTGAGCTTTGTATTATCTGTCATCCAGCTAAAGCTGGACGCAATTAAAATCTTAAATTAAAAAAAAACTTTGCGTCTTAGCGACTTTGCGGCATAAAAAAAAATTAATCAACCTTCTTTTTCTTCTCCAAATTCGGCAAGAATCCAGTAATAATCCCAATTAATGGCAGGAACGCACAAATCTTAAATACATATTCAATACTTGTAGCATCGGCAATTTTTCCTAAAATAGCAGAACCTAAACCGCCCATTCCGAAAGCAAACCCGAAGAAAAGACCAGCAACAAGTCCAACTTTTCCAGGCATTAATTCAGTTGCATAAACCAAAATCGCAGAGAATGCCGAAGAAAGAATTAATCCGATGATTACAGATAATGTTCCAACCCAGAATAAAGAAACATAAGGCAACATTAAGGTAAACGGAGCTACTCCTAAAATAGAAACCCAGATTACATATTTTCTGCCGTATCGATCTCCAATTGGACCTCCAATCAAAGTTCCTGCAGCAACTGCGCCTGAAAACAAGAACAGATAGACTTGTGACTGCTGAATCGTAATGTGGAATTTATCTATAAGGAAGAAAGTATAATAACTCGTAATACTGCTCATGTAGAAATACTTAGAGAAAATCAAAACCAATAAAATAACCAACGAAGCAATTACTCGGTTTTTAGACAAATGATGCGTTTCGATTTGGTGAGAAGCTTTATTCGCATTTCTTTCCGATAAATGTGCCGTATACCAAATCGCAATTTTATACAAAGCAAAAACACCAACTAAAGCGATAATACAAAACCAAGCGATATAAGATTGTCCGTGCGGAATAACAATAAAAGCAGCTAATAAAGGCCCGATAGCACTTCCGGCATTTCCTCCCAATTGAAAAATAGATTGTGCCAAACCTCTTTTTCCGCCCGAAGCCAAATGCGCCACACGCGAAGATTCAGGATGAAAAATCGAAGAACCAATCCCGATTAAACTTACTGATAATAATAAGTAAACAAAGCTTGAAGATATCGAAACCAGAAAAAGTCCAACCATTGTAAAACACATTCCAACAATCAGCGAATAAGGTTTAGAGTTTTTATCTGTATACATTCCCACAAACGGCTGTAAAATAGAAGCCACCATTTGGTAGGTTAAAGTAATAATACCAATTTGGGTAAAACTAAGATTAAAATTTTCTTTAATTAATGGATAAACAGAAGGGATAACAGCCTGTAAAAGATCATTAATTAAATGAGAAAAACTGATAATGAATAAGATCGAATAAGTGGTTTTTTTAACTATGTCAGGATTTGCTTTAATAGTGTCCATGGGATATTTTTTGATTTTTAAATTAGATTAAAAAACAACAGCTGTATTATTTTTTGCAAAGATTAAAAGAATACTAATGTCAGAATTGCTATATTTGGACAATGAATAGTCAATATCGGACATATAGAATGGCGCAGGAACATGGATACAGAGTTGATCCATCGATACCTGTTATTGGTTATACCGAAATGGTAACCAACGAAATGTGTATTTCGCATTCGCATCCAAGAGGTCAGTTAATTTATGCAACCCGTGGCGTAATGAATGTTGTGGTGGGCAATCATATTTGGGTTGTGAATCCGTTGCAAGGTTTGTGGCTTCCGGGCGGAGTAGAGCATCAGGTTACTTTTCAGAAAGACGTTAATTACTACAGCGTTTTTATCGATCCCTCTGCAATGGAAGGATTGCCAGAAAACAGTTTTTCATTTGATATTCCGATGTTTTTAAAGCAGTTGGTTTTTAAAATCATTTCTTTTGGAGTAGAAGGAAATCTTACGCCATCTCAAAAAAGAATTAGTGACGTTTTTTTAGACGAACTGGCTTTAATTGAGCCAAGTGCCACATTCTTGCCAACAACCAATCACGAAAGACTTCAAAAAGTTGTTGAACTTTTAATGAATGATGTTTCAAGCAAAAACACAATAGAATATTACGCCGAACTTTCTTTTATGAGCACCAGAACTTTGTCTCGTTTGTTTATTAAAGAGCTGGGAATGAATTTCAGCGACTGGCGTACACGTTTAAAATTATTGGAAGCTATAAAACGTTTAGGTGAAAAACAATCCATTAAAGAAATTGCTTTTAATTTAGGTTACGAAACTACAAGTGCCTTTATTTATATGTTTAAAAAGCATTTAGGAAAAACGCCTTCTAATTATATTTTAGAAGATGAAAATGAATCTGATAGGATGATTGCTTAGATTGTAAGCCTAAATTAGAACGCGGATAAAACGGATTTACTTCGTAAAGACTCGGATTTACACGGATTTTTCTTTTAGTTTTATCCAAATAACCACAATCAATGTCATTTCGACGAAGGAGAAATCTTCGCAAGTAACTCCGCAACGAAAGTCCAATCTTTGTAGAGCTTCTCGTGGAGATTTCTCCTTCGTCGAAATGACAAAAAAGAGCAAATAATTAAAATCCGCTTTCATCCGCATCTTCGCGATAGCGAATCTGTCTCATAAGCGTCCCATAAAATTGTAACATCATTTTTTTTAATACTAAAAAAGTAATAACTCATAATTTTTCCCTTAAAAAATTATCAAAAAGTACTCTTTTTTATGAAATAGCAGGATAGTGCAGGGTGTGAAATGTGATGAGAACACTTAACTTTAGTCCCAAAATAGACTAACTATGCTAAACCGCTTTTCCATTTTTAAGACTTTACTTCTTTTCGTTGCTCTTTTTTCTTGTTCTCAAATATCGGCGCAGGAAAAACCAAAAGAAGCGACATGGATCTGGTATCCAGGAGATTTTGAAGTTTGGTTAAGCAATAAAATGCAGGTAAGACGCACAGAACGCGAGGCAGTATTTCCACCGCTTTGGCAATATTATAGCCCTTACGCTTTGGTCACTTTTCAGACAGAAGTAGATATTCCAAAACCAGATGAAGTGAAAATCTTTTCAGAAGGACCTTTTCAATTACTTTTAGATGGCGTTCAGATTTACGGACAGCCAAAATCAATTGCAGTCCCTGCCGGAAAACATAAAATTTCCTTTAAAGTTTATAATCAGGAAGTGTTGCCAGCCATTTATATTGCTGGTAATTACGTTAAATCTGATGCTTCTTGGAAAGTAACCAACGAAGATAAACTTTGGATAGATGAAACTGGAAAAGCACAGCAATCCGGGACGCCTTGGGTTCCAGTTGGTTCTTGGAATTTTAATTCGCCAGAAAATAAACCTTCTGGGTTTAAATTAACAACCAAACCTTTAAGTGCGAAGAAAACCGAAAAGATAGGATCTGGCCAATTGGTAGATTTTGGAAAAGAAACTTTTGGTTACATTAAAATTCACGGCTTAAAAGGAAAAGGCAAACTAGCACTTTATTATGGTGAATCTCGTGAAGAAGCGTTAGATTCTGCCAAATGTGAAACCTTAGATCATTTATCTTTTGATGGAAAACAATCTGAAACCTACACACATAATGGCTCGAAAGCATTTCGGTATGTTCAGGTGCAAGCAGATGCAGGAGTAAAATACGATTCGATTTCGATGCTTTATGAATATCTGCCATTAGATTATCGTGGCGCATTCAAGTCTTCGGATGAACAATTGAATAAAATTTGGGATGTGTCGGCTTACACGATGCATTTAACGTCTCGTGAATTTTTTATAGACGGAATTAAACGCGACCGCTGGGTTTGGTCTGGCGACGCTTATCAAAGTTATTTAATGAATTATTATTTATTCTTTGATTCGGCTTCGGTAGAACGAACACTTTTAGCACTTCGTGGAAAAGATCCTGTAACGGCTCACGTAAATATTATAATGGATTATTCGCTTTATTGGTTTGTAGGTGTTTACGATTATTACTTACATACAGGTGATACGAAATTCATCAAAACTTTTTATCCAAGAATGAAATCGCTTATGGATTTCTGTTTAGAAAGAAGAAACAAAAACGGATTCCTTGAACCATTAGAAGGAGACTGGGTCTTTATTGATTGGGCAGATGGACTTCCAAAAACGGGCGAGGTTAGTTTTGAACAAATGCTTTTAGCCAGAAGTTTAGAAGCGATGGCTGTAAGTGCTGAAATTGCTGGTAAAAATGAAGATCAAAAACAATATCAAAAATTAGGGAATGATTTAAAAACGAAATTATTTGATGTGTTTTGGGATAAAAAAGAAAACGTCATGAAGCATCAGCGTATCGACGGTAAAATCCAAAATATTGTAACCAGATATGCTAATATGTTCGGTATTTTCTTCAATTATTTTACTGAAGAACAAAAACAAAATGTAAAAAAGAAAGTGTTGCTGAATAAAGATGTTCTTCAAATCACTACACCATACATGCGTTTTTACGAATTGGAAGCCTTGTGCGCAATGGGCGAACAGAATTATGTTTTAAAAGAAATGAAAGATTATTGGGGCGGAATGCTGAATGAAGGCGCAACCTCTTTCTGGGAAGAATACAATCCAAACAAAAAAGGAACAGAGCATTTAACGATGTACGGACGTCCTTACGGGAAAAGCCTTTGCCACGCATGGGGCGCAAGTCCGATTTACTTATTAGGAAAATATTATTTGGGCGTAAAACCAACTGCTCCAGGTTATTCAGAATATGAAATTAAACCAAATCTTGGCGGTTTAAAATGGATGGAAGGAAAAGTGCCAACACCAAACGGAGAAGTTGCCGTGTATTGCGACACTAAAGAAATCAAAGTAAAAGCAGGCGAAGGAGAAGGAAAATTGATTTTTGAAAGTTCAGTTAAACCAAAAACAAACTCTGGAACGATTACAGAATTAGCAAAAAATAAATATCAATTGATTGTAAAACCGAATGTGGAGTATAAAGTGAGTTATAAAGCTTTGTGAGTAATTAGTAATTAGTGAATAGTTTATAGCGTCGAGTTTGTCATTCCGAGGAACGAGGAAACACACTCGTAACCATAAAGATTATCACGTACAGTTTGTCATTTCGACGTAAGGAGAAATCTTCGCAAGTAACTCCGCAAAGATTGTCGATTATAGTTGCAGAATTCCTAGTGTGATTCCTCCTCCGTCGGAATGACAAAAAAAGCTCAATAAAAAAATAAAAAACCAATGTTTTCAAAAAATAAAAAATACAATTTCAAATTAAAAGCAGCTTTCCTAATGCTCTTCACTGTCTGCATTCAAGCCACAGCACAAACGACATGGAAACCAGCATCATTCGAAATTGTAAAATCCAATTACAAAACATTCAAAACGACACAATACGCTCATGTATTTTCAGGAAGCAAACACAATATAGTTCGTTTAGCTCCAGAATTACAAGGTTTAACGGGAATTGAACTTCCTTTGGATCAATATAAAAATGGAACAAATGCCCCTTTACAATTAAAATTTAAAGAGCCTGTTCAGGTTTTAATTGGTGTTTTTCAAGAAAATAATTCAGAATATCTTCAAGCTGATAAACTTCAAAAGTCTAAATTAATTTTAGAAAACGGATTGACGATTACAGGTTTACCTCCAGTAAATGTTTATGCGATTTCATTTCCAAAAGGAACACAAACTTTAAATCTTGGAAAAGGATTATTTGCTGTTTTAGGAGTTGTAAAAGCTTCTGAAAAGCTAGAACCAAGAAATGCCAATTTTCCAGACGGAAAACTTTGGAATCCAACTTTTATCGTTGAAGGATTTTCAGATGAAAAACCACTTTTCGAAATTATCGGCGGAGAAAATAAACCCGTTATTGATGAAGGAATGTCTGGAACAGAAGGAATTCAAGGAGGTTTTGAAGGAGGACGTGTGGTAAAAGTCGGAGATACGTATCATATGTTTCCAACTGAAAGAGCAGGAGAAAAAGGTGTTGATTACTATTACGATCGTGTAAAAACCAAAATTGGACATTGGACAAGTAAAGATGCCATTCATTGGAAAAGAGAATCAACCATTTATCAAGCAAGCGGAACTTACGCCGTTACAGAAGATGATAATCCAATGAACGATCGTCGTGCAGCCATCTGGTCGTATATGCCGGTTTTTAATGAAAAAGCAAACAAATGGTACGGCTATTATTTGGCTTATACCGTAAGTAAAACAATAGAACCAAATCATTCATTCGGAAGAATTTGGCGTTGTGAATCAACTGTAGACGGAATCAATGGAATTGGCGGCCCTTATAAAGATATGGGAATCATTATGGAACCCGGATTAGATTCTCAGCCTTGGGAAGGACGTCAGGGTGTTGCGTCATTTTTTCCATACCAAGTGGGCGATAAATATTTCGGCTTTTACAGCGGCGCTTATCCGTTTAATTCTTGGGCAGATTATCCAAAGAAATCGGGAAAAGGCTGGTTTGTGGCTTTAGCCGAATCCAAAAGTTTAGAAGGTCCTTGGTTGAGAATGAACAAAGGTCTGGAACCCATTAAAACCATGCATCCGCAGTTTGTAGAAAATCCAATTGTAAGTCAATTACCAAACGGTCTGTACATCGCTATTTTCGACGGTGGCCCAGACGGCTGGGGACACCATTTACCTAACATGATTGCGTATTCGTTATCGGCTGACGGAGTGAATTGGGCAGAAGCACATTATTTACCAATAGAAACCAAAGTTGATAAATGGTGGGATATTATGAGAACGCCTTTGTGCTTAATCCCAGAAGGAAATGACGTTTACACAATAGTTTATAATGCAATCGACTTAAAAAGAAGATTTCATCCAACAGGAATGGTAAAAGTAAAATTGAATAGAGATGTGATGGATTCTAAATTAAAAGAGTTGAAGAAATAAAAGAGAGTGGGAAGAAGAAAGATGCAAGAAGCAAGATTTTAGAATATAGAAAATAGAGAATAGAAAATAGAGAATAGAGAATAGAGAATAGAAAGTAAAAACTTTGCGACTCTGCGACTTTGCGAGATTAAATCTTTCCAAAACAAAAACTTAGAGCCTTAGCGCCTTCGTGGCAAAAAAACATAAAAATGAAAATTAAATACCTAATTCTAACCATTTCAGCACTTGCTATAACCAGCTGTGCGACCAAATACAAGAAAAGAGAAATTACCGACAGCGTAATGCAGGAGATTTACGAGGAAATTAAAACACCTTATAAATACGGTTTGGTAATGGTTCCAACTGACAACTCATACAAAATGGATTGTCCGAGTGTATTTAGAAAAGACGGCAAATGGTATATGACCTATTTAATTTACGATGGAAGAGGTTATGAAACCTGGCTTGCAGAAAGTGACAACCTTTTAGATTGGAAATATCTGGGAAAAGTAATGTCATTTTCAGAAAATGAAAAACACTGGGACGTCAACCAAAAAGCAGGATATATTTCGTTGCAAGATCCAACTTGGGGCGGAAGCTACGAATGGGAAAAATACGATGACAAATACTGGATGAGTTATTTTGGCGGAGACAGCAAAGGTTACGAAGCAGGCGTTTTATCAATCGGAATGGCATATACCAAAGAAGCGCCGACAAAACCACACGAATTTCAGAGATTAGAAAATCCGGTTTTGACTCCAAAGGACAAAGACGCCAGATGGTGGGATAATAGCACGATGTACAAAAACAGTGTGATTCGCGATAAAGATAAAGTGATAGGACATAATTTTATCATGTATTATAATGCCCGTGGTGATAGCATAAATCCGGCTAAAGGCGCTGAGCGCATTGCGATGGCGGTATCAAACGATATGAAAGAATGGAAACGTTATGGCGATAAACCTTTAATCAACCATCATAAAGGAATCTCAGGAGACGCTTATATTCAGCGTATTAATGATACTTGGGTTATGTTTTATTTTGGAGCTTTTTGGACGGGTTGGAATCAAGGCGCATTTAACCGTTTTGCAGTTTCGAATGATTTAGTAAACTGGACCGACTGGAATGGTGATGACTTAGTTAAATCATCAGAACCTTATGATGATATGTTTGCGCATAAATCATTTGTGGTAAAGCACGATGGCGTTGTTTATCATTTTTACTGCGCGGTTAATAAAGCAGAACAAAGAGGAATTGCCATTGCAACGTCTAAAGATTTAGGAAAAAGTAAATTGAATTTTGTGGCACCGCCGGAGAAAAAGAAGAAGAATTAAGAGGGAAGTACAAAGTACAAAGAATTAAGATATCGTACGTTTTAAAACCTGTCAGGTTTAATTACGCAAAAATAAATAAAGACACAGTTTGTCATTTCGACGAAGGAGAAATCTTCGCGTCAATATTCTACAAAGAGAGGAAATACTTTGTAGAGCTTCTTACGGAGATTCCTCCTTCGTCGGAATGACAAAAAAACGAATAAAAAAAATATAGAATTAATGTCCAAACCATTTCAAATAAATAACTTTTCAAGGTTTCGATTTTTGATACCAAAATCGGTATTCACATTTTTCATTTTACTTCTAACATATCCCACGCAAGCCCAATCCGTTACAGGAGAACCTGCTGGGATTCCAGAATTTCATAAAAAATACAAGTTTGCTCCGTGGGAAGATCCAACAGTTACAAGCATCAACAGACAACCATCAAGAGCAACAGCTTATTCTTACGCAAGTGTTGAAGACGCTTTAAAAGGCGATAGAACCAAAAGCCGAATCCAGATACTAAACGGCGATTGGGATTTTAAATATGCCGTAAATCTAAAAGAAGCTTCAAAAGATTTTTATAAAAATACGGTTTCAGGCTGGGATAAAATCGAAGTACCTTCCAATTGGGAAATGAAAGGATACGATAATCCAATTTACAAAAGCGCCGTTTATCCGTTTAGACCCATAAATCCACCTTATATTCCTAAAGATTATAACGGAGTTGGTTCTTACCAAAGAAGTTTTACGGTTCCAGAAAACTGGAAAGATATGACCGTTACTTTACATTTCGGAGCTGTAATTTCAGGTTTTGAGGTTTGGTTAAATGGAGAATTTTTAGGTTATGGCGAAGACAGTTTTCTGCCATCAGAATTTGATATTACGCCTTACTTGAAAGCAGGAGAAAATGTAGTTTCAGTTCGTGTAATCCGTTGGACAGATGGTTCTTATTTAGAAGATCAGGATCATTGGCGCATGAGCGGCATCCAGCGTGAAGTTTTCATTATGGCTGAACCAAAATTGCGTATTCAGGATTTCTTTGTTCAAACAAAATTAGACAAACAATATACAGATGCGATTTTTAAACTGCGACCGAAAGTGGAGAATTTAACAGGAGAAAAAATAAAAGATTACACGATGAATGTTCAATTGTATGATGGTAATAATACGGCAATGTTCAAAGAACCGCTTCAAAGACCTGTGATTGATTTGATCAACGAAAGTTATCCTCGTCTGGATAATGTACGTTTCGGATTCTTTCAAGAAACCATTAAAAATCCAAAGAAATGGAGTTCAGAAGAACCGAATTTATACACAATGGTCATTTCCATAAAAGATAAAAACGGAAATGTTACCGAAGCCAAAAGTTGTAAAGTTGGTTTCCGTTCAATTGAATTTTCGAAAGAAAATGGAAAAATGCTCATTAACGGAAAAGAAACCTATGTATATGGCGTAAACCGTCACGACCATCATCCAACAAGAGGAAAAGCCGTTACAAGAGAAGATATAAAACAAGATGTTACTACGATTAAAAAGTTCAATTTCAACTTTATACGTACAAGTCATTATCCAAACGATCCTTATTTCTACGAATTATGTGATCAATACGGAATCATGGTTATGGATGAAGCCAATCAGGAAACACATGGAATTGGCGGGAAATTAAGCAACGATCCGCTTTGGACAAATGCTTATATGGAACGAATGATTCGAATGGTCGAAAGAGATAAAAACCATCCATCGGTTGTAATGTGGAGTTTAGGAAACGAAGGAGGAAAAGGGCCAAATCATTCGGCAATGTCAGGCTGGGTTCATGATTTCGATATTACACGTCCAGTTCATTACGAACCAGCGCAGGGAAATGCAAAATTAGACGGTTATATCGATCCGCTTGATCCAGGATATCCAAAAACAATTGATCATGCGTACCGATTCGAAAATCCGCAGGATGATTCGTATGTTGATATGGTCAGCCGTTTTTATCCGGGCGTTTTCACACCGAAATTTTTAGTCGATCAAAAGAAAGATACTCGTCCGATTATTTTCGTTGAATATTCTCATGCGATGGGAAATTCAGTTGGAAATTTAAAAGAATTGTGGGATGAATTCCGTTCGCTTCCTAGAGTTATCGGAGGCTGTATTTGGGAATTTAAAGATCAGGGATTAGTAAAATTTGATTCCAGATCAGGACAGAATTATTTTGCTCACGGAGGAGATTTTGGCGAGAAATACCACGACGGAAACTTCAATACAAAAGGAATTGTAGATTCTAACGGAAAACCAAAAGGTTCCATTTTTGAAAACAAATGGGTGTATCAGCCAGCGGTTTCGACTTTAAACGGAAACCAATTAGAAATCAAAAATCGTCAGGCCGTTAAATCTTTAGAAGGTTATATTCCGGTTTTAAAAGTGATGGAAAACGGAAACGTGATTAAAACTCAGATTTTAAAACCATTTAAAATTGAAGCAGGACAATCGACAGCTTTAGATATCAGTTCGTATCTGCCAAAAATGAAAGCAGATGCGGAGTATATTTTAAATATCGAATTCCAACTTTCAAAGGATGAATTATGGGCTTCAAAAGGTTACGCTGTCGCGGAAGATCAGTTTATATTGAAAAAGAAAGAAGCCGTTTCTCCAGAATTTAAAAAAGAAACGCTGAACGTTTCTGAGTCAGATTCAGATTTTAAAATCAAAGGAAAAACTTTTGACATCACAATTGGAAAAACAAACGGAGCTTTAAGTTCTTATATTTTTAACGGAGAAGAACAAGTTTTTGCACCGCTATTACCGAACTTCGTAAGACCGCTTACAGACAATGATAAACGTGGTTGGAAATCGCAAAAGTTGTTGAAACAATGGTACAAAGCAAAACCAAAATTGGTTAACATTTCAATTGATAAATCAGCTTCTGAAATTAAAATAACAAGCGATTACGAAGTTATAAAAGATAGTGCGAGCGTAAAAGTGATCTATAATATTTTACCAAACGGATTAATAAAAGTAGATTACAGTTTAAAAGCTTCAAACAAATTGCCGAACATTCCAAAAATCGGAATGCAGATGGGTGTTCAGAGAAAGTTCGATCAGATTTCATGGTACGGAAAAGGGGAACTGGAAAATTACAGCGATAGAAGTTTTGGTTCGTTTGTTGGGAAATATTCACTTCCAATTAATGACTTTATCGAACATTACCCAAAACCACAGGAAAACGGAAACAGATGTGATGTAAGGTGGATGGCATTAAGTACTCCGCAGAAAAACAACGGATTTTTAGTGGTAAACGATACCAAAGTTCTAAGTATGAGTGCATGGCCCTACACACAGGAAAATCTAAGCGCATCGGGACATACTTACGATTTGAAAGATCCTGGATTTTTGACAGTAAACATCGATTTAATCCAAATGGGAGTAGGAGGAAATGATAGTTGGACGATTGTTGCACAGCCATTAGAACAATATCAGATTAAGTCTGGAGATTATGAGTATAGTTTTTATTTGACGCCTTTCAGTGGTTCAAAAAATCAATTGGAAAGTAGTTTGAAGCAGTTTAAATATTAGTAATTTATAATTAAAAATTAAAAGGTATAGTTTGTCATTTCGAGGAACGAGAAATCGCACACGTATGTCGACAAAGATTGAGATTTTGTTTGAGGAGTTTCTAATGCGATTTCTCCTTACGTCGAAATGACAAATAAAAACGAATATTAAAACCTGTCGGGTTTACAAACGAAAATAAAACAGTAAAAATGTTTCAAAAAAAACACCTCTTTTTTATCTTACTCTTTGCGGGCATTGTCTCCGCACAGGAAATCCATAAAAAAGAAAATACCTTTTTTCAGCCTACCAAAGAATCCTCAAAACCGTGGACGTATTGGTATTGGATGCAAAGCGCGTATTCTAAAGAAGGCATCACAGCCGATTTAGAAGCGATGAAAAGGGCAGGTATTGAAGGTGCGTATTTAATGACGATTAAAGGACCAGCAAATCCGCCTTTGATTGATCCGCCTGTTTTGCAGTTAAGCAAAGAATTCTGGGATTTAGTGCATTGGGCTTTAACAGAAGCCGATCGGGTTGGAGTAAAACTTGGATTTCATCCTGCCGATGGTTTTGCCGTTGCCGGAGGCCCTTGGATAACGCCCGAAATGTCAATGCAAAAGGTAGTTTGGAAAGATACTATTGTTAGCGGAAACAACTTTAAAAATCTAAAATTAGCCATTCCGAATCATTACAAAGATTATTATAAAGACATTGCAACGTTTGCTATTCCTGTAAAAGAAAGTTTTATTACATCGGATAAAAAACGTCCAAAAATAACATCAACAAATCCCGAATCTGATGCGACTATTTTAAGTTCATCAGATAAAGACGGACTATTTAGAATGCCGAAAAAGGGTTGGATTCAGTACGAATTTCATGAACCTTTTTTATGTAAATCCATTCAAATTGAAACCAAAGGAAATAATTATCAGGCGCATCGTTTACTAATTGAAGTCAGCGATGACGGTAAAAATTTCAGAAGTTTAGGGAGATTAACAACGCCGCGCCACGGCTGGCAGGATGTTGATGCATTTTATACGCACAGCATTGTTCCCACAAAAGCTAAATATTTTAGATTCGTTTACGATCTGGAAGGAACAGAACCGGGCGCAGAAGATTTAGATCCTGCAAAATGGAATCAAGGTTTAAAAGTGGCCAAAATCTATTTGTCAAATGAACCTTTAATTGACAATTACCAAGGAAAATCGGGAGCTATTTGGCGATTGAGTCCGCAGACAACCGAAAAAGAAATTAATGCTTCAGATTGTATCGATCCATCAAAAATGATCAATATTTCGAAGTTTGTTGATGCAAACGGTATTTTAAATTGGAAAGCTTCCGGAAAAGGAAATTGGAGAATCATTCGTTTTGGACATACTTCAACAGGACATGAAAATGCAACGGCAGGAGCGGGAAGAGGTTTAGAAGTTGACAAATTTAATGCTGAAGCCATTCGTTTTCAGCTGGATCATTGGTTTGGCGAAATGCTTCGTGTTGCGGGTCCAGAATTAGCTTCAAAAGTGGTTAGAATTCTACATATGGACAGCTGGGAATGTGGAAGCCAAAACTGGTCGCCTGTTTTTAGAAACGAATTTAAAACCCGCAGAGGGTATGATATTGTAGATTATCTGCCTGTTATGGCGGGAATTCCTGTAAAAAATATCCAGACTTCAGAGAAGGTTTTATATGATGTTCGAAAAACAATTTCAGAATTGGTTGCCGAGAATTTCTTTGGGACTTTACGACAAATTGCTGACGATGCTAATGTAAAATTCAGTTCAGAAAATGTGGCGCCAACGATGATGAGCGACGGACTTTTGCATTTTAAATATATTGATTATCCAAGCGGTGAATTTTGGCTGAAAAGCCCAACGCACGACAAACCAAACGATATGTTAGATGCTATTTCCGGCGGACATATTTACGGAAAAGATATTATTCAGGCAGAAGCTTTTACAGCTTTAAAAATGGATTGGGACGAACATCCAGGAAATTTAAAAGTAGTTGCCGATAGAAATTATGCTTTAGGAATTAACCGTTTTTTCTATCACGTTTTTGTACATAATCCGTGGCTGGACAGAAAACCCGGAATGACTTTAGACGGAATTGGAAGCTATTTTGAAAGAGACCAAACTTGGTGGGAACCCGGAAAAGCTTGGTTTGAATATTGCCAAAGAGTACAGTTTCAGTTACAGAAAGGAAAACCGGTTATTGATTTAGCCGTTTTTATTGGCGAGGATTTACCTTCGCGTTCCGTACTTCTGGATCGTTTAGTGCCTTTTATTCCGAATGTTTTTGGAAAAGAAAGAATTGAAAGCGAAGCTATTCGTTTGAAAAATGAAGGACAGCCAAGTACTAAAATTCCAAAAGAAGTAAGTTTTTCTAAAAATTCAACCGATTTATCGCAATGGATTAACGCGATGAATGGTTACCAATACGATTCGTTCAATTCAGATGTTTTGATAAACCGCGCAAAAGTAGAGAACGGAAAAATCTCTTTTGAAGGCGGAATTGAATACGGAGCCTTATTGTTTCCGGGAACTCATAAAATGGCACCAAATAAGCTGCTTTCTTTGGCTTCCGCCGAAAAAATATTGCAATTAGTAAAAGATGGTGCAACGATTTTTGTTGATGAAAAACCAAATTTAGAACCAGGTTTACAATCGGATACAAATTTTAAAAAATGGCAGAATGTAATTGATGAAATTTGGAACAATCCAAATACATCAACTTGGAAAATTGGAAAAGGAACGGTTATAAAATTACCTTATTTAGAAAATGATTTTGCTTCAATTGGAATCTCTCAAGACGTTTATTTTCCAAATTTAAATAGAGCTGATTCAGAAACAATTGCCTGGACACACCGCAAATCTGATACGGAAGATGTTTATTTTATTTCTAATCAAAAAGAGGAAAAAAGAACATTTGAAGCTTCTTTTAGAATTTCAGGAAAGATTCCACAATGGTACAATCCCGTAACTGATAAAACTTCGGCTTTAGCCAATTGGAAAATAGAAAACGGAAGAACAATTGTCGCTATTAATTTAGATGCAAACGAATCTGGTTTTGTGATTTTTAAAGAGGAAACAAAAGAGATTTTAGCTCAGAGAAAATCTTCTGAATTTGAAACTGTTCAGACTTTAGATGAAAACTGGGAATTACAATTTGATCCGGCATTTAAAGGTCCAAAAGAAATTGTAAAAACAAATAAACTTTTTGACTGGAGTACTTCAGAAAATGATCAGATTAAGTATTATTCGGGAACTGTAGTTTATAAAAAAGAGTTTATCTGGAAAGGAAAAGATTCTAATAAAATCTGGCTTGATTTGGGTGAAATTGCCAATATTGCAGAAATCAAAATCAATGGGAAAGATTGTGGGACGCTTTGGACTTTCCCTTTCAAAACAGATATTTCAAAAGCTTTACAAAAAGGAGAAAATACTATAAAAATAAAAATCACAAATACTTGGGCAAACCGATTAATGGGCGACCAAAAACTTCCAAAAGAAGAACGATTAACATGGACAAATGCTGCATTTCGTTTAGAAGGAGAGCCGTTGCTGAAAGCAGGATTATTAGGGCCGGTTTTGCTTGTGAAAGAAAAGATTAAATAATTTTTTTGCCACAGATTAAATGGATTAAAAAGATTTTTCTAATCTGTGATAAAAGAAAAAAAATCAATTGCCTCTAGCTTTAGCTGGAGGTTTAAAAAGATAATAAGATAAAGGCTTTAGCCAAATAGTTAGTTTGGCTAAAGCCTGAGATGTTGAAAAATAATATAACCTCCAGCTAAAGCTAGAGGCAATTGAAAAATAAAAATATCCACAGATTAATAATCTTTTTTAATCCATTTAATCTGTGGCAAAAAAAATATAGAAATGAAAAAATCAATTATTGTCTTATTAACGATTTTAGCGAGCTTTCAAATTAATGCCAAAATCAAACTACCAGCATTGTTTACGGACAACATGATGTTGCAGCAAAAATCAAATGCTCCAATTTGGGGCTGGGCAGAAAAGAATGCTAACGTTGCGATAAAAACGTCATGGAATTCTAAAATCTATAAAGTAAAAGCAGACAATTCAGGTAAATGGAAAACAGAATTACAAACGCCATCATTTGGCGGGCCGTTTGTAATTGAAGTTTCAGAAGGAACTGAAAAAGTGACCATCAAAAATATTTTGATTGGTGAAGTTTGGTTGTGTTCAGGACAATCCAATATGGAAATGCCATTGAAAGGATTTCAAGGTCAGCCCGTTAGAAATGGAAATGAAATTATCGTAAGATCAGCAAATAAAAACATTCGGATAATCACCATTCCGCGTGCTACTGTTTTAGAACCTTTGCAGGATTTTGAAGGAAAATGGGAAACAGCTTCTCCAAAATCAACAGCTAATTTTAGTGCAACGGCTTGGTATTTCGGTTCACTTTTACAAGAAGTTTTAGACGTTCCGGTTGGGTTGATTCATGTTTCGTACGGAGGTTCAAGCATGGAAGCGTGGATGAATCAGGAAATGCTGAAAGATTTCGCAAGTGCTAAAATTCCGACTACAAAAGAAGAATTGGCAAAAGATCCAAATCGTGTTCCTACGACTTTGTTTAACGGAATGCTTTCGCCTGTAATTGGTTACGGAATCAAAGGCTGTATCTGGTATCAGGGAGAATCAAATTACGAAAGAGCTTCTGAGTATGCTGCTTTAATGAAAAAAATGGTTTCAAGTTGGAGAGCTTTATGGAAACAAGGTGATTTTCCTTTTTACTATGCTCAGATTGCACCGTTTAATTATGCTTCTTTTCATCCAAAAGATTATTTAGAAAAATACAATTCGGCTTATATAAGAGAAGCGCAGTTGAAAGCTTCAAAGGAAATTCCCAATTCAGGAATGGCCGTTTTAATGGACATTGGAGAAGAAAATAACATTCACCCAATGGACAAAGAAAAAGGAGGAAACCGTTTGGCTTTTCAGGCTTTGGCAAAAACCTACGGAATTGAAGGCTTCGAATTCGAAAGTCCTAAATACAAATCGATGGAAATAAAAGATGGTTCGGTTACGGTTTCTTTTGATGATGCAGCTAATGGAATTACGTCTTATGATAAAGAAGTTACTGGTTTTGAAATAGCTGGAGAAGATAAAGTTTTCTATCCGGCAAAAACAGTTGTGAGAAGAAAATCAGTGGTTTTGAGTTCAGATAAAGTGGTTAAACCAGTTGCTGTTCGTTATTTATGGAAAGATTTCGCGAAAGCAGAATTATTTAGTGCTGGAGGTTTACCAGTTTCATCTTTTAGAACAGATGATTGGTAATCGATTAAACCTTTTATGATATTTCAAGTCTTATAAGTTCATTTAAGTTATTACTTGATTGGTTAAAAGATTTTTTGAGTTAACCTGCTGGCTATTTAATGGTTGGCAGGTATTTCTTGAAAGCAGATAAAATAAATCAACATACTCGATAAAAAATATTAATGCAAAGTGGCTCTCCATTTTTAAGTAATTGTATGTCTAAATAAATAAGTGTGAAAAATACAATAATTTTCTTTTTTCTTTTTGCAGGGCTTTTAGTTAAGGCGCAAATTCCTGTGCTTGAAAATTATAATCAGGTTTGGAATACACAGAGCAGCAATTCATCAGAATCTATGCCTTTGGGAGGCGGAGATGTTGGTATGAATGTCTGGGTAGAAAATGGCGATTTGTATTTTTATTTTTCACGAAGCGGAACTTTTGATGAACATAATACTTTATTAAAATTAGGTCGGGTAAAAGTGACTTTAAGTCCGAATCATTTTGCCGGAAAAGAAGGTTTTCATCAGGAATTGAAATTAAAAGATGGTTATATTTTAGTTGGGCAGAATGGCACTAAAATCAAACTTTGGGTAGATGTTTTTAAACCGATAATCCATTTAGATTTAGATAGTAAAACTTCGCTTAAAATGACCGCATCTTATGAAAGCTGGCGTTATAAAAATCGCGATTCAAAAGGAAAAGCCAATAATGCTAATTCTTATAAATGGGCACCGCAAGGAGATATTGTTATTTTTAAAGATTCTATTGCATTTGAAAATAACGGCATAAAATTTTATCACAGAAACAGAGAGAATACTGTTTTTGATGTAGCGGTTAAACAACAAAAAATGGAATCGGTTAAAGAACAAATGCTGAACCCGATTGCGAATTTGACTTTCGGCGGATTTATGACGGGCGATAACCTAAAACCCGATGGAACGTATCTAGGAAAATACCAATCGACAGATTTTAAAGGTTTTAATTTAACGAGTATAAAACCATCTAAAAAGCATTCTTTAGAAATTTATTTAAACACCAGCCAATCTGATTTAAATACTTGGAATACTGGACTGCAGCATCAGATTTCATCCAATAAAAATACTTCAAAACAAGCAGAAAAAAACACTATAAAATGGTGGAATGATTTCTGGAACCGCAGTTTTATTTTTACTCAAAAAAATCAATCGATTGAGAAAGATTCGGTTTATCAAATTGGACAGAATTATCAGTTGTTTCGATATATGTTAGGATGCAATGCGTATGGAAAATATCCAACAAAATTCAACGGCGGATTATTTACGGTTGATCCTGTTTTTACTAATGCAGCTTTAGATTTTACACCCGATTTCAGGAATTGGGGCGGAGGAACGATGACGGCTCAAAACCAGCGATTGGTTTATTTCCCGATGGTAAAAAGCGGTGATTTTGATATGATGAAATCGAAGCTGGATTATTATTTGAGTTTACAGAAAAATGCTGAGTTAAGAAGCAAAGTTTACTGGAACCATAACGGTGCATCTTTCACCGAACAATTAGAAAATTTCGGATTGCCAAATCCAGCAGAATACGAATGGAAACGCCCCGCAGATTACGATCCGGGAATGGAATACAATGCATGGCTGGAATATGAATGGGATACGGTATTTGAATTCTGTCAAATGATGTTACAGCAAAAACAATACGCAGGGGAAGATATTCAGAAATACAATTCGTTTATTATAAGCTGTCTTCGATTTTTTGATGAGCATTATCAATATCTGGCGAAACAGCGAGGAAGAAAAGCTTTGGACGGAAACGGAAAACTAGTTTTATATCCGGGTTCGGGCGCTGAAACTTATAAAATGGCGTATAATTCTAATAGTACAATTTCGGCTTTACAAGTTATTACAGCTAATCTTTTAGAATTTTCTTCGGAACAATTATCAAAAGAAGAATTGGAATATGTAAAAGGTTTTCAAACGAGAATTCCGCCTTTAAACTTCGGACAAATCGAAAATCATAAAGTATTAGTTCCGGCAAAATCTTGGGAAAGAGTTAATAATTCTGAGGTTCCGCAATTGTATTCTGTTTATCCGTGGGGAATTTATGGCATTGGAAAACCAGATTTAGAAACCGCTTTAAATACATGGAAACACGATCCCGATGCTTTAAAATTTAGAAGTCATATTGGATGGAAACAAGATAATATTTTTTCGGCTCGTTTGGGTTTAACCGAAGAAGCAGCAAAATATAATACTTTAAAAATGGCGAATTCAGAACGACGTTTCCCTGCATTTTGGGGTCCGGGATTTGACTGGGTTCCAGATCATAATTGGGGCGGATCGGGAATGATTGGCATGCAGGAAATGCTTTTACAGGAAACGGATGGTAAAATTTATCTTTTTCCTGCATGGCCAAAAGATTGGAATGTTCATTTCAAATTACATGCAAAACAAAATACTACAATTGAAGCCGAACTTCTAAATGGAGAATTGAAGTTTTTAAAAGTAATTCCGGAACAAAGGAAAAAAGACATTATAAATCTGTTAGGAATTTCAATAGAAAAAAAGAAAAAATTAAACTAACTAACTATTACCAAATAAAATGATTAAGAAATTACTAAGTGCTGCAGTTTTGTCTATGCTTTTGACAGCAAACGGACAAGCACAATCAGTTCAAAATACTGATAAACAAATTGTAAAAGTAGACTTCGATTTTTTTCAAAGAAAATTGGAAGAAGTTCATGATGTAAGTTATGATTCCTGGGTTGTCAGCGATCAAAAAGAAGCTGAAAAAACATTTAATAATGTAGCATTTAAACTAAAAGGAAATTTTACTTCAAAATGGTATAAAGTGGGGATGAACGCTCCGTTTTATAATAAATTAGGAAGCGACGGTTTGGTTACGGCTGAAAATTTAGAAATGAAAATCAGCGGATTAAAAGCGGGAAAACACACGCTTTTGACTTTTCATAATGCTTTTGATGTAATTACAGGAAAAACTTTTTCGCCTATAAAAATATATGTAAACGGAAAGTTTGAGCAGACTGTAAATGCAAGCCAAAGAGCCAATGCTAAAATTGATGCAGCGATGGCGTATATCACTTTTAATGCAGAAGCAGGCAAAGATGTAATTGTTCGTTTTGAGATTGATCCAGCTTCAAATCCAGAAGTTATAAAACAGATTGTAATCAATGGTTTTGAAATTGATACGCCAAACTTGATGAATCAGGCGCGTACTCCGGAACCAAGAAACAGAGACGAACATGTTGAAGTAAGTAAAAATTTGATTTTAAAATGGGATGCTGTAAAAAATGTGGCATTTCATAAGTTGTATTTTGGGGAAGATAAAAATGCGGTAGAGAATGCAACAGAATCTTCAAAAGAATTTAAAGGAAAATTGACTGATAAATCATATTCAGTTTCTGATTTATATTCAGGAACAACTTATTACTGGAGAGTGGATGAAGTAGATAATAATGGTCAGGTAACTTTAGGAAATGTTTGGTCGTTTAAACCTGCACAATTGGCTTTTCCGGGAGCAGAAGGTTACGGACGTTATGCTGTGGGAGGACGCGGCGGAAAAGTAATTGAAGTAACAAACTTAAATGACGATGGACCGGGAAGCTTACGTGATGCAATCAATCAGGAAATTGGACCGAGAACAATTGTTTTTAATGTTTCGGGAAATATAAAACTGGCTTCGAGATTAGTGGCAAATCAGCCTTATATTACTATTGCAGGACAAACTGCTCCGGGAGAAGGAATTACGATCAGCAGAGCGCCAATTGGATTAACAGGAAATGATGGCGTTGTCCGATTTTTAAAAGTGAGAATTGGCGGCGGAACTACTTATGACGGAATGGGATTAACGGGTGCTGATTACAGTATTATTGATCATTGTTCTATCAGCT
The DNA here is from genome assembly GCF_002210235.1 of Flavobacterium sp. NLM. Taxonomy (NCBI): domain Bacteria; kingdom Pseudomonadati; phylum Bacteroidota; class Flavobacteriia; order Flavobacteriales; family Flavobacteriaceae; genus Flavobacterium; species Flavobacterium sp. NLM. The sequence continues at coordinate 296,843 of NZ_LIAC01000002.1, forward strand.
GGACAATTGATGAATCTTTTAGTTCGCGTGGTGCGCATCATATTTCTTTACAAAGAACTTTAATTTCTGAAGCTTTGAATGTCGCTGGACATGATAAATATGAAGTTGGGAAAATGCACGGATTTGCGGCTACAATTGGCGGTGATATTGGAAGTTTTCATCACAATTTACTGGCTCATAATTACGGAAGAAACTGGAGTATTGGTGGTGGTTTAAACGGAGATGGTTATTATACAGGAAGATTGGATATTACAAATAATGTGGTTTACAATTGGGGACAAAGAACTACAGACGGTGGTGCAAACGAGGTAAATTTTGTAAATAATTATTACAAACCGGGCGCTTCGACTAAAATATTTGTAGCGTTAAATGCGCAGCACGAAGGAGTTGGAAAAGGAATGCAGCGTTATTATTTCAACGGTAATATAATGCCAGGTTATTTTGATGAGAAATCTCAGGAAAAAGGGAGAAAATCTACTATAAGCCATAATGAGAAAGTAGAATATGAAACATTTGTTGACAAGCCATTTTTTCCTTCTTATATAGAAACACAATCGGCGAAAGCGGCCTATAAAAATGTACTTTCAGATGTTGGTGCAAATCAGCCGTTTTTTGATAAACATGATAACAGAATTATTGATGAAACTTTAAAAGGAACGTTTAGTTTTAAAGGAAGCAAAAGTGGTTTAGGTGGAATGATAGATAATGAACAAGATGCAGGCGGATGGCCAAATTTCGCTTCAGAAACGCGTCCGGCAGATTGGGATACAGATCACGATGGATTACCAAACTGGTGGGAAAAAGCTTTTGGCTTAAATGAAAATTCAAAAGCGGGAGATTTTTCAGATGCTAATCAAGATACAGATAAAGACGGTTTTACGCAGTTGGATAATTATTTAGATTGGCTTGCTCAGCCTCATTATTTTGTAAATTCAGGAGAGAAGAAAGTTTTAAACGCTGCGGATTATTTCAAAGGTTATGAAAATAAACCGGCGTATACTTTCTCTGATCTTAAAAATGGAAAAGTGGTTTTAAAAGGAAAGGAAATTGAGTTTACAACCGTTGAAAAAGGATTCGCTTCTTTCGTCCTAACCGTAAAAGATACAGACGGAGATTCAATGAGCAGAACGATTAATTTCTTTGTAAAGTAGAAAAGAGTCTGCCACGAATTACACGAATTTTCACTAATTTTTTACGCAGTATAGTAAAAAACAATTCGCGGAAATTCGTGTAATTCGTGGCAAAATAAAAATCCGTATAAATCCGCGTTTTGCCAAAGGCAATCCGTGTCATCAGCGTTACAAATTCATCACAATAAGAAAAAATGAAAAAGAACATCATCATCTCAAGTTTGTTTCTTTCAACCGTAATCTTTGCACAGAATAAAGGTTTGGTTGCGAATTCAGAAAGCCCGTATTCGAAACTGCAAAGTGTAGGTTTACAAGATGTAAAATGGACAAAGGGTTTTTGGAAAGAACAATTTGATGTAGAAACCAAAAATACTTTGCCGTATATGTGGGATTTGTATCATAATGAAACTTCGCATGCTTATAAAAATTTCGAAATTGCTGCAGGTTTAAGCAAAGGAACTTTCAAAGGACCTTCATTTCATGATGGTGATTTCTATAAGATTTTTGAAGGAATGGCAGCAACGTATGCCGTTACAAAAGATAAAAAACTGGATGCCGAAATGGATAAAGCTATTGCGCTTTTCGCGAAAGTACAGCGCAAAGACGGTTATATTCATACACCCGTTTTAATCGACGAACGCTGGGGAACTTTAGGCCCGGAAGAAGTAAAAAAACAATTGGGTTTCGAAAAATACAATATGGGACATTTAATGACTGCAGCTTGTATTCATTATCGTGCTACCGGAAAAACAAATTTCCTCAATATCGCAAAAGGAGTTGCCGATTTCTTGTATGATTTCTATAAAAAAGCTTCACCAGAATTGGCCCGAAATGCGATTTGTCCGTCTCATTATATGGGAATTGTCGAAATGTACAGAACGACTAAAAATCCGAAATATCTGGAATTAGCTAATAATCTAATCGATATTCGCGGAACTACAAATGACGGAACCGATGATAATCAGGACAGAGTTCCGTTTAGACAACAGACAACTGCAATGGGGCACGCTGTAAGAGCAAATTATCTTTACGCCGGAGTTGCCGATTTATATGCTGAAACGGGAGAAAAGAAATTGCTAGATAATCTAGAATCCATTTGGGATGATGTAACGTATCGTAAAATGTACATTACTGGAGGTTGTGGTTCTTTATACGACGGCGTTTCGCCAGACGGAACTTCTTATGATCCAACTGTAGTGCAGAAAATCCACCAAGCTTACGGAAGACCTTTTCAATTACCAAATGCAACGGCACATACTGAAACCTGCGCTAATATTGGAAACGTTTTATGGAACTGGAGAATGCTTCAAATTACGGGCGATGCCAAATATGCTGATATTGTAGAATTGGCATTGTATAACAGCGTTCTTTCAGGAATGGATTTAGAGGGAGAAAAATTCCTTTATAATAATCCGCTGAATGTTTCTAATGATTTACCATTTCATCAGCGTTGGGGAAATGAGCGTGAAGGGTATATCGCCTTATCAAACTGTTGCGCACCAAACGTAACCAGAACAATTGCAGAAGTTGGAAATTATGCTTACAATATTTCGAAAGAAGGTTTGTACGTTAATTTATATGGAAGTAATCAATTGAAAACAAAATCTTTAAATGGAGAAGAAATCGAAATCGAACAGCAAACCAATTATCCTTGGGACGGAAAAATAACCTTGAAAATCGTAAAAGCTCCAAAAGATTTACAAAATTTCTTTTTAAGAATTCCAGGTTGGAGTCAGAATGCTTCGATTTCAGTTAATAATTCAAAAATTACTGATAAAATCGTTTCTGGAACTTATCTGAAATTAAACCAAAAATGGAAAAAAGGAGATGTAATTGAATTGAATCTCCCGATGCCAGTTGAATTAATGGAAGCTAATCCGTTGGTGGAAGAAGTTAAAAATCAGGTTGCTGTAAAAAGAGGACCTTTGGTATATTGCTTAGAATCAGACCAACTTCCTGCGAAAATAAGCGTAAATGATGTGGCTTTAAATGTGAAGTCGAAATTTACAACTAACAATTTTACATTAAATAATAGAAACTTAGTCAGCATTGATGCTGAAGCGGTTCTAAATTCTAATAATTCATGGAATAAAACTTTATACAAACCGCTTTCTTCTAAAGATGCAACTGTGGTATCGGTAAAATTGATTCCGTATTTTGCTTGGGGAAATAAAGGAAAAGGAGAAATGACGGTTTGGATGTCGCATTAAATTTTGTACGCTGATGAAACGGATTTACTTCGTAAAGACACGGATTAAAAACGGATTTTTAAATTTCTAAGATTATTAATCGTACAGTTTGTCATTCCGAGGAACGAGGAATCGCACACGTAACTCGACAAAGATTGGCGATTAAGATTGGCGATTAAGATTGGCGATTAAGATTGGCGATTAAGATTGGCGATTAAGATTGGCGATTAAGATTGGCGATTAAGATTGGCGATTAAGATTGCGGAATTTATAATGCGATTTCTCGTTTTATTTTCGGTAGAGACGCACAGCAGTGCGTCTTACGTGTTTTTAAGAATGTGTATACGTGACTTAGACGCACTGCTGTGTGTCTCTACAATCTAAAAATCTTAAATAAAAAATCATGAAATATATTCTAGCTTTATTTTTACTAACAACATTATCTATATCAGCTCAAACGCTTGATAATAAATTAGCATTAAATGTTGCACAAGACGGTTCTGGAGATTTTAAAACCATTCAGGAAGCGATAAACAATGTCAAGGACAATTCAGAAAAACGAGTTGTAATAACAATAAAGCCAGGAAAGTACGTAGAGAAATTAGAGATTCCGACTTCTAAAACATTCATTACTTTAAAAGGAACAGATAGAGAGAAAACTATTATTTCATTTGATGACTTTTCAGGGAAACCGCTTCGTGAAAATGATCCATCTGGAAAGAAAACTTTTGGAACTTCAACTTCATATTCTTTTTTAATTAAAGGAAACGATTGCACGCTAGAAAATCTTACCATTGAAAATACGGCAGGAAGAGTAGGACAGGCAGTGGCGCTGCATATAAAAAGTGATCGGGTTATTGTAAAGAACTGTAATATTTTAGGAAATCAGGATACGTTATTTTTATCACAGGAAAATACCCGCGCTTATTTTGAAAACTGTTTTATAAATGGTACAACCGATTTTATCTTCGGAGCGGCAACAGCTTATTTTTATAAATGTACAATTGAAAGTTTAGCGAATTCCTATATTACAGCCGCTTCAACTCCGCAAGGTCAGGCATATGGATTTGTTTTAACAGATTGTAAACTTACTGCAAAGGACAAATCGGTAGATAAAGTTTTTTTAGGAAGACCGTGGAGGCCTTATGCGCAAACCGTTTTTATAAATACGGATATTGGTTCACATATCACACCAGAAGGCTGGAACGCATGGATTGATACCAGATTTCCTGATAAAGATAAAACAGCGTATTATGCAGAATACGGCAGTAAAGGTTCTAGCGCAAAAGATTTGTCACAAAGAGTATCCTGGTCGCATCAATTGAAAAAAGAAGATATTAAAAAATACAACCGGGATTTAGTTTTAAATGGATGGAATCCAAATAAATAGTGATTAGATTCAAACTTTTTACTACTCAATTGTTACCACATTTGATAACTATAGGTTTTTTTCTGGATTTTGTGCCAAAAAAGCATTTCTATTTTTTTTATTGGTCAGATTTTACGTTTAAAAAAAATATTTTTTTAGTAAAATTTTAAGGAATGTTTTGTAAAGCGAAAACGTTTTCATGTTGTAAGATTTCTACTTTAAAAAAAGGCTTTTCTCTAAAAAGAAGAGCCTTTTTTTCGTTTAATAAAGCTAAACTTAACCCATTAAAATACAGTGTTTCAGTACCTGTTTTTGCAGAAAAAACAGCTATTTTTTGTTTTTAATGCTAATTCTTCTGCATTTGCTTTAAAAGCAGTTCTTCTATTTAATTATACTCAAACTTATTACTCGTTTTTTCTATTTTGTCTATTTTTTCCTTCTTTTTTTTATTAATATTGTTTTTTTGAGTTAGTTTTTTTTAGATAATGCCAGTAAAGCAGGATAGAACAGGACGGTTCTAATTCGTCATCGTTATATTTTTGGTATACAAAATAAATGTGTTTTTAACATTTAATTTAAAGCCTATTAAACTTTTTTTAATTTTTGATATCTTTAAGTGAAACACATTTAACATGACTAACTAACACTAAAATAAAACCTAACCAAAACAAAAACATTTATGAAACAAGCACTTTTAAAGAGATGTAGCTTTCTTTTGTTTACACTGATGAGTGTGATGAGTTATGCTCAAACAACAAACAGCACTCACGTAACTGTTACAGGTACAGTTACAGATAGCTCATTAGGGCTGTTGCCAGGAGTAAACGTAACTGAGAAATCTACAAAAAATACAGTTACCACAGATTACAATGGTAAGTATCAAATTAAAGTAAAAAGTGGAGCAACTTTAGTTTTTTCTTTCATTGGAATGAGAAAACAAGAAATACCATTAGATGGACGTATTGTTGTTAACGCAAAATTGACAGAAGATTCTAACCAGTTAGAAAATATAGTTGTTGTAGGTTACGGTACTCAAAAGAAAAAAGAACTTACAGGAGCTATCGCAACAATTAAACCAGATGATTTAATGGACTTGCCGGTAACCAACTTATCCGACGCATTAAAAGGATTAGTTCCTGGTCTTGCAGTTAGTGGAGGTTCAGGACGTCCTGGAGATGCTGCGACTATTCAAATTCGTCAGACTTTTGGTTTCTCAAAAGATGGAAACTCAACTATACCATTAGTAGTAATCGATGATATGGTTCAGGTTGATCCAGCAACAGGTAAAGCTACGTTAGATGCTTTTAATAGATTAGATCCTTCAGAAATTGAAAGTATCACAGTTCTTAAGGATGCGTCAGCTGCTATTTATGGTTCTCGTGCTTCTCAAGGTGCGATAGTTGTAAAAACTAAAAGAGGAAAAGCAGGTAAAGCTAAATTTAGTTATAACAGTCAATTTGTAGTTAATGATGCTGTAAGCCATACTAAAACAATGAACGCTTATGAATATGGAGTTTTTAACAACAGGTTTTTAACAGGACAAAATCCAACTATTGCTCCGGCTAGCTTATTTTCTCCAGCGGAATTAGAAGAAATGAAAGGATTAAATTATGACTGGTTAAAAGAAGCTTGGAAGCCGGCTATTCAACAAAAACATTCCTTTAACGTAAGTGGAGGTAGTGAAGATATTACCTATTTCGCAGGAGCAACTTATTTAACGCAAGATGCAAACCTTGGATATCAAAAATATGATAAATGGAATTATCGTACAGGAATTAATGCAAAAATTGCAAAGAATTTAGATTTCTCTGCGGCTATTTCTGGAACTTCTGCATTTATCGATAAATCGTTTACTAAAGCAGCGGCGAATATCAGTGATGGAGGTTATGGAACAGCAGCAGGTGGTGAGCAGGCTGATTATGGATATTTAGTGCATATGCCAAAATTTATTCCGTGGGAAACTACAGTTGATGGCAAACAATATTATATGTCTCCATTTCCTAATACAAACAAAAATTTTGGAAGTGCAAATGCAAATAATAATATTGCAGGATGGAATTATTTTGCTAACCTGGATAATGGTTCACATCAAACAACAGATGATTCATCTTTCAATGTAAATGCTTCTTTGAATTATAAAGTAGAAGCTATTAAAGGTTTGTCTTTTAAAGCAACTTTTGCTAGAACAAAAAATTCAACTTATTCTGAACAAATTCAGCTGCCTTATGACCTGGCAAGAATTACGAATTATCAATTACAAGATAATCACCTTGCAAGTGCAGCGTATCCTAGTGCTATTGAGAAAAACCCAGAAGTAGGTGGTATGATTGATTATGCTATAGATACTAACGTTCGAAATGCGAGAGTTTATTATAATAGTAATTTTTCTAAGAGTACTCAAGCAGATTTTTTTGCAAATTATAACAGAACTTTCGGAGATCATCAGGTTAGCGGAATGTTTGGTATAGAAAGATCTGAATCTGAATGGCAGAGTACACGTTTAGCTTACACAAATACTCCAAAAGATTACCTTGGAGATTGGCGTACAGCAGGAACAGTTGATACAGGTAACTCTACTGCTTTAAAAGGAAACAATGCGACACTTTCATATTTTGGAACTTTAAATTATAACTACAAGTCAAAATATTTATTACAATTCCTTTTACGTAGTGATGCTTCTACAAAGTTTGCACCAGAAAATTATTGGGGAACTTTTCCTTCTCTTCAATTGGGTTGGGTAGCTTCTAAAGAAGAATGGTTTGAAAGAATGCTGCCAACGGTAAATTTCTTTAAATTACGTTATTCTATTGGTAAAACAGGAAAAGATAACCTTCAACCATGGAAATGGTATCAGTTTTATGATCTTACAGTTAATAAAGGATGGCAGTTTGGAGAAAATGGAGGTCAGTTAGGATCTGGATTAACCCCTAAAGTGAATCCAAACAGAGATGCAAAATGGGATTCTACGCTAAAGCATAACCTTGGTTTAGATTTAGCTTTTTTACGAAGCAGATTGCAGTTTACAGCAGATTTCTATTATGACATAACAAAAGATATGTTAACAGATATGGGTAGTGCTACCGGTGTACCAATTGCTATTGGTGGAGCATTTGCAGAACAAAATTATGCACAAGTTGATGCTTGGGGATCTGAGTTAAGCATTAACTGGAGTGATAAAAGAGGTAAATTTAGTTATGATGTGGGAGTGAATTTTAGTTATGCAGATAACAAAATTGTAAAATTCCCAGATCAAGGAAATTTACTTCCATCTAATAATACAAGAAGAGAAGGATATTCAGAAGGATTTAATCCAGTATGGGGATTCAAAACATGGAATGGAACTTCAACAGGAGACGGTATTTTACGTACAGATCAGGATGTTACTAATTATTGGAACTATTTATCTCAAAATGCAGCTGCAGCTGGTGTTGCGCCAAGTTATTTAGGCATAACTGATCCTACTAAACTTCAAAAAGGTTCATTAGCTTATCAGGATCTTGGTGGTGTTCTTAATCCTGATGGAACTCTTAGCGGGCCTAATGGTCAAATTCTTGCAGGAAATGATTATGCTAAACTGGCAAACAGCAGCAGAACATATGGATTTACTACCAATTTAGGAATGAAATACAGCAGTTTTTCTTTAAGAACTCAAATTTCAACATCTTGGGGAGGAGCAAATTTTGTAGACTTAGTAAGTCAGGGAACTTCTAGCGCTAATAATATGTGGGCTCGTGAAACTTTTTGGAATGATATGTACGGTACAGATAATCCAAATGGTAAATATCCTAATTTAGCACAAACAGGTGTATTAAGCCCTTCTGATTTTTGGCAGATAAGTACTTTCCGCTGCTTTGTTAGAAATTTAACTGTAGCATACGAAATTCCTAAACAAGCTTTGGCTAAAACTAAAATACAGAATATATCATTAGGTGTAACCGGTAATAATCTTTGGGATTTTTATAACCCTTATCCAGATCATTATCGCAATATGTACGACAATTCTTCTGTAGGTTATCCTACTCTTAGATCATGGTCGTTTAATTTAAACGTATCATTTTAATTTAAATTCGATGTCAATTATGAAAACAAAACTTAATATATATATACTTTCAGCACTTGTACTTGTTTTAGGTGCTTCTTGCAGCGATAATTTCCTGGAAGATGTTAAGCCTATCGGACAGTATGATGATTCATTCTATCAAAGTCAGGCACGTGTACAAGCATATGTTGATAATCAATATTTTGATTTTTTTGCAGCTTTCAAATCACCAACATCAACTGTAATTGGGGTTTATAATGATGTAAACACCAAACTAACAGAAGAGCAGGGAGGAGTTCAGGATTATACTAACCCAAGTAAACTACTTAATAGTCCTGATGTAGCAAAAGATTATTTTGGTGCTAAAATTGGTACTGGTCTTGTTAATAATGCCTATACAAGAATTAGAGAATGCAATAATTTAATTGAGGATATTGATGTAAAAGGAGCTAGTTTAGATAAAACATTCCGTGATCAGGCAAAAGGTCAAATGTATTACATGCGTGCTATACAATATTTTGATTTAATGCGTACTTATGGAGGTGTTCCTATTGTTACAAAAGTTATGAACCCTTCTACTGATGATGAAAGTATAAAACTTCCAAGAGCAAAAGTATCTGAGGTAGTGGCTCAAATAGTGGCAGATTTAGACATGGCCGCTAGTTTATTGCCTGGAGACTGGAATTCTGCAAATTATGGACGTTTTACAAAAGGTGCAGCTTTGGCTCAAAAATCTCGTGTGTTATTAACTTTTGCAAGTCCTTTATTTAATAAAAGCTGGGATGGCTCAAATGAGCGTTGGCAAGCAGCCCTGGATGCCGGATTGGCAGCAGAAAGTGTATTAACACAAAATGGTTACGGATTATATGGAAATTCAATTAAAGAATGGAATGACATGTTCTTAATTGATAATGTTAAATGTAGAGAAGCAATTACTGTTCAGCTTTTATCAAGTTCAAATAGTGATATCAATTTTAACATAAACAACAACTGGGAAAAATCGATTCGTTTACCAAGTCAAGGAGGAAGCGGTGGTATTTCTGCTCCAAAAGAAATGATTGATTTGTTTCCAATGAAGAATGGTTCAAGACCAACTGCTGCAAATGGATATAATGATTTTACTTTTTTCCTTAATCGTGATCCAAGATTTTACAGAACATTTGCTTTCTCAGGAGTTAAATGGGCGTATAAAGAAAATTCTAATGCAGTTCTATGGTCATACCGTTGGTTAGATAATAAGAATAAACCTTATTTTAATGACCTTAACACCACATCAACAAGCCCTGCATTTGTTCGAAAAATGACAAATACAACAGCAACCAATGCAGTAAATTATGCATATTCACCAACTGATATCATGGAATATCGTTATGCAGAGCTATTATTGAATATTGCAGAATGTTATGCAGCATTAGGACAAACAGGTAATACTTTAGCTTATTTAGGAAAAATCAGAGCTCGTGTAGGTATTCCTGCAGCAAACAATTATGGAATTGGTACATTGGCAGATAAATATGCTGCTATAGAAGCGGTATTATATGAGCGCAGAGTTGAATTAGCATACGAAGGAAAACGTTACTGGGATGTACAACGTTGGAAATTATACAGCGATGAACCACTTGGACCTAATACAAGCAACAGCTGTCAAAAATTAGGTTTAGCTCCTATTAATGGAACTCAGCGAACAGGAAATTACCTGCAGTACAAAACAACTGCAACTGCAGCTGATCCTTTAGCAGCATCACGCGCAGGCATACTTGCAGATCCGGATTCAGCTAATTTCGAAACACAGTTAAGTACTTTAGCGGCATATTATAATGATAATTTTGTACTTGCTACTTTAGTTACTCCAATGGATAATGTTAGTGGAGCTGCTGTTAAAATTAAATTCAATCCAAATTATTACATAAGCGGTCTTAATACAACAGCTTTAAGTTCTAACCCATGGTTAATACAAACAATAGGCTGGAATGATAATTTTGGAGGAGCTGGAACATTCAATTATCAAGAATAAGATAAGCACGATGAATTGCCCTAAATCATTAAGCATATCTAATAATAAAAAACAAAATTAAACATGACAAACCTTCACCTGTATTCTACTTAGATGCAGGTGATTTGTTTAAACAGAATTACCAAAATCAAAATTAACATGAAAAATTCCGCATTATTTATCTTGACACTCCTGTTTTTGGGAAATGCAAAATGTTTCGCTCAGTATCCAAAGCTAAGTGCAGAAGTTCAGGCGCAGGAAAAAGCTATTAAAGATGAAGCAAACAGACTTTCTGATGAAGCTTGGGCGAAAGCTTTAGTAGTTATTGAAGAAGAAGCAAAACACGGTAAACCATATATTCCATGGGCATCTCGTCCAAATGATTTACCTCAGGCAGAAATTCCTGCTTTCCCGGGTGCAGAAGGAGGCGGAATGTTCACTTTTGGAGGTCGCGGCGGAAAAGTGTACACGGTAACAAGTTTAGAAGACCGCGGGCCAGGAACACTTCGTGATGCATGTGAACAAGGAGGAGCAAGAATAATAGTATTTAATGTTTCAGGAATTATCAGAATCAAAAGTCCATTAATTATTCGTGCACCATATATTACAATTGCAGGACAAACAGCTCCCGGAGACGGAATTTGTGTTGCAGGAGAATCAGTTTGGATTGATACACACGACGTAATTATCAGACACATGCGCTTCCGCAGAGGAGAAACTTTCGTTGGGCGTCGTGATGATGCAATTGGAGGAAACCCTGTTGGAAACATTATGATCGACCACGTATCAGCAACTTGGGGATTAGACGAAAATATGTCAATTTACAGACACATTTACAGCCCGGGCCCAGGTTATCCGGATATAAAAGTAGGAACCGTAAATATTACAATCCAAAACAGTTTATTTGGAGAAGCATTAGATACTTACAATCACGCTTTCGGAAGTACTTTAGGTGGTGAAAACTGTTCCTTTATGAGAAATATGTGGGCTAATAACGCAGGAAGAAACCCTTCTATTGGTTGGAACGGAATTTTCAATTTTGTTAACAATGTGGTTTTCAACTGGTACAACAGATCTACAGACGGAGGTGATTATACAGCAAATTACAACATCATCAACAACTTTTACAAGCCAGGTCCTGTAACCGATTTATCTCAGCCAATCAGCTATAGAATTTTAAAACCAGAATCAGGAAGAAGCAAATTACCTTATATGGTTTTTGGTAGAGTTTACGCAAACGGAAACGTAGTAAACAATAACGAAAAAGTAACAAAAGACAACTGGGACGGCGGAATTCAACTTGAAAATAAAAAAGGAGAATTAATGTCTTATGACGAAGCAAAAGTCTATTTCGATAAAATGAAAGCAGACAAACCTTTCCCAATGCCATGGTTCAACAAATTCATGACCGCAGAAGAATCATATGAATTTGTACTTAAAAATGTTGGAGCAACTTTGCCAATTAGAGATAAAGTTGACGAAAGAATCGTAAGAACAGTAAAAACAGGAGTTCCTGAATATTCAAAAGGATTAGAGAAAAAAGAATTCTATCAATTCGAACACAGACGTTTACCGATGGATTCTTATAAAAAAGGAATCATTACAGATATTTCTCAAGTTGGAGGATATCCGGAATACAAAGGAAAACCTTATGTAGACACAGACAAAGACGGAATGCCGGATGCATGGGAGAAAAAATACGGATTAAATCCAAACGATCCATCTGATGCACAAGGAGATTTAAACGAAGACGGATATACAAATATTGAAGATTACATCAACGGTGTAAACCCTGCAATAAAAGTTAACTGGAAAGATCTTGCTAATAATAAAGAAACATTAGTTAGACCAATATTAGATTTAAAATAAGAAACATTTTGAAAACATTCTTGTTTCGCAATGAAATGAGAATGTTTTTAAATATTAAAATATCACGAAAAGATGGCATTAAGAAAATTTAATATCAGTTTTTTAGCGTTGGTTTTTGCATTTTCAGCTTTAAATGCGCAGCAGCATTTAGATCCTGAATACATTAAAGTTACCAATGAAAGAGCAGCAAAAATAGTTGCTAAATTAGACTTAAAAGATGCTAAAAAAGAAACATCAGTTTCAAATATTGTAGCACAGCAATTTAGAGATTTAAGCGAAATTCAAGATGGAAGAGACGCTGAAATCAAAAAAATAAAAGACGACAGCACTTTAGCAAAAGAAAAACAAAACGAAAAGATTGATAAACTGAAATCAAAAGCAGACGAATCAATTGAAAAACTGCATAAATCTTACCTTAAAAAATTAGGTAAAGAATTATCAGAAGACAAAATTACTGAAGTTAAAGATGGAATGACGTATGGCGTACTTCCAATAACTGTTGCAGGTTATAATGATATGCTTCCAAATTTAACTGCAGAGCAAAAAGACTATATCTACAAAGCTTTAGTAGAAGCCAGAGAACATGCAATGGACGGCGGCTCATCTAAAGAAAAACACGGATGGTTTGGCAAATATAAAGGAAGAATCAACAACTATTTATCAAAACAAGGTTACGATCTAAACAAGGAAAGTGCTGACTGGCACAAACGTATTGAAGAAAGAGAGAAAAGTAAAGTAAAAGATTCGACTTCAAAAGAATAATCAATTATAAACTTTACACCAAAAAACTATAAACCTTAGATTATCTTTTCATGCAGACTATCTTCCCAATAACCACATTAAAAAGAACCATGATGATTTTTTCATTTTGTTCTTTCTTTACTTCAGCATATGCACAATATCCGGAAATTCCCAAACCGCTTCAAGACAAAGCCGATGCAATATTGGCCGATGAAGAAAAAAGGTTAGCCGAAATCTGGAAAAATAATTACAGTACAATACAGGCAGAAGCTAAACAAGGAAAACCATATTTACCTTGGGCATCTTACCCTAAAGATTTTGTTCAGGCAGATATTCCTGCATTTCCGGGAGCCGAAGGCGGCGGAGCATTTACAGAAGGCGGCCGCGGCGGAAAAATATTTGTAGTAACCAGCTTAGAAGACAGCGGGAAAGGAACTTTTCGTGAAGCCTGTGAAGCTGTTGGAGCGAGAACAATCGTATTCAATGTTTCTGGAATAATTCAGTTGAAAAAAAGAATCAGCATGCGTGCACCTTACGTTACAATTGCAGGGCAAACTGCTCCGGGCGACGGAATTTGCATAGCAGGAGAAACTCTGGAAATTGATACACACGACGTAATTATCAGACATATGCGTTTCCGTCGTGGAGCAACAGAAGTAACCAGAAGAGATGACGCACTTGGCGGAAATCCAATAGGAAATATAATCGTAGACCATTGCTCTGTAAGCTGGGGATTAGACGAAAATATTTCATTATACAGACATCAGTTTGCGGCAAATGAAAAATCAAAATTAGAAAAACTGCCAGCTTGTAATATTACCATTCAAAACACCATTTCTTCAGAAGGTTTAGATACTTATAATCATGCCTTCGGAAGTACAATTGGCGGATTAAACAGCACATTTATGCGTAATTTATGGGCAGATAATATTTCAAGAAATGCCTCAATCGGAATGTACGGTGATTTTAATTTCGTAAACAATGTGATTTTCAATTGGTGGAATCGTTCACTTGACGGAGGAGATTATCGTTCGATGTTTAACATCATCAATAATTATTTCAAACCGGGACCAATAACACCATCAGATCAGCCAATTCGTTACAGAATTCTAAAACCGGAATCAGGATATATGAAACCAAAAACATATGGAAGAGCTTATGTTTCTGGGAACTTTATCGTTGGTTCTCCAGAAGTTACAGCCGATAACTGGAATGGCGGTGTACAATTAGAAGATCTTCCAAAAGCAGAAGTAAAATCATATTTAGAATTTATCAAACAGCCAAAAGCTTTTACAATGCCTCATATTACCATTATGAAAGCAGAAGAAGCCTATGAATTTGTTTTAAATAATGTGGGAGCAACAATTCCTAAAAGAGACATGGTTGACGAAAGAATTATCAAACAAGTTCGCACAGGAAAAATTGAAGTTAAAGACGGTTTAGAAAACGCAATTGGAAAAGATTTTATTAAAAGAAGATTACCTGCAGACTCTTATAAAAAAGGAATAATTACACATCCTGATCAAGTAGGCGGTTATCCGGTTTATAAAGGAAAAGCCTATAAAGATTCTGATAATGACGGAATTCCAGATGCTTGGGAAAAGAAAAATGGTTTAAACCCGAATGATGCTTCTGATGCCAACAAAGATGCAAACGGCGACGGATATACCAACATCGAGAAATATTTTAATGGAATTGATCCAAGTAGCAAAATAGACTGGACAAAAACCGAAAACAATACAGATACATTAGCAAAATCAAAAGGATTATTGCAGTAATGTTTTAACGAAATAAGTTCAAAGTTTGTCATTTCGACGAAGGAGACTCGAGCGATAGCGAACAGGCGAAGCAAATCTTCGCAAGAAACTCCACAAAGTAGATTCAGCAACTAAGATTTCTCCTCCGTCGAAATGACAAGATTGGAGAAAGCAGGATTTTATAGATTTATTGTTTTTTAAAAGATTAATTTTAAGAATCCAAAATCTAAACTCTGAAATTTAAAATAAGAAAAAGTGAATTTCAATCGACTAAAAAATATAGTTTCTTCTTTAAAAAGCCCATTATCTTTGATGTATGTTGCTCTGATTATTAGTGGAAACATCACAGCACAAAACAATTTTCCAGATATTGTTAAAACCAAAGAAGGAAAACTTTCGTTTACGGCAGATAATAAAGGAAATCAAATACCTGATTTTTCATTTGCAGGATATATGGCTTCTGAAAAAGCAATTCCAAATGTGGAGAATAAAATCTTTGTTCCAAAACAAGAAGAAGATGCCACAGAAAGAATTCAGGCAGCAATTGATTATGTGAGTAATTTGAAACCAAATAAATCAGGATTTCGCGGCGCTGTACTTTTAGATAAAGGAATTTTTAAAATCAGCGGAACTTTATTCATTAAAAAATCAGGAGTCGTTTTACGCGGAAGCGGAAATACTGAAAACGGAACAATTCTATTAGGAACCGGATTAAAACGAGAAGCGATAATTAGAATTTTAGGAACTGATGATAAAAAATTAGGTGAGACTTTTGAGTTCAATACAGCTTATACACCACTTGGAACAAAAAAAATCCAATTAAAAAACACCTCTAAATTAAAACCATCTGATGAAATTATCATCAGCAAACCTTTAACCGATAATTGGATTAAAGAGTTAAAAATGGATGATTTTGGAGCCGAAACCGGTTGGGTTGGCTGGAAAAAAAATGATTGGGATATTACTTGGAATAGGGTCGTAACCAATATCAACGGTAATGAAGTAACTTTAAATGCACCGTTAACAATGACTTTGGATGATGCTTACGGACCAGCAAAAGTGGCGGTTTATTCTTGGTCAGGAAGAATTGAGCAAATCGGGATCGAAAATATCCTGATGAAATCAACTTATGATCAGTCAAAACCAAAAGACGAAGAACACAGATGGTTAGGAATTAGCATCGAAAACACAAAAAATGCGTGGGTAAAACAAGTAAATTTCAAGCATTTTTCTGGAGGTGCAGTCGCTTTATTAAAATCAGCGCAGCAAATTACAGTTGAAGATTGTATTGCAACAGAACCTGTTTCTGAAATCGCAGGTTTTAGACGTCATACTTTTTATACCGAAGGGCAGCAAACACTATTTCAACGTTGCTACTCAGAATATGGTTACCACGATTTTGCAGTAGGCGGATTTGGAACGACAGGACCAAATGCATTTATTCAATGCGAGTCGTTTATGCCTTTCAATAATAGTGGCGCAATAGGAAGTTGGGCAACAGGAGTATTATTTGAAGTTTCGTATATAGACGGACATGCTTTAAGTTATAACAATAGAGAACAAAATGGCAGAGGCGCAGGATGGACAGCTGCAAACAGTGTAATCTGGGAAACATCAGCCTCTAAAATAGAATGTTACAGTCCGCCAACAGCGCAAAACTGGGCTTTTGGAACTTGGGGCGGAATCATGGCTGGCGACGGTCATTGGAAAGATGTAAACGGTCATATCAATCCGAGAAGTTTGTTTTATGCACAATTAGAAAATCGTTTAGGACAGCTTCCTGTAAAACCTTTTATTTATGATTTAGGTTCAGAACCTTCATCAAGTCCCGAAGTTGAAGTGGCACAAGAATTAACTAAAAATTCTGTTGCTCCAAAAGAAAGTTTACTACAATGGATTGCAGAAGTTTCAAAAGCAAATCCAATTGATGCGAACAATTCAGGTCTTAAAAATGCCAATGATTTAAAAATAAACCCGACACAAAATATAAATTCCAACAATAAAGTAATAACAAAAAACGGCTGGTTTACTTATGATAATAAAGTAATAGCAGGAAACCGATTAAGTGTGCCATGGTGGAGAGGAAGTCTTAGAGACAGTGACATTTCTAAGTCATTGCCAGATGTTACCAGATTTGTTCCTGGCAGAACCGGAACAGGTTTTACAGACAATATCAATGAAGTAGCAGATTATTTGAGCACCAATAATATGGTCGCTTTAGAACATAATTATGGTTTATGGTACGAAAGAAGAATGGACGATCACGAACGTGTTCGCCGTTTTGATGCCGATGTTTGGCCGCCATTTTACGAACAGCCATTTGCAAGAAGCGGACAGGATTTAGCTTGGGATCAATTGAGTAAATATGATTTGACAAAATTCAATGACTGGTATTGGGATCGTTTATCTCTTTTTGCAGATTTAGCCGAAACCAAAGGACAATTGTTAATCAATCAACAATACTTTCAACATAATATTATAGAAGCCGGAGCGCATTGGGCGAGTTCACCTTGGCGTTCCGCAAACAATATAAACAGTACAGGTTTTCCGGAACCGCCGCCATATGCGGGAGACAAACGTATTTTTATGGCAGAACAATTTTACGATGTTAATAATCCTGCCAGAAGAAAATTGCACCAAGGATTTATTCGTAAATCATTAGAAAATTTTCAGGAAAACAGCAACGTAATTCAGTTAACAAGTGCCGAATATACGGGGCCGCTTCATTTCATGCAGTTTTGGATTGATGAAGTTCAAAAATGGAAAGACGAAACAGGCAAAAAAGGAATCATTGGTTTAAGTGCGACAAAAGATGTTCAGGATGCTATTTTAAATGATGTACAAAGAGCCAAAACAGTAGATCTAATTGACATTCGTTATTGGTATTACAAAGAAGACGGATCGGCATACGCGCCCCAAGGCGGATTAAATTTAGCACCAAGACAACACGCCAGAAAACTAAAAACAGGAAAAGAAACAGACGATCAGGTATATCGTGCAGTTCGTGAATACAGAGAGAAATATCCTGAAAAAGTAATTCTATATTCGACAGATGCGTCGCCAAGATTTGGATGGCCGGCTTTAATGGCAGGAGCTTCAATGCCTAATATTCCAAAAATTGCACTTCCTGAATTTTATTCCGCTTTAAGCGAAATGAAATTAGTTGAAGGAAACACATTTTCAGATAATCTTTGGAAATTAGAAAATAAAGGAAAAAGCTATCTTTTCTATTTAAAAAACAATCAAGATATCACAATTGATTTATCAAATGAAAAAGGAACTTTCGAAGTATATGCAATAAACGCCACAACAGGAATTATCACAAAAAAAGCAAACATAAACGGAGGAAAACAAGTAACAATCCCACAATCTGAAATAAAAGAAAAAGTGCTTTTTGTAGTGAAAAAATAATTGCCCACGGATGGAACTGATAAAACAGATTTACACAGATAATTTTAAAAATTAAAGATTAAGAATTAAAAATTAAAAAATAAATCTGTTCAATCTACATGAAAAGAATAAACCAGCGAAAACCCGTTCAATCAGTTAAACCTGTGGCCCAACCAAAAAAACATAAATTCAAAATAAACCAAAATGAATCTGAAAATTAAATATTTATTCGTCTTAAGTATAAGCTTTTTGCTGGCAGCACAAAGCGGATTTTCGCAATCAACAAAAGGCGCACTGCCTCAAATCAAAGTTTCTAAAAATCAGCATTATTTTATTACCGAAGATGGAAAACCATTTTTCTGGTTAGGTGACACAGGCTGGCTGACATTCGGAAAACTAGACAGAGCAGGCGTTGATAAATATTTTAAAGACAGAAAAGAAAAAGGATTCAACGTTGTTCAGGTAATGGTTTTGCATAACATAAATGCTGTAAACGTTTATGGCGATGCAGCTTTAATCAACGAAGATGTTTCAAAACCATTAATAACATCTGGGAACAACTTCAACAACGCAACAGAATACGATTACTGGGATCATGTAGATTACACTTTAGACGTGGCTCAGAAAAACGGAATTTACTTAGCAATGGTCCCGGTTTGGGGAACAAACGTTTCAAAAGGAAATAAAGTAAGCAAAGAACAAGCAATTGTATACGCTAAATTCTTAGCTGACAGATATAAAAACAGAACCAACGTCATTTGGTTAAACGGAGGAGATACTCACGGAAATGAATTTCAGGATATCTGGAACGCCATTGGAAATACTTTAAAAACAAATAATCCCAACCAATTAGTGACTTTTCACCCGTTTGGGAGAACCGATTCTTCAGAAAACTTTCACAACGAAAAATGGCTGGATTTTAACATGTTTCAATCAGGACACAGAAGATACGATCAGGATTCATCAAAAACGAATTTCAAAGAAGACAATTACAAATTTGTGCTAAGAGATTTCGAATTAAAACCAACAAAACCTACACTTGACGGAGAACCATCATACGAAGAAATTCCACATGGTTTGCACGATACTTTACAGCCAAAATGGACGGCAAATGATGTTCGTCGTTACGGATATTGGTCAGTTCTTTCAGGTGCCGCAGGTTACACATACGGACACAACGCCGTAATGCAAATGTTCAGAAAAGGCGATAAACCAGCTTACGGAAACAAAGAATTATGGACATCGGCAATTGATGCGCTAGGAGCAAAGCAAATGATTTACATCAAAAAACTAATGTTAGAATTCCCGTTTTTAGAAGGAGTTCCAGATACTTCATTAATTGATAACCAAGGAGAAAAATACGATTATATTCCAGCAATAAAAGGAAAAAAATACGCTTTGATTTACACTTACAACGGAAGAAAAATCGAAGTAAATATGGGCAAGATTTCTGGAGATAAAGTTTCAGCAACTTGGTACAATCCAAGAAACGGACAAAAAACAAAAATTGGAATTGTAGATAATAAAGGAACCAAAGAATTCCAACCTTCAGGTAAAAAAGAAGATGGTAATGACTGGGTTTTGATTTTACGTTCTATTAAGTAATTAGTGAAATGCTATTCCCCACGATCTTGTCATTTCGACGAAGGAGAAATCTTCGCAAGAAACTCTACAAAGTTGCTCAACCATGCGGAGCTACTAACGAAGATTTCTCCTTCGTCGAAATGACAAAAATGAGACTGAAAAATCTGAGCTAATCATTTTAATCTGTGGCAAAATAAAAAGATAAACTATGAAAAACATACTAATAATTCTCTGCTTCATAACAGGATTAAACACCGCTTTTGCAAACGACGGCTGGCTGAACATCCTAAACGAAGGCGGAAACAACAAAGGAATAAAATGCACCGAAGCCATTCAAAATGCCATAGAAAAAGCTTCTAAAAACGGCGGCGGAACCATCTTTTTTCCATCTGGAGAATATTTAACAGGAGCTTTAAAACTAAAAAGCAACATTACCATTCACTTAGATTCTGGTGCTTTATTAAAATTTTCAGACAATTTTGATGATTATCTGCCATATGTAGAAATGCGTTACGAAGGATTAGTAATGAAATCATTCTCACCATTATTTTATGCTAAAGATGCTGAAAACATCACCATAAAAGGAAGAGGCGTAATTGACGGACAAGGAAAAGCTTGGTGGAATGAAGTCTACAGAATCGAAACCGCAAAAGGCCCGATTCCGTTAACGAAATACCAAAAAATGTGGGACGAACAAAATCAAGGAATTGTATATTCGGATTACTATAAAAGAACAATCGATAAAAAGTTTTTCAGACCTTCTTTTTTTCAGGCTTATGGTTGTAAAAATATTTTAATTGAAGGAGTAACATTTCAAAACTCGCCTTTTTGGACGATCAATCCGGAGTTCTGCGATAATGTAACCGTAACCGGAATCACAATTTTTAATCCGCATTCACCAAATACAGACGGAATTAATCCATCGTCTTGCAAAAATGTTCATATTTCAAATTGTCATATCAGCGTTGGAGACGACTGTATCACCATCAAATCAGGAAGAGACGAAGACGGACGTAAATATGGAGTGCCGACAGAAAATGTTACGATTACAAATTGTACTATGTTAAGCGGTCACGGCGGCGTTGTAATTGGTAGCGAAATGTCGGGCGGAATCAAAAAAATCACCATTTCAAACTGCGTTTTTGATGGAACAGACCGCGGAATCCGCATTAAAGCAGCACGAGGAAGAGGCGGTGTTGTAGAAGATATTCGCGTAGATAATATCGTAATGAAAAATATCAAAGAAGAAGCAATTGTATTAAGCCTTTTTTATGATAAAGACACCAAAGCTGAACCTGTAACCGAAAAGACTCCGATTTTCAGAAACATTCACATGAGCAACATAACAGCTTCAAACGTAAACAAAGCAGGACAAATTTTAGGAATTACCGAAATGCCAATTCAAAACATCACATTCTCCAATATCAACATGGACGGAAAAGAAGGTTTTACAGTAAACACAGCGACAGATGTTGAATTTCATGATGTAAAAGTAAATGCAACAGTTGGTTCTTCTTTCAAAATATCAGATTCAAAAAATATCATTTTAGATAACGTTGGATCTTCAACACCAATAAAAGGTATTCCGGTTATAAAATTAGATAATGTTTCAAACACAATGATTAATAATAATTTTCCATTTAATGCGACGGATATTTTTATCGAAGCAAATGGAAAAGAAACAAAGAATATTTTCCTGAAAAACAATGTGTTTAATAATGTAACAACAGTAGTTAAAAAAGGGACAGCTTTAGATAAAAAAGCAATTATAGAATAGATTATAATAACACAGATTTCACGAATTTACACCAATTTAATTCGTGATAATTCGTGAAATCTGTGTTTAATTTGACAACATGAAAAAAATATTCATCATATTAACTCTTTTAATTTTCACGATCAGTTATTCGCAGAAAAAGAAAGATTTATATCTTTTTACGTCGTTTCGAGAACCTGCAACAGAAGGTTTGCATTTGGCCTACAGCGAAGACGGTTACAATTGGAAAGGACTTCAAGGATCATTTTTAAAACCAGAAATCGGAGCCAGTAAAATTATGCGTGACCCGTCAATCACAAAAGGAGGTGATGGAACCTATCACATGGTTTGGACAACAGACTGGAAAGGTGGAAACGGTTTTGGCTACGCAAGTTCAAAAGATTTGATTCATTGGTCAAAACAAGAATACATTCCGGTAATGAAAAACGAACCGGAAGTAGTAAACGTTTGGGCGCCGGAGATTTTTTATGATGATGTCAAAAAAGAATACATTATTATTTGGGCATCGACAATTCCGTTTAGATTTGAAAAAGGAGTTGAAGAAGAGAAAAATAATCACAGAATGTATTATGTAACGACAAAAGATTTTAAAACTTTTTCAGATACAAAATTATATTACGATCCAGGTTTCAGCGTCATTGACTGTGTGATTGTAAAGAAAAGCAAGAAAGATTATGTCTTGGTTTTGAAAGACAATACGAGACCCATGCGAAACATAAAAGTAGCTTTCGGAAAATCGCCTTTAGGTCCGTTTCAAAAAAGTTCTAAACCTTTAACCGAATATTTATCTGAAGGTCCAACGGTAGTGAAAGTCGGTAAAAACTGGCTGTTGTATTATGATAATTACGGTTCAAAAAATTATAAAGCTTTAAGCACAACAGATTTTGTTCATTTTGAAGACGTTTCATCAAAAATAAGCCTTCCAGAAGGACACAAACACGGAACGATTACAACAATCTCTGAAGAAGTTTTAAAAGAATTAATTGAAAGAAAATAAAAGAAAAGGCCACAGATTTCACAGATTAAAATGATTTTTATAGTATTTAATAATCAAAAAAATAAATCTGCGTAATCTGCCAAATCTGCGAGACAAAATTTTTCTCCCGCAGATTTTGCAGATCAAGCAGAAAAAAAATCTTTTTTAATCTGTGAAATCTGTGGCAAAAAAATAAATAACATGATTGCTTTCCAAAACATAAAAACCAACATCGCAATTACAGCTACAATCCTTTTGACTTGTACAGCTGTAAATGCGCAAAATGATACCGTGCGTTATGTTGGTAAAACACTTTCAAACATCGATTATCACCACGGACAATTAAGTCCAGCAGTTGGAGTTCACGCTACGCAGATTATGCGTGCAAGCCGTGAACATCCAGAAAAAGCAGATGGTTTTGGATGGACATACAATCACCAGCCTACAATGGCATATTGGAATGATACTTTTTATCTGCAATATTTGAGTGATCCTGCGGGAGAACATATTCCGCCGAGCCAGACTTTAATTATGACTTCAAAAGACGGCGTAAGCTGGAAAATGCCAAAAGTAATTTTTCCAATTTATCATATTCCTGACGGATGGAAAAAAGAAGGCGTAGAGGGTGTTGCCAAAAATCTTGATGCGATTATGCACCAGAGAATGGGTTTTTATACCTCAAAAGACAAACGACTTTATGCTTTAGCGTATTACGGAATCGCAATGGATGAAAAAGATGATCCAAACGACGGAAAAGGAATTGGACGTGTGATTCGTGAAATCAAAATAGACGGAAGTTTTGGTGAAATTTATTTCATCAGATACAATAAATCTTGGGATAAATCGAAATCGGCATTTCCCTTTTATGCACAAGCAAAAGACAAAGGTTTAAAAAAAGCCTGCGAAGAAATTCTATCTGATCCTTTGATTTTACAGCAATGGGTTGAAGAAGCAGATCGTGATGACGAATTGATTCCGCTAAAAAAACCTTATAAAGCTTTAAGTTCATACCATTTACCAAATGGAAATGTGGTTGGTTTATGGAAACACGCTTTAACTTCAATCAGTAAAGATGGCGGAAAAACATGGGAATATAATCCACTTCGTGCTCCCGGTTTTGTGAACAGCAACGCTAAAATCTGGGGACAAAAAACCTCTGACAATCGTTATGCAACGGTTTACAATCCGTCAGAATATCGTTGGCCTTTAGCTATTTCAACAAGTGATGACGGTTTGACTTACAAAGATTTATTATTGGTTCACGGCGAAATTAGTCCGATGCGTTATGGTGGAAATTACAAATCAGCAGGACCTCAATATGTACGTGGAATCTCAGAAGGTGACGGAACTCCGCCTGACGGAAAACTTTGGATTAGTTATAGTATGAACAAAGAAGATATTTGGGTAGCGTCGATTCCGGTTCCGGTTACTTCGGTTGTTACTGAAAATGCAAATGATATTTTTAACGATCTTCCTGACGGACAAGAATTAAAATTATGGAATACTTATGACCTTTCCTGGGCTTCAACTAAAATCGAAAAAAAAGCCGATGGCAAAAAATGGCTGACATTAAGAGATCAGGATAATTTTGATTATGCGCGCGCAGAACGTGTTATTCCGTTTGCAGAAAAAATGGAAGTGACTTTTACAGTAAAACCAGAGCAAAATAACCACGGTTTATTACAGGTTGAATTTCAAAATAAACAAGGATTACCAGCGGTAAGATTGGTTTTTGATTCGGATGGACAATTAAAAGCAAAAAATGGCGCTCGTTTTGGTGGAATTACAAAGTACGAAGCCGGAAAAGAATATAAAGTAAACGTGAAACTGAACGTTAAAACCCGCTCGTATACGATAAAAGTAAACGACGAAAAAGAATCAACGAGAATTTTTTATGCTCCGGTTGATGGTTTTGAGCGAATTATGTTTCGCACAGGTGATCAAAGATATTCTCCAAATGCAGACACAGAACCAGACACAGACGATTATGATGATTTACCCCAAACCGGAAAATTAATCCCGGAAGCGGTATTTAATATTCAATCGTTGATTACGAAAATGTTATAAAAAATAGAACGCGGATGATACGGATTCGCTATCGCGAAGACGCAGATTTACACAGATTTTATATTTTTAAAGAAATAAAAATCAGTTTTTATCCGCGTCTTTACGAAGTAAATCCGCATCATTCGCGTGCTAATCTCAACAATAAGAAATGAAGCATTTTAAAATTATACTATTCCTTTTAGTCACTTTCATTTCAAATGGACAAATTTTGCCTGTCCATTTAACCACAGAAATGGCTGAAAATCCATTAGCAGTAGTTCAGAATCAGCCGAGATTTAGCTGGCAGTTGGTTTCAAAAGAATCTAATGCATCACAAATTGCCTATATTATTTTGGTTGCTTCTTCTGAAGAAAAATTGCAAAATGACGAAGGTGATATCTGGAATTCTGGAAGAGTAGATTCTAATAAAAACCTGCATATTTTTTATAATGGAAAACCATTAAAAAGTGAAACCAAATATTTCTGGAAAGTTAAAGTTTGGAATCAAAAGGGAAAAGTTTCTAAATGGAGTAAAACTGCTTCTTTTAGAACCGCTTCGTTAGAATCAGATTTAAATCCGGTTTGGATTGGAGCAATCACAAAAGCAGACAGCCATCTGCCGGAAGGCCGAAATTATCATTCGGCAACTTTCAATAGAGAAAAAAAGAACTCATTTATCAACGCTTCAGATTCATTGTCCGGCAGAAGCATAATACTTCGTAAGCCTTTTGAAATTAAAAAAGAAATCAAAGAAGCGGTTATTTATATTTCAGGTTTAGGGCATTACGAATTGACTATCAACGGGAAAAAAGTTGGAAACAGCCAATTCGCACCTTTATGGACGGATTACGATAAAACAGTAAATTACAACGTTTACGAATTAGGCGCCAAAGAATTTCAAAAAGGCGATAACGTAATTGGTGTTCTATTAGGAAACGGAATGTACAATACACTTGCCGAAAGATATACCAAATTCTTCGTGAGTTTTGGTCCGCCGACTTTATTCTTTAAAATGAAAATCAAATATAATGATGGTTCAGAAGAAATTATAAAGTCAGATGAAACTTGGAAATACAGCAAAAGTCCAATTACCTACAATAGTATTTTTGGAGGAGAAGATTACAATGCTAATTTAGAACAAAAAGGATGGAACAGTAAAGGTTTTAAAGATTCGAATTGGAAAAAAGTTGTCGTTCAGGAAGCGCCAAAAGGAATTTTAAGACCGCAAATTGCACCGCCGGTTACGATTCAGAAACAATATGAAGTTAAAATCGTAAAAGAGCTGAAACCAAATTTCTATGTTTTTGATATGGCGCAGAATCTTTCGGGATTTCCAACGATCAAAGTAAAAGGCAAAAAAGGGCAAACCATTCGTGTTTGGGTTGCTGAAGGATTAAATGAAGAAGGCACAATTGCTCAGGGAAGATCTGGAAAACCATACTATTACGATTATACATTAAAGGGAAAAGATGTAGAAGAATGGACACCAAAATTCAGTTTCTATGGTTATCAATATGTTCAGATAGAAAACATTAATTATAAAGAAGATAAAAATGCAGCGCTTCCAACTTTGGTAGAGTTGAAATCGAATTTTATTTATAATTCGGCTGGAGAAGGAGGAAGTTTTGCATGTTCTAATGAAATTTTCAATAAAACACACGAGCTGATAAACAACTCCATAAAAAGCAATTTCCAAAGTGTTTTTACCGATTGTCCGCAACGTGAAAAATTAGGCTGGCTGGAAGAGATTCAGTTGAATGGTCCAGGTTTAATGTTCAATTATAACTTGCAGACTTTCCTTCCGGCAACAATGCAGAATATTTCTGATTCACAGCGTGATAACGGTTTGATTCCAACAATAGTTCCTGAATATGTAATTTTTGGAGGTGACTTTACCGATTCTCCAGAATGGGGCGTAACAGGCGTAATTCTGCCTTGGATGTATTATGAATATTACGGAGACGCTTCTTTATTAGAAAAATATTTTCCTGTAATGAAAAATTACGTGGATTATTTAGGAACAAAAGCAACCGATCATATTGTGTCGCACGGATTAGGCGATTGGTACGATTACGGAACACATGCCGCAGGATATTCTAAAAACAGTCCAATTGCGCTTTCTGCGACTTCACATTATTATTACGGAGCTTATTTAGTAGCAAAAGCGGCGAAATTATTAGGCAAAACAGAAGATATTGAAAAGTATGAAACATTGGCTTCTGATATCAAAACAGCTTTTAATGCGAAGTTTTTTAATGCTGAAACTAAACAATATGGAACAAATAGTCAGTTTAGTAATGCTGTACCGATTTTTATGAATATTGTCGAACCGCAGTATAAAGAAGCTGTAATGCAGAATTTGCTAGCCGATATTAAAGAAAAAGGCGATCGTTTGACAACGGGAGATGTTGGAAATCGTTATTTATTCCAGACTCTGGCGAGAAACGGCGAAAACGAAACCATGTTCAGAATGCATAATCATTATGATGCGCCGGGTTATGGTTTTCAGATTAAATTTGGCTTGACCACTTTAACCGAACAATGGGATCCGAGAAAAGGAAATTCTTGGAATCACTTTATGTTAGGGCAAATAGAAGAATGGTTTTATCAAAGTTTAGCCGGAATCATGTCTGATCCTGAGAAGCCTGGGTTCAAACATTTCTTTATTCAACCGGAAATGGTGGGCGATATGGCTTTCGCGAAAGCGGACTATCAATCGGTCTATGGGAAAATTGCTTCTTCGTGGGAGAAAAAAGATGGTAAATTTATTCTGAATGTTCAGATTCCTGTGAATACAACGGCGACAATAAAGTTACCTGTTTCTAAAGAATCAGAAATAAGAATTGATAATAAAAAAGTGAGAACAGGTTTTGATGAAAAAGCTCAAAAGCCAGTTTTGGAATTTGGATCTGGAAATTATATAATAGAATGCAAAATATAGAACGCAGATGACGCAGATTCGCTATCGCGAAGACGCGGATTTTTACGGATTTTTTTATCTCTTTTGCGATAATAAATATTTTAAAAAAATCCGCTTTAATCCGCGTCTTTACGAAGTAAATCCGTGTCATCAGCGTTCAATTTTAAGTTAGTTTAACACAACGAAACAATGAAAATTAAAAACATATATATAACAATTTTATTTTTTGCTTTGACATTTGCCAATGCGCAAAGTACTTCTGATACTAATTTTAGAAAACCAGTTTCAGAAACACTAAAAAAAATAGAGACTGTTTTTAAAGTCACGATCAACGATGATAGAGGTTTATTAAAAGGAAAAGAACTCGACTATGCCGACTGGAGAATTGAACCGGGAAATTTGGCAGTTTCGTTAACTAATATTTTGGCACCGTTTGAATTGATGTATTTCAAACAGCCGGATGGAACCTACATTATTCGTAAATATGAAAACCATAAAGTTTCAGTTGATAAAGGAAAAGAACGCCTGTTTTATTTGGAAAGCCTTTATTCGACTAAAGAACAATGGGAGAAACGCAAAACGGAGTTAAAAGCTTGTATGATAACCTCATTTGGTTTAGATAAGGCGCCCCCAACACCAAAATCTAAACCACTTTTAACTCCAAAGAGAATTTATAAAGATTACAGTGTTGAAAATATCGCTTTGGAAATCCTTCCAGATGTTTATGCAACAGGTTCTATTTATAAACCATATCCATTAAATAAAAAAGCAGCAGTTATTTTAACTCCTGACGGACATTTTGGGGATGGACGATATAGAAAAGACGAGCAGTACCGTTGTGCTATTATGGCTAAAATGGGTGCAATTGTTGTGTCGTATGATTTATTTGCCTGGGGAGAATCATTATTGCAATTTCCGGAAGAAACGCATAGAAACAGCATTGCATCGACGGTACAGGTTTTAACCGGAATTCGTTTTCTGGATTATTTAGCAACTGTAAAAAATGCTGATATGTCGAGAGTTGGCGTTACTGGTGGTTCTGGTGGAGGTTCTCATACCATGTTTTTAGCAGCGATTGATGATCGTGTAAAAGTTTCAGCTCCAGTTGTAATGGTTTCTTCTCATTTTTCAGGAGGTTGTCCATGTGAAAGCGGACGCGGCATTCACCTTTGCGGAAACGGAACAAACAACGCGGAAATCTCAGCTATGATGGCGCCAAAACCACAATTGATTGTTTCAGATGGAAAAGACTGGACTTTAGCAGTTCCGGAATTGGAATTTCCTTTTATTCAAAGAACGTATGAATTGTACGGGAAGAAAGATTTAGTGGAGAATGCTCATTTTGCAAAAGAAGGACACGATTTCGGAATTTCGAAACGGATGGCTTTGTATCCATTTATGGCGAAATATTTAAATTTAGATTTGAATAAAGTAAAGAATGAAAAAGGCGAAATTGACGAATCGACTTGTGTAATTGAACCTTATGAGAAATTATATGTTTTTGGAAATAAAGCTGAAAATCTGCCGAAAAACGCACTGAAAGACATCAACAAATTATATGAAATGTTTGGAGAAAAAAATCTGAAAGTTTACGAGGTTAAGAAGTAAAAGAGTTTGCCACTAATTTCACGAATTGGCACGAATTATTTTTTCTGCCACAGATTAAAAGGATTAAAAGGATTTTTTATCTCCCTAATCTGCTAAATCTGCGAGAGTAATTTTTTTTTCACGCAGATTTAGCAGATCTAGCAGATTTTTTAATCAGTGGAAATCCATTAATATATGGCAAATAAATTAGAGAAATTGAAAAAAAAATTAAAAAAGAAATTAGTGCAATTCGTGTAATTCGTGGCTAAAAAAAAATATACTATGAAGTTAAAAATTAAAATAACGACAATCTTTATCGGAATTTTTTCCTTGACTGCAACAGCACAAAGTGACTTAAAACTTTGGTACGATAAACCGGCTGCAATCTGGAACGAAGCTTTGCCTTTGGGTAACGGACGTTTGGGAGCAATGGTTTTTGGCGATCCGGCAGTAGAACGTTTACAGTTGAATGAAGAAACGATTTGGGCGGGTTCTCCA
The DNA here is from genome assembly GCF_002210235.1 of Flavobacterium sp. NLM. NCBI lineage: Bacteria > Pseudomonadati > Bacteroidota > Flavobacteriia > Flavobacteriales > Flavobacteriaceae > Flavobacterium > Flavobacterium sp. NLM. The sequence goes on from NZ_LIAC01000002.1 coordinate 326,708, forward strand.
AATAGTAACGCACATTCCAAATCAATCGAGGCTTTGCCAAAAGTAAGGCAACTTATTTTTGATGGAAAATTTGATGAGGCACAGGATTTGGCGACACAAGATATCATGTCGCAAACCAATGACGGAATGCCGTATCAGACTTTCGGGAGCGTTTATATTTCATTCGCTGGACATCAAAAATATACTGATTATTATCGAGATTTAGATATCAGTAATGCTACAGCAAAAGTAAAATACAAAGTAAACGGCGTTGAATTTACGAGAGAAATTTTAACCGCATTTTCAGATCAGGTTATTGTGGTAAAACTTTCTGCGAGTCAGCCGGGACAAATTACGTGTAACGTTTTTATGAACAGTCCGATTGATAAAACAATCGCTTCCACAGAAGGTAACCAAATTATACTTTCGGGTTTAGGAAGTAATTTTGAAGGTGTAAAAGGAAAAGTAAAGTTTCAGGGAAGATTATCGGCTAAAAATAAAGGCGGAGAAATTGATGCCAGCAACGGAGTTTTAAGCATTAACAAAGCTGATGAAGTGATTTTGTATATTTCGATTGCAACCAATTTTAAAGATTATAAGGATATTTCGGGAGATGAAATTGCGAAAAGCAAAGACTATTTGGCGAAAGCCGAAGTGAAAGATTTTGAAACGATTAAGAAAGCTCACATTGATTTTTACCAAAAATTATTTAATAGAGTTTCTTTAAATTTAGGTTCAAATGATTTAGTTAAGAAACCAACAAACGAGCGAATCAGGGATTTTTCGAAACAATTCGATCCGCAATTGGCTTCGTTATATTTCCAGTTTGGGCGTTATCTTTTAATTTCAAGTTCACAGCCGGGCGGACAGCCAGCGAATTTACAAGGAATTTGGAATGATATGGTCACTCCACCTTGGGACAGCAAATACACCACAAACATTAATGCCGAAATGAATTATTGGCCTGCACAGGTAACCAATTTGCAGGAAATGCATGAACCATTTCTTCAGATGGCAAAAGAGTTAGCTGTAACTGGCGCAGAAACGGCTAAAACGATGTACAATGCAAATGGCTGGGTTTTACACCACAATACTGATATCTGGCGTGTTACAGCTCCGGTAGATGCTGCTGCTTCAGGAATGTGGCCGACGGGTGGTGCCTGGGTTTGTCAGGATTTATGGGAAAGATATTTATACACGGGAGATAAGAAATATTTAGCAGAAATTTATCCAATCATGAAAGGCGCAGCCGATTTCTTTTTGGATTTTATGGTTATTGATCCTAATACAAAATATTTAGTAGTCGTTCCGTCAAGTTCTCCTGAAAACACACATGCTGGAGGAACAGGAAAAGCAACAATTGCTTCTGGAACTACAATGGATAATCAGCTGGTTTTTGATTTGTTTACGCATGTTATGGAAGCTTCGGCTTTGGTTTCTCCAGATGCTGCTTATACTAAAAAAATAAGCGATGCTTTGGCTAAAATGCCTCCGATGAAAGTGGGTAAATACAATCAATTGCAAGAATGGCAGGACGATTGGGACAATCCGAAAGACAATCATCGACACGTTTCGCATTTGTATGGATTGTATCCGAGTAATCAGATTTCGGCAATTAAAACACCTGAATTATTTGAAGCTGCAAAACAATCTCTAATTTACAGAACAGACGAATCTACAGGCTGGTCAATGGGATGGAAAGTGAATTTGTGGGCGAGATTATTAGACGGAAATCATGCTTATAAATTGATTCAGGATCAATTGCATTTGGTAACAGCAGACCAAAGAAAAGGCGGCGGAACGTATCCGAATATGTTAGATGCACATCAGCCGTTTCAAATTGATGGTAATTTTGGTTGTACAGCCGGTTTTGCCGAAATGTTAATGCAGAGTCAGGAAGATGCCATTCATTTATTGCCTGCTTTGCCAACCGTTTGGAAAGACGGAAGCATTAAAGGTTTGGTTGCCAGAGGCGGATTTGTAATTGATATGACTTGGAAAAACAATAAAGTTTCGGAATTGAAAATTTATTCAAAAATAGGAGGAAACTGCCGATTGAAAGTTGAGAATACTTTAAAAGGTTCTTCAATCAAAAAAGCAAAAGGAAAAAATTCTAATCCGTTGTTTTATGATGTTGAAGTGAAGAAACCGATTATTTCTAAAGAAGCAAAATTGCCTAAAGTACAATTGCCAAATTATAATATTTATGATGTAAATATGAAAGCCGGGCAGACGTATATTTTTACTGGAAATTAATATTTTAAAACCATATAAGTAATATAAGAAAATATAATACTACGCAATATTTGTCATTTCGACGAAGGAGAAATCTCCGCAAGTAACTCCGCAAAGTGAGTTGCCAATCTTTGTCGAATTTCTAACGAAGATTTCTCCTTCGTCGAAATGACAAGATTGAATAAAAAACAAAACTAATGTTGACAAATTTCAAACATAAAATAATAACACTTTCAATAGTAATTGCTTGTATAAACAGCGGTTGTAAATCGGGTGTGGGGCATTCTCAAAAAGGAAAAGCAGTCATTTTAAAAGAAAAAAACTTCAAACATTATGTTGATTATTTCAACACGATGGAAGATGAAAACTTAAAATTCGCGATTCCGAATGATAGTGCGTGGACCTGGATGGAAAAGAATATTCCGTTGTTTGAATGCCCGCAGCAGAATTTTGAAGAGATTTATTATTTCAGATGGTGGAGTGTGCGAAAACATATTAAGAAAACACCACAGGGATTTGCGATTACGGAGTTTTTGGTTGACCGTTCTTATGCCGATAAATACAATATGATCAGTTGTGCTTTGGGGCATCATATTAACGAATTCAGATGGGTTCATGATCCGAAATATATTGAGCAGGACGTTCATTTATGGTTTAGAGGGAATGATGGTAAACCAATGAAAAAATTGCGAACTTTTAGCAGTTGGACGGCTGATGCTTTATACAACCGTTATTTAGTGAATAAAGACGATAAGTTTTTATTGGATATGTATCCTGATTTAGCTGCGGAATATTCGGCTTGGGAAGGCGATAGAAAACGTAAAGACGGCCTTTTCTGGCAGTTTGATGTAAAAGACGGAATGGAAGAATCGTTGAGCGGTGCGAGAAAGTTTAGAAATGCAAGACCAACGATAAACAGTTATATGTTCGGAAATGCTGTTGCTTTGTCTAAAATGGCGAAAATGAAAGGCGATTCGAATCAGGAAAGTTATTTTTCGGCAAAAGCAGATACGCTTCAAAAATTGGTTGAAACCAAATTATGGAATCCCAAAAGCGAATTTTTTGAAACTTTCACAGAAAAAGATACATTAGCGCAAGTTAGGGAAGCGATAGGATTTATTCCGTGGTATTTTAATCTACCGGAGCAGAATAAAGGTTTTGAAAAAGCTTGGGAGCAAATTAAGGATGAAAAAGGATTTTCGGCTCCGTTTGGTTTGACAACAGCAGAAAGAAGAAGTCCAAGATTTAGAACACATGGTACTGGAACCTGTGAATGGGACGGTGCTATTTGGCCATTTGCAAGTTCGCAGACGTTAACGGCTTTAGCGAATGTTTTGAATAATTACAATCAGAATTATGTTGCGAAAACGGATTATTTCAAACAAATGAGCTTGTATGTAGAATCGCAATATTTTCATGGAAAACCATATTTGGGAGAATATTTAGACGAAACAACAGGTTATTGGTTAATGGGTGACAGAGAAAGAAGCCGTTATTATAATCATTCCACGTTTAATGATTTGGTGATTACCGGATTGGTTGGTTTGCGTCCGAGAGCAGATGAAAAGATCGAAGTAAATCCATTGATTCCTCAGGAAAAATGGGATTGGTTTTGTTTAGATAATGTTCTGTATCACGGCAATATTATTACAATTCTTTGGGATAAAACAGGAGAAAAATATAAAAAAGGAAAAGGTTTCAGGATCTTTAAAAACGGAAAAGAAATAGCGGTTTCTGAGAGATTGGAGCGAGTGATTTCTGAGTAAAGATTAAACATTTAACGATCTAGTTTGTCATTTCGACGAAGGAGAAATCTTCGTTAGTAGCTCAACAAAGATTGTCGATTTTGAATGTAGAGTTTCTTGCGAAGATTTCTCCTTCGTCGAAATGACAAAAAATGCGCATATTTTTCTCCCGCAGATTTATGAGATTTAGGAGATTTATATTAAAGCAAAATAATCCGCTCAATCTGCCAATCTGCGGGAGAAAAAAATAAAGCCAAAAGCTTAAAAATAATATCATGAAAAAGTTTTTTTTACATCTTACTTTAATCATTTCACTTTGCACCATTTCGGCGAAAGCCCAAAACAAAATCATTGTGGGTGATTTAAAATGCGAAATGCTGACTAATCCGGAAGGAATTGACGTTTTACAGCCAAGATTGAGCTGGAAAATAAAAGCAAGTGTAAATGATGTAAAACAAACTCATTATCAAATTTTAGCCTCTTCGTCTTTAGAAAAACTAAATGCTGGAAACGCAGATTTATGGGACAGCGGGAAAGTACAAAGCGACGAATCTGTTAATATAATTTACAACGGAAAAAAGTTAAAAGATAGACAAGATGTTTATTGGAAAGTAATTGTTTTTACGAATATAGGCGAAGTAAAATCGACAGAAACGGCACATTTCAGCATTGGAATTTTAACTTATGCCGACTGGAAATCGACACGATGGATTGGGTATGAGAAAACTTCTCCCGGAGATAGTATTTCGCAGTATTCCAGATTATCAGCGAGATATTTAAGAAAAGAAATCGAGCTAAAAAAGAAAGTAAAAAGTGCCAAAGTTTATATCATAGGAATGGGCTTGTACGAGTTATACATTAACGGAAATAAAATTGGCGATCAGGTTTTGGCGCCCGTTCCTACGGATTATACGAAGAATGTAAAATACAATGTTTTTGATGTGACTTCGCAATTGAAAGAAGGAAAAAATGCATTGGGAACGATTTTAGGAAACGGACGTTTTTTTACGATGCGTCAGGATTATAAACCGTATAAAATCAAAACATTTGGCTATCCGAAAATGGCTTTGCAATTGTTTGTAGAATATGCTGATGGAAGCAAAGATGTGATTCGCACAGATGACACTTGGAAGATTACGACTGATGGACCGATATTATCAAACAACGAATACGACGGTGAGGAATACGATGCCCGTAAAGAAATGAATGGCTGGAATACTATTAATTTTGATGATAAAAAATGGCTTTTGGCAGAATATGTTCAGGAACCAGGCGGATTCTACGAAGGACAGATGTCTGCGAATATGAAGATTAAACGCGAAGTAAAACCTATTTCGATTAAACAAACCCCAAAAGGAACTTATATCTTAGATATGGGGCAAAATATGGTGGGCTGGTTACAATTGAAAGTAAAAGGAAATGCGGGAGATAAAATCACGATGAAATTTGCTGAATCTTCACAACCAAACGGTTCGTTATATATTGCCAATCTTCGTGATGCCAAAACAACGGATATTTATACGTTAAAAGGCGAAGGCGAAGAAATTTGGGAACCACGTTTTATTTTTCATGGATTCCGATTTGTTGAAATTTCAGGTTTCAAAACCAAACCGACTTTAGAGAATTTTGTTGGAAAAGTGGTTTATGATGATATTGCCACAACAGGAACTTTTGATTCTTCAAACCCAATAATGAATCAGATTTTTAAGAATGCCTGGTGGGGAATCAGCGGGAATTATAAAGGAATGCCAATCGATTGTCCGCAGCGAAACGAGCGTCAGCCGTGGCTGGGAGACAGAACTACGGGAGCTTACGGAGAAAGTTTTTTATTTGATAATCAGACTTTGTATGCAAAATGGTTAGATGATATTAAAAATTCACAAACGATTGACGGCGGACTTCCGGATGTTGCGCCTGCATTCTGGCGTTATTACGGTGACAATGTAACTTGGCCGGGAACGTATATTACAGTTGCTGATATGCTGTATCAGCAATTTGGCGATAAAAAAGTGGTAGAAAAACAATATCCGTCTATGAAAAAATGGATGGATTATATGGAAGAAAACTATTTGGTTGATGATATTATGACCAAAGATAAATACGGTGATTGGTGTGTTCCACCAGAATCGTTGGAATTAATCCGTTCAAAAGATCCTTCTCGTTTAACAGACGGCGAATTGATTTCGAGTGCTTTTTATTATCAGCTTCTAAATATCATGAAGAAATTTGCAGTAATTGCCAATGCACAAAATGATATTAAACATTACGACGAATTAGCTTTAAGGATCAAAAAAGCATTCAATGCCAAATATTTTAATACAGCAAAAAACAATTACGCCAATAATACGGTAACAGCCAATTTATTGCCTTTGACTTTTGGAATGGTTTCTGAAGGATTAGAGCAAAAAGTTTTTGAAAACTTAGTGCATGAAGTTGAAGTAACTAAAAACGGTCATGTCAGCACTGGTGTTATCGGAACACAGTTTTTAATGAGAACATTAACCAATTTTGGTCGTGGAGATTTGGCTTTTAAATTAGCATCAAACAAAACGTATCCAAGCTGGGGTTATATGGTCGAAAACGGTGCGACAACCATTTGGGAGCTTTGGAATGGAAACACTGCCGATCCTGCAATGAATTCACAAAATCACGTAATGCTTTTAGGTGATTTATTGATTTGGTATTACGAAAATATGGCGGGAATCAAAAGCAATCCTCAAACTCCCGGTTTTAAGCAAATTATCATGAAACCAGATTTTAATGCGGGATTAACTTATGTAAATGCTTCTTACGAATCGGTTTACGGAACAATTAAAAGCGATTGGAAAAAAGACAAAAAAGCTTTGGTTTGGAATATTACCATTCCAGCAAATACTTCTGCATTAGTTTATCTTCCAACAACTGATATTTCGGCTGTTTCAATTGATAAGCAAAAATTAGATAAAACTTCGCATTCTTATAAAACAGAAAAAAGTAATCTAGTTATTACACTTTCATCAGGTTCTTATGTTTTAAACGTTAAATAGTCAGCATTTTCAATAATTCGGGACAGTACAGGATACATCTTTAATTTTTTAGTGTCATTTTTACATTTATTAAATAATTTTGTGCGAAAAATTATTAGTAATGTATTTATAATCAAAAATTTTAATTCATAATAAAATTAAAAATGAGAATAATAAAATTGACATTTGTCTTGTTTGGACTTTTCCTTTTAGGAAGTTGTAAGTCGGCTTTAGAAAAAAAGACCTGGAAAGAGGGGATTTTGGTAGATGAATTTATTTATGATAAAGCGCCTTATCCGTCTTGCCACGCCGTTACAATTGTCGAAGCAACAAATGGCGATTTAGTTTCATCTTGGTTTGGAGGAACTGCAGAAAGAAATCCTGATGTCTGCATTTATGTAGCAATCAAACCTAAAGGAAGCGATAAATGGGGCGAAGGCGTAAAAGTAGCCGATGGCATGATGAAAGAGGGACCGAGATTACCTACATGGAATCCGGTTTTATATCAAATTCCGGGCGGTGATTTAATATTATTCTACAAAATTGGACCAAAACCATCTGAATGGTGGGGCGTAATCAGAACTTCATCTGACGGTGGAAAAACTTGGTCAGAAGCAAAAAAAATGCCTGACGGTTTCTTAGGGCCAATCAAAAATAAACCAGTTTTATTAAGTAACGGAACTTTATTATGTCCGTCAAGTATTGAAGGCGACGGCTGGAGACTTCGTATGGAATCTACTCCAGATTTCGGGAAAACTTGGGTAATGGGCGATACGCTTCCAAGAGGAAAACAAAAAATTAATGCGATTCAGCCTAGTATTTTATTTCATAAAGACGGAAGTATTCAGGCAATTGGTAGAACCAGAAACAGAGCGATTTTCAGCACATTCTCAAAAGACAACGGAAAAACCTGGTCGGATGTTGAGTTAATCGGATTGCCAAATAACAACTCAGGAACAGATGCTGTAACACTTAAAGATGGCAGACATTTATTAGTTTACAATCATGTTCTTCCTCCGGGAAAAGAAGCAAAAGGGCCAAGAACACCTTTGAATGTTTCGGTTTCTAAAGATGGGATAAATTGGAACGCGGCTTTAGTTTTAGAAGATTCAAAAATCAGTCAATATTCTTATCCATCCATAATTCAAAGTTCTGACGGAATGGTTCATATTGTTTACACTTGGAGAAGAGAAAAACTGAAATATGTAAAAATTGATCCAAGTAAACTGGTGGCACTTCCAATTAAAAACGGAATCTGGCCGGGCGACGAAAACAAAGTGGTTACAGCAGTAAAAGCGGAAGAAGAGTAAAGAAAAGTTCGCCACGAATTTCACTAATTTCCACAAATTTTTTTAAATATTAATTCGTGAAAATTGGTGCAATTCGAGGCAAAAAATATAAAGCCACAGATTAAAAGGATTAAAATGATTTTTTATTCTAGTTAATCTCTAAAATCTGCGAGAGTAATTTTTTTCACGCAGATTTAGCAGATTTAGTAGATTTTTTTTAATCATTTTAATCCTTTCAATCTGTGGCAAAAAAAATATAAACATGAAATCTAAAAGAAATTTATTTGTTGCAATACTTGTTGTTTTATCAACAACATTTAATAGTTGTGTAACGGCTCAGTCTTCGAACAAAAAGCAAAAATATAAGGTTGCAGTTTGCGACTGGATGATTTTAAAAAGACAAAAATTAGGTGCTTTTGGTTTGGCTGCTGAATTAAAAGCTGATGGAATCGAACTTGATATGGGTGGTTTAGGAACACGTCTCACTTTCGACAGCAAATTAGGCGATCCTGTAGAAAGACAAAAATTCCTGGATAAATCAAAAGAAACAGGCGTTGGAATTAGTTCTATTGCGATGTCAGGATTTTACGCACAGTCTTTTGCTACAAGAGAAATCACGCCAATGATTACGGATTGTATACAGGCCATGAAAAGTATGAAAGTAAAAGTAGCTTATTTACCATTAGGAACTCAAACAGATTTGGTTAAAAATCCGGAATTACGTCCAGAAGTGATTAAAAGACTGCAATGGGCAGGAAAAGAAGTCGGTAAAATTGGAGGGGTTATCGCAATTGAAACTTCTTTGAGTGCTACAGAAGAGAAAAAACTTTTAGACGAAGTGGGTTCAAAATACATTAAAAGCTCTTTCAATTTTGCGAATGCTTTAGATAATAAAAGAGATATTTCATCAGAATTGAAAATCTTAGGAAAGAAATATTTAGCTCAAATTCATGCTTCGAATACGGATCAATTTTGGTTAGAAAATGACAAAGCGATTGACATGCCAAAAATCAAACAAACTTTGGACGAAATGAAATGGAGCGGATGGCTTATTGTAGAGCGTTCTCGTGACGTAACACAAGTGCACAATGTAAAAGCCAATTACGGAGCAAACGTAGCCTATTTGAAGAAAATTTTTCAAAATTAATTTTATTATAGCCACAGATTAAAAGGATTAAAATGATTTTTTTAATCTGTGGAAATCTTTTTAATCTGTGGCAAAAAAATTAAAAAATAATCTGCTTAGATCTGCCTGATCTGCGTGCAAAAAATTTCACGCAGATTTTATAGATATGAGCAGATTTAGCAGATTATTTTTAAAAAGAATACCCAAAACAGCATACCATGAAATATTTACAATTACTTTTTTTATGTTTTTGCGTCTCTTTCGCGACAGCACAAAATGTCACTATTGTTAGTGATGCAACTTCGCCGAGAGCAAAATTCGGAGCAGAGAAATTATCAGAAACCCTTTCAGCAAAAAGATTCAGCGTAACTTCTTCTGATAAATTCAAAAAATCAAAAGATCAGGTAATTGTAATTGGAGAAAAAGGAACCGATTTCTGGAAGAAAAATGCTAAAAGCGCTAAAATTGACGACAGTAAATTAGGTAAAAAAGAAGGCTTTCAAATTCGCACTCAAAAAAATATCATTTACATTGAAGGAGCAGACGCAAGTGGAACATTATACGGTGCATTAGAATTAGCAGATAAAATTAAAGCTTCAGGAAAACTTCCTTCAGAAATTAATATTGAAGACAGTCCAGAAATGGTTTTGCGTGGAGCTTGTATCGGAATGCAGAAACCTGTTTATCTTCCGGGTCGTGATGTTTACGAATATCCGTATACACCAGAAACTTTTCCTTGGTTTTATGATAAAAAATTATGGGTGAAGTATTTGGATATGCTGGTAGAAAACCGCATGAACTCACTTTATTTATGGAACGGGCATCCTTTTGCTTCTTTAGTGAAATTAAAAGAATATCCATTTGCGGTTGAAGTAAGTGACGAAGATTTCAAAAAGAACGAAGAAATCTATAAATTCTTAACCGTTGAAGCCAACAAAAGAGGAATCTGGGTAATTCAGATGTTTTATAATATTATTGTTTCTAAGCCATTTGCTGAGCATTACAACATTAAAACACAAGATCGTTCGCGTCCAATTACACCTTTATTGTCAGATTATACCAGAAAATCTATTGCTGCTTTCATCGAAAAATATCCAAATGTTGGTTTAATGGTTTGTTTGGGAGAAGCGATCAATACCGTTGATGATGATGTGGAATGGTTCACCAAAACAATTATTCCGGGTGTTCGCGACGGTTTGCAGGTATTAGGAAAAACAGAAGAACCGCCAATTATCCTTCGTTCTCACGATACAGATGGCCCTTTGGTAATGGAAAAATCGCTTCCGTTATATAAAAACCTTTACACAGAAAGTAAGTACACTGGAGAATCTTTAACGACATATACACCGGGCGGACCTTGGGGAGAAACGCACAAACAGTTGAGTGCTCTGAAATCAATTCATATTGAGAATGTTCATATTTTGGCAAACTTAGAGCCTTTTAGATACGGTTCACCAGATTTTATTCAGAAAACGGTAAAAGCTATGCACAGTGTTCATGGAGCAAATGCATTGCACTTATATCCGCAGGCATCATATTGGGATTGGCCGTATTCGGCAGATAAAACCAAAAATGGCGAACGTTTATTAGAAATGGATCGTGATTGGATTTGGTACAAAGCTTGGGCAAGATATGCCTGGGACAGTAAAAGAGATAGAAACGAAGAAGTGAAATTCTGGGATAAAGATTTAGCTTCAAAATATGGAACTAGTCAAGAAGCAGCAAATAACATTTTAAAAGCTTACGAAGAAACAGGAGAAATTGCTCCTAAAACATTAAGACGTTTCGGAATTACGGAAGGTAATCGCCAGACTTTATTATTAGGAATGTTTGAAAGCCAATTGGTAAATCCGTCGAAATGGCGTGTTTATCCGGGATTCCACGAATCTTGCGGACCTGCAGGCGAATTGCTTTTGGAATATGCTAAAAAAGAATGGAACAAAGAACCGCATTCTGGCGAACTTCCAACACAGATAATTGCTGAAATAACAGAACACGGAAGATTGGCTGTTGAAGCCATTGATAAAGCCGAAGCCAGCGTAACCAAAAACAAAGAAGAATTTGCACGTCTTAAAAATGATATGCATGCGTATAAGGCTTTCGCCGATTTCTTCTCAGAAAAAGTAAAAGCAGCTTTATTGGTTTTAAGATACAGTTATTCAAACGATATTACCGATTTAGACAAAGCAATGCCTCATTTAGAGAAAAGCATCGCGCATTACGAATTATTGGTGAATTTGACAAAAGATACATACTATTATGCCAACAGTATGCAGACTGCTCAACGTAGAATTCCAATAGGAGGAGACGACGGAAATAATAAAACATGGGCTGAATTATTACCGCATTATGAGCGAGAATTAGCTAATTTCAAAAGAAATTTAGAGAAGTTAAAATCATCAAAAGACGGAAAAATTGAAACCAAAGAAGGAAAACCTTGGAAAACAGTCGAAGTAACTTTCATCGACGAAAAACCGGGAACTTATTTGGTTAAAACAGGAACAAAAGTTTACGGAACAGATATTTCTGAGTTAACTAAAATTGCTCCTGAGCTTCAAAATTTAAAAGGTTTCACTTTTGTAGAAAATGATCAAAATGAAAAAGGAACACATTTGAAGTTTAGAAACACAAAAGCTGTTAAATTAGTGGTTGGGTATTTCAATTCCGATCAAAAGAGATTTTTATTACCGCCAAGTTTGGAAACTGATGCAGCTGGAAATGCGCACGGTCAAGCCGAAGTGATTCTGGCAAGTGCGATGAATTTGAAAGATTTACCACGTGTAAACATTCATACATACACTTTCCAGCCGGGCGAGAATAAATTAGATTTAGGAAAAGGAAAAGTATTGATTTTAGGTTTTATCGACGCAGATCAAACGATAACGCCACGGGATGTTGGGTATATCGATGCAGGAGAAAAAGCAGCGATTGACTGGTTGTTTTATTAAAATAATTTACTGCGTCAGTTCGCTATCGCTCGTGTGGGCGTGCCCCTCCGGGTCGGGCTTTCGGCTATATCTTTTATTCCGCTAAAGCTTCATAAAAGGATACCGCCTCAATCCCTCACGCAAACTCGTAGTTAATTTAGACCTGACGGGTTTTGAAAACCCGTCAGGTTTGCTCAAAGTATAAACACAATCTTGTCATCCCGAGGGACGAGGGATCTCCACAAGAAGCCCTGAAAAGATTACGTTTCCTGCAAGGTTTTCAAAACCTTGTAGGTATTCTAAAATGAACGTTAAAAAGTAAACCTACAAGGTTTTGAAAACCTTGTAGGACATAGAAAATATGAATAGAATAGTTTTTTTTATTTTTTGTTTTTTTTCAAGCCTTTGCTTTGTTTGGAGTCAGAGCAAAGATTCGGGGAAGTTTCGTAAAGAAATTTCGCTGAATTCGTCTTGGGAAACCGTAATACTGGATAATCTTCCGCTGAAAGAAGAAGATTTTGTAGAAAATCCAAAAACTGATTCCAATTGGCAAAAGGTTAGTGTTCCGCACAACTGGGATCAGTATTATGGTTACAGAAGAACAAAACACGGAAATTTGCACGGAACAGCCTGGTATAAAAAAACTTTAAAACTGGATAAAAAAGACGTTTCAAAACAACTTTTTCTCTATTTCGAAGGCGTAAGTTCGTATGCAACTGTTTGGGTCAACGGCAAAAAAATAGGCGAACACAAAGGCGGACGAACGACTTTTACATTAAACATTACAAAAGCTGTTTCTTTCGATAAAGAAAATATCATTTTAGTAAAAGCAGCGCATCCCTCTTTTATTGCAGATTTGCCTTGGGTTTGCGGTGGCTGTTCCGGTGAATGGGGATTTTCAGAAGGTTCTCAGCCAATGGGGATTTTCAGGCCTGTTTCTTTGGCAATCACAAATGATATTCGAATTGAACCTTTTGGTGTTCATATTTGGAACGATAAATCAGTTTCAAAACAAAAAAACATTCTTCATACAACAACCGAAATCAAGAATTATGGCACTTCAAACCGAAATGTAACGATTGAAAATATACTATTTGATGCTTCGGGAAAGAAAGTTGTTGAAGTAAAAAGCGACATTAAAAATCTTTCGGAAGAAACAAAAGAAATAGCACAGACGCTTCCGGAAATTATAAATCCAAAATTATGGTCGCCTTCCAATCCGTATTTGTATAAATTGGTGACTTCTGTTTATGAAAACGGAAAAATAATCGATCAGTTAACAACTCCTTACGGAATCCGCTGGGTGAGCTGGCCTGTTAGTCATGATGGAAAAGACAATCGTTTTTTTATTAATGATGAACCTGTTTTTATAAATGGCGTTTGCGAATATGAACACTTAATTGGAAACAGTCATTCGTTTTCTGATGAAATGATTCATTCCCGAATAGAACAGATCAAAGCAGGCGGATTCAATGCTTTTAGGGAAGCGCACCAGCCACATAATTTATTATATCAAAAAGAATTAGACGAAAGCGGAATTCTGTTTTGGAGTCAGTTTTCGGCACATATTTGGTACGATACGCCTGAGTTTAAAGAGAATTTTAAAACTCTTTTACGCGAATGGATTAAAGAACGTAGAAACAGTCCGTCGGTTGTGATGTGGGGATTGCAGAATGAAAGTACAATTCCTAAAGAATTTGCCGAGGAATGTACGAAGATAATACGCGAAATGGATCCGTTATCCGCTTCACAGCGCATTGTAACGACTTGTAATGGAGGAGAAGGAACAGATTGGAATGTCGTTCAAAACTGGTCAGGAACATATGGCGGAGATCCGTTAAAATATCATTTGGAAATGACGACTCAGTTATTAAATGGCGAATACGGCGCATGGCGTTCTGCCGATTTGCATACAGAAGGAGAATTTGACCAAAAAGGAACTTTAAGCGAAAACCGTTTTTCTCAATTAATGGAAATTAAAGTCCGCGAAGCCGAATCTGTAAAAGATAAAATCGCGGGACAATTCAACTGGCTTTTTGCTTCGCACGAAAATCCAGGACGAGTTCAGAATGGCGAAGGGTTTAGAGATATTGATAAAGTTGGACCTGTAAACTATAAAGGACTTTTTACGATCTGGGGAGAACCTTTGGATGCGTTTTATATGTACCGTTCGAATTATGTTTCAAACAAAACCAATCCGATGGTTTATATCGTTTCGCATACTTGGCCAAGCCGTTGGGAAACTGCGGGAATCAAAAACGGAATCGATATTTATTCCAATTGCGACGAAGTAGAATTGTTCAACGATGTGAATAAATCTTCTTTAGGAAAACTAAAAAATCCAGGAATCGGACAGCATTTTCAGTTTAATAATGTCAATATTCAATACAATGTTTTGTATGCTGTTGGATTTGTAAACGGAAAAGCAGTTGCCAAAGATTATATAATTTTAAATACACTTCCGAAAGCGCCAAATTTTGATGCTTTAATATCTGATAAAACTGATATTATAAAAGCTAAAACCGGCTATAATTACATTTACAGAGTAAATTGCGGAGGTTCTGAATTGACAGATTCTTTAGGGAATACTTGGTTTACCGATACTCATAAAAACGGACAGCATACTTGGGGTTCTTTATCATGGACAGATAATTTCGAAAAACTTCCAGATTTTTTCGCTAGTCAGAGAAAAACTTTCGACCCAATAAATGGTACAAAAGATTCTGAGTTATTTCAAAGTTTCAGATATGGCGCTGACAAATTACGTTACGAATTTCCTGCTCCAGATGGTGAATATTTAATAGAATTATATTTCACAGAACCGTGGTATGGAACCGGAGGCGGAATGGATTGTAAAGGCTGGCGTTTATTTGATGTTGCCATCAACGATAATGTTGTTTTAAAAGATTTTGATATTTGGGCAGAAGCCGGACATGACAATGCTTTGAAGAAAACTTTTGTTGTAAAAAGTACAAACGGAAAAATTGTGATTTCGTTTCCAAATGTAAAAGCTTCGCAGGCAATAATTTCGGCAATTGCAATTGCAGCAAAAGATATTCATGCAAGACCAGCAGCTGAATCTCCAAAAAATATAGAAAATTATGTGCAGGCAACTTATGATAAAAGTCCTAATACTATAGCTTCCTGGCTGGATATTAATTCAAAACAATATTCAGATTCGGATGTTGTTTTTACCGAATTGCCTTCTGAAGTTTTTGGTGCAGATTATTTACAATTTTCTGATCATTCTAAAATTAAAGGAACTTTTTCTGCCAAAGAAGATTCGGATTTATATCTTTTTATAGATAATAAAAATTTGAATTTAGAGAAGTTTACAGATTATAAAAAGTTAGAAGAAAAAGCTAAAAACAGTAATCAAACCGAATTTATAATTTTTACTAAAAAGGTAAAAAAGGGCGAAAAAATTTCTTTTGATAATAGTGAAGAGATAACTACAATTGCGATCGTTCCAACTTATGATATGGGCGAAAAAGACGATTCAAGGCCTGTAGTAATCATTGAAGCGGAAAATGCCAAAATCACGGGAACCGGAATTGAAAAAGGAAATTTCAAAAAAGCCGATTATATTGAGTTTACTCAAAAAACAAATAATAGTATTCAGTTTGAAGTTAAACCCGGAGTGGCAGGGATTTATTTAATGCGTTTTCGTTTTATGAATAGAAATGAAACGCCGTTAAAAGTGAAATTCAAAATGGAAGATGCGTACGGAATTTTAATGCGAAATGATACGATTGAGTTTTTTCCTTCGTCTGAAAAATGGAAGGTTTTAAATACGACTTCTGGTGGTTATATTAATGCCGGTAGGTATAAAATAACCTTGGAAGGTGATGATTTGAAGGGATTGTTGTTGGATAATTTTGAATTTCAATAAGGAGTGTTTGCCACGAAGGCACAAAGACGCAAAGGTTTTTCTGTAGAGACGCACAGCAGTGCGTCTACGTTCCAAATGTCCATACTGTGTGTTAGACGCACTGCTGTGCGTCTCTACGGTAAAAAATGGTTGTAAAAAAATGATAATAATATCAATACAAAGCATATTGTAGAGACGCACAGCAGTGCGTCTACGCTCCAATTGTCTATACTGTGTGTTAGACGCACTGCTGTGCGTCTCTACGGAGAAACTTTGCGGAGTTTCGAGCGTGGGCTTCGACTTCGCTCAGCTTCACAAAACGGTGTAAAAATTAGATTAGAATAAAAAACATATTTATGATAAAACATAAAAACATATTTCAAAAAATTATAATTGCATTATTGTTTTCAGTATCAATTTTTGCACAAAAACAAGCCAGAATTGTAGAGGATTTCAATAAAAACTGGAACTTCAAATTAGGTGATTATCCTGAAGCAGTCAATGCTAATTATAATGTGTCAGATTGGAGAACTCTTCAACTGCCGCACGACTGGAGCATTGAAGGTACTTTTGACAAAGACAGCAAAACCAAACAAGCGCAAGGCTTTTTACCTGCGGGAAAAGGATGGTATCGTAAAGTTTTTACTATTCCAGCGAGTTGGAAAAGCAAAACGATTTCGATTGAATTTGACGGTGTTTTTAAGAATAGCGAAGTTTTCATTAATGGAAAATCATTAGGAATTCGTCCGAATGGTTATATCTCTTTTAGTTATGATTTGTCTCCGTATTTAAATTATGGACAAGCCAATACTATTGCTGTCAAAGTTGATAATGATGCTCAGCCAAACTCAAGATGGTATACAGGTTCTGGGATTTACAGAAATGTGAGATTGGTGACAAATGAAAAACTGCATGTAGGGAAGTGGGGGACTTTTATAACTACGCCTGAAGTTTCAACAAAGAAATCAAAAGTGCATTTAGAAGTTACAATTGATAATGATAACGATACCGCCAGAGAATTTACATTGGTCACTTCTATTTTAGATGCTAAGAATAAAGAAGTAGCTAATAAGGTTTCTACAGAGAAAATTGAAGCTAAAACATTTGAAACGAAGGTACATAATCTTGATGTTCTAAAACCACAATTATGGAATACTGAAAACCCGTATTTGTATAAAGTAATCACAAAAATCTACGAGAAATCTGTACTAGTCGATAATTATGAAACACCGCTTGGATTTAGATTTTTCAATTTTGATTCAGAAAAAGGATTTTCTTTAAATGGAAAACCAACAAAAATATTAGGAGTTTGCCTGCACCATGATAATGGTGCTTTGGGTTCGGTAGAAAATATTCATGCTGTTCGAAGAAAACTGACTTTGATGAAAGAAATGGGAGCAAACGCAATCAGAATGTCACATAATCCGCATTCGTTGGAAATGATGCAATTGTGCGACGAAATGGGTTTCATTGTTCAGGACGAAGCTTTTGATGTTTGGAAAAAGAAAAAAGTAACCAACGATTACCATAAAGATTGGGATGCCTGGCACAAACAAGATTTAGTAGATTTTATTAAAAGAGACCGAAACCATCCATCGGTGATGATGTGGAGTATTGGTAACGAAATCAGGGAACAATTTGATTCTACTGGAATTGCGATTACAAGAGAATTAGCTAAAATTGTAAAATCTTTAGACACAACACGTCCTGTAACTTCGGCTTTGACCGAAAATATTATTGAGAAGAATTTTATTTATCAATCGGGAGCTTTGGATCTTTTAGGATTTAATTATAAACACGAAGATTATAAAGATTTTCCGGAACGTTTTAAAGGACAAAAAATATTGGCATCTGAAAGTGTTTCGGCTTTGGAAACGCGAGGGCATTATGATTTCCCAGACGGAATTAAAGCATGGCCAACAAAACACGGCGCTCCGTTTGACGGAAATCCAGATTGGACTGTTTCGGCTTACGATCAGGTGAAATCGTATTGGGGCGCAACACATGAGGAAAACTGGAAAACAATCAAAAAACAGGATTTCATGGCAGGAACTTTTATCTGGACTGGATTTGATTATATCGGAGAACCTGATCCATATCCGTATCCGGCAAGAAGTTCTTATTTCGGAATTGTTGATTTAGCGGGACTTCCAAAAGATGTATATTATATGTACCAAAGCGAATGGTCAACAAAACCTGTTTTGCATATTTTCCCACATTGGAACTGGAAAAAAGATCAGGAAGTTGATGTTTGGGCGTATTACAATAATGCTGATGAAGTGGAATTATTCTTAAACGGAAAATCTCTCGGCATAAAATCAAAACAAAATGATGATCTGCATATTTCATGGAAAGTAAAATTTGAACCGGGAACGTTAAAAGCAATTTCAAGAAAGAACGGAAAAGTTGTTTTAGAAAAGGAAATCCACACAGCCGGAGAAGCTTCAAAAATAGATTTAAAAGCAGATAAAACTATTATCAAAAATGACACTTATGATTTGGTTTATGTAACGGTTTCAATAGTTGATGCAGCTGGAAACTTATTACCAAACGCTGCAGATTTAATCAATTTTGAAGTGACTGGCGGAGGAAAATTAGTTGGAGTCGATAATGGTTATCAAGCTAATTTAGATTCTTTTAAAGCGAATTCCTGCAAGCTTTTCAGTGGAAAATGTATTGCGATAATTCAATCGAATGGGAGGAAAGAAAATATTCAATTGAAAGCAACGACAGCTGGTTTACAAGCTTCTGTAATTGAGGTAAAAGTAAAGTAAATTCATCTCTCGCAAAGTCGCAGAGCCGCAAAGTTTTTTTGAACCATATAAGTTATATAACTTATATGGTTTATTTTTATGAAGCTTGAATAAAATTAGGCTTGCTATTTTTGTAGAATAAAACTTATATTAGCATTTGAAAATAATATAAAAGCCATCAAATGATTTGCACTATTTATTCACATCATTTAGGAATTCAAAAGATAAAAGAAATATTTCTATCTCATGTGCCTAAAGGAACTTTTTCAGCAACTAGTGAGTTTCTGGATTTTGAAATTAAAGGAGGAATATTAAGTCCTTCAAAAACAATAAGAATTTCTTATAGACAAAGGGCAGTTCCATCGTATAAAATTCCTGAACTTGATGATTCCGATTTAACTGCCAATCTGAAAGGATTATATGGATTTGTAAATTCACTGCCAACTGTAAATGAAAAAGTAAAAGGTTTATTTCTTCATAAAATACAAACTCTAAATTCTGAATTTTCAATTAGTCAGGAAAAAGGGGAGGTTAAAGAATTAAAAGCAATTTTAGCAGAAATTGCAAAAGAGTTTGATGCAATTGTATTTGTTGAGCCAGATGCTATTATCAGTAAATCGGATTCACAGCATTTTTTAGATAAAAATCTAAACCTGATTATTGATACAAACGGTAATTGTGAAATTGATGATTTGGGAGTAAGTATAAACTCTGAATATTTTGATGATGATCAGAGTCAATTAGACGAAGATCAAATAGCGAGAAAAGAAAAAAGCGAAAAAATCCTTGAAAAAGAAAATATAAAGATCAATATACATTTGCCATGCATTGAGTCTGAAAGTGAAACTACACTTAGAACACCTAAAGAAATTGCAGAAAGAGTCAGTGTATTGGCTATAACGAACTTAGTTGCATTTAATACTATTTCTGCTGAAGAAGCAGTTGAATATTTGCAGCATAATAAGCTTTGGGATTTTACGACCGATGGAGAAAAAGAATTTCTTGCCGATCCTACCGAGGACAGAAAAATGTATGAAACATGGAAATGCGAAGGAATTTGGACTTTAATGTGGGCTTTGAATAAAGTTGAAAATTTAGATTTTCCGAGTGAATTTTGCAATCTGGAAAATATCAATTCTGATGATTATCCTGTTGGGAAAGATAAAGATCTTTTTGATTTTATTAATTCGATAAATTCAACACGAACGAAAAGCGAAATTTTAGATGCTGCCGATTTATATTACCGTTATAATTGGGCTTGTGTTGATGCAAGAATTAACGGAAAACAAATTGAAGCAATAAATCCGGGAATTGTTTATGAAAGGCAATATGCCCTAAACTGGCTTATAAACTATATGGATCAGGATTGGGATGATGTTACCTGCGATACTTAATAAGAATTAAAAATCAGCAATTATTTTATAACTGAATCTACAGGCTTAGCTAATATAAAATTTGGCTAAAGCCTTTTTGCATGACTTTATATATTTCCTCCAGCTAAAGCAGGAGGCAATTAAAAACTTTGCGACTTAGCTCCCGATGGCTATCGGGATTGCGAGATTAAAACATTACAAGCTTAACTCATAACTCACAATTTATAATTCATAATTAAACTTATAACTTGTAAGCAAAATTCTTAGACTTGATCACTTTTCCATTATCATTAATCATTACACAGCTGTATTCAGAGAATTTTTGAAGTAAAAGCAAACCTTCCTTTTGGCCTAAAACCATTAAAGAAGTGCTTAATCCGTTTGCGGTTTCGGCATTGGGACCAAAGACTGTCACACTGCATAAACCAGTTGCAGGATATCCGGTTGCAGGATTTATAATGTGAGAATATCGTTTTCCGTTAAAAACAACGAATTTTTCATAACTGCCGGATGTTGTTACAGCACCTTGATTTAGTGGAACAACAGCCAAAACTTTTTCAGGTTTAAACGGGTTTGTAATTCCTATTTTCCAAGGCTGTCCGTTGGGTTGTTTTCCCCAAGTGCTCATATCTCCAGAACCGTTTATAATTCCGGCTTGAATGCCTTTTGCAATCATCATCGCTCGGCATTTATCAGTTGCGTAACCTTCGCCCAGAGCGCCAAAACCAATTTTCATTCCTTTTAACTTTAGGAAGATTGTCGATTCAACGCTGTCCAGAATAATATTTTTATAGCCCACTTTCTCCACCGATTTTTTTATGGCTTCCGCCGAAGGCATTTCGGTCATCGATTCGTCAAATTTCCAGATTCTGTCCATAGCGGCAAAACTAACGTCAAAACTGCCGTTTGTAATTCCCGATAATTTTATGGCTCTTTGCGTAAGTTCAAAAACTTCACGATCGACTTTTATGGGTTTTATTCCGGCATTTTGATTGACTTGAGAAACTTGTGAATCTGGTTTCCAATCAGAGATTAAATTTTCAATTCGGGTAATTTCGGCAATAACTTCGTTGATATTTTGTTCGGCAGTTAAAGAATCTTTGGCAACAATACTAATATCAAAACGTCCGCCCATAAGTAAAGTCGTTCTTTTTCGTAATATTTGCGAATGCGCTGATAAACAACAGCTAATTGCAAAAAGACATAAAACTTTATTTAGGAAAGATATCTTTGTCATCATTTTATTAATAGCAATCGGTTAATAATTGCCCATTTTCTTTATATTCTAAGAGACTTTTAGTTCTATTAGCTAGACACAATTCATCCAGAATTGTTTCAACATCCTTTTGCATCGCAAGAGATCCGCAAATCATAATAACGCCGCCTTGTTTCAATAAATCAATAAAAAAAGCAGTATCTCTTTTTATCAAATCCATTACATAAATATGTTCGGCTTCGCGCGATAAAGCAATGTGAAAATTATCCAAATGTTCTTTTTGAATCATTATTCCAGCAAACTTTTTATAAGCCTGAAGGGTTGGCGTTTCCATTCTAAATCCGCTGTAAAGGTGTATTTCTTTCTTAGCACTATTTTGTTCGATCATTCCTAAGAAAGGAGCAATTCCGGTTCCGTTTGAAATAAAAGCCACTTTTTGAGCTTTATTAGGAAAATGAAAGGCTCTGTTATTAATAATTCTGGCTTTGATTGTATCTCCAATTTCTAAATTATTTAAAAATCCAGAACCTAATCCGTTTGGATGCAGTTTTACAACCAATTGCACATTTCCGGAATGATTTCCGATAGAATAAAGGCGTTCTCTTGAATCATTCGCCGGATAAATAGCCAGTAAATCACCCGAAGCAAATTTAGTTCGGCTACTGGCACGTAAAGTCAATATAAAAGTATGTTCGGTATCAGAAATTGGAGTTTTGTCTAAAACCATTAATTTCTGCAAACCTTTTGGAACATGATTGTATAAAGATGGAGTAGTGGCAAGTGGAATTTCGGCTTTGGCACTCCATAATTTTATCCATTCTACAAATTCTATTGCCGATTTATCGTTAACAGTACGTAAATCTAAAAAGCGTTCTGCCCAATTTTGAGTTTCTAAAAATTGGTCAATTTCAATTGCAAATTGGCAGAAATCAGGATATGATTTGGATCCGAAACCAACGACAGAGAATTTAATTTTTTGTTCCTGATTTTGTTTCTGTAAAAGCGCTTTAAATTTTGTTCCGTTAGATGGTGCATCGCCTAAACCGTGTGTTGATGAAAAAACAATAATATGTTCTGCTTTCGGGTAAACCGAAAAACTATTTAATTCCGCAATAAAAGCTTTTTTTCCGTGTCCGATTAATTGTTTCAAAATAGCATTGGCAAATCGAAAAGAACTTCCGTTTTCAGAACCAACTAAAAGAATGTACTTGCTTTCATTGGCTTTGAATTTATTTTTAATTCGGCTTGATCTTCTTTTTAAAGTAATAGCAAAACCAGAATAAATAAAGAAAAGGATATTGATACAGGCAATAGCCAAAATAACGGCCCAAATTCCGTTAATTCTTCCCGTATGAAGGTCAAGGCTTAAAGCGGCAAACTGAATTGTCTTTGGTGAAAGCTTTTCAGAAATCAAAGTTCCATCAACCTGATTGACTTCAATTTCACGATCTTTAAGTTCAATGATATAATATTCTTCAGGATCATCGGTAAAAGGAAAGTCGATTTTTTTTACGTCAGACAGCAATATAGTTTTAAATACTGAAGTTTTTTTGGCTTCCGCCGAAAGCTCTGTTTTTACTGGTTTCGGTTTTTCTTCGCCCATAAAAAAGTTGAATCTTTCGAGCGATAAATACGTTCCGGTAAGTGCAATAATAAAAATCGGAATTAAAGCCAGACGTCCTAAAAGAACATGATAATATTGAGCAAAATATTCTTTAATGACTTTCGAAAAGAAATTACGGATTCCTCTTTGTCTTTTTAAAACCAATACAAAACCCGAAATGGAAATCAACAGTAAACAAAAAGAGATTACGCCCACAAAAAATCGTCCGGTTTCATGAAGAAAAAGCGAACGGTGAAAACCGGTAACCCATTGAATAAATTCGCTTTTTTTTTCAGGCTTTCCTAATGTTTTTCCAGTTTTGGGATCGATGTAAGCATTAATGTCATTTCCGTCTGCATCAATTGCCTGCAGCGTTACAAACTGATTATGATCGACACTTAATTCTGTAATTTCTGAATACTCTTTTTTCAATATTGGCAATGTTTCCCCCAACGTTATTTTATCAAAATTGGCAGCTTTATACGGAAGTGTTTTTTCCTGTACGGCATCGACAGCCAGAATGATTCCGGTAACAGATGCTAAAAGCAGAAATATCGAAGAAAATAAGGCTAAAGCCAAATGTGCGTAACGCCAGAAAGAAAGAGTCATTTAGTGTATTCTAGAAATGTAATAAAATATTTAAAGCTTTGCCAAAATTAAAAACTTTGACAAAGCCTGAATTCAAGTTTAAGCAGAAAAAATAAAATTCATGCTTATTATGAGGTTAAGAAATAATTACTAAAAATTATATTTTGTTTAGTCGTACATATTTGATGTAACCTTTTCCGTCTGTTTTATCAGCAAGACCTTCTGTTGAAAGCGGAATTTCAAGATCGCTTACGTAATATTTTTGATCTTCAACAGCAGTTTCAAAACGTAATTTGTAACCTTTATTAATTTTCGAATCTTCGATTTCTATTGTGGTTACGCTACGATCACCGCCTGTTACAGATGCGCCTGTTTTTGCACTGATGTCTTCTCCTTTTTGAGCGTGAAATTTATTCCATTCTTTTAAAGATTTGTACCATTTTTTGTCATCGCCCATTACATAAAGCGTTTTTTCGTATGCGCCTGTTGGGTTAATAAGCGAAACTACGATATAGGCACCTTCTCCCATATAATTTGTCATTTGAAGCATGCATTTGTATTTGCTTGATTGTGCATTTGCTTGTAAAGAAACAAGAAGGATAAGAGCGCTTGTAAGTGCAATTTTGAATATTGATTTCATTTTTTAATTGGAATTTGGAATTTTATTTTTGGAATTTTATGACTTATTTTAAAAAGTCAATTGATACGTTATTTTTTGTAAGCAGTTCATTTTCTTTAGCCAGGGCATAAGCTGTTTCATCAAATTCTGTGTTGATGTCTTTTTTTGCTCCGGCAGAAATAAGATATTTTAAAACTACATCATCTTTAGACGTCATTGCTGCTCTGTGCAAAGCTGTTAAGCCATCTTTGTTTTTAGCATTTATATCTACTTTTAAATCCGTTATTTTTTTAAGAAGTGTAATGTTATTTTTTGTAATTGCGAAATGGTATAAAGTATTTCCGTCTTTTTGAGTAGCTGCTAAGTTTAATCCTTTGTCCTGAAGTAATTTAGCTTTTGCATCAAAAGGATCAGCAGTCGTTTCTTTTCCGGCAGGTTTGTATGATTGAACCAAATAAACACCTAAATTATTTCCGTCTTTATCTTTTACATTCACATCGGCACCTTTGTTTAAAAGTAAAGCTACAGCTTCTGGAGTTCCAGTTCGTACTGCGTTTGTCAAAGCCGATTCTCCTTTTAAGTTTTGGCCATTAACGTTTTTTGTAACTGGAAGTAAAATTTCTAAAACCGCAGTTTCTTTAGCCGAAGCTGAAGCCATCAAAGGTATATTTCCTTCTTTATCAGCTTTATTAGCATCAGTACCTTTGCTTAAAAAGTATGTAACAATTTCAGCCTGATTTGGTTTTCCAGCTAAAATATGCAGTACATTTTGACCTGCTTTATTTTGTGCATTTGCTTTTAGTTTTACTTCTTCAACTAAATATTTATAAGTCTCAATTGTATTTGTTTCTCTGCGGCTTCCTTGTGCAGCAGTAAAAAGCGCGTTATCATTTGGTTTTATTCCTTTTTCAATAAGTTTTTTCAGGAAAGGAATGTTTCCAGATCGTGCAGCGTATGTAAAAGCAGTATTTCCGTCACTATCAACATCTTTAAGAGATAATCCTTTTGTAGAAAAATATTCAGCAGCTTTTAAATCTTTATCAGAAGAAATGGCCAAAAGCAATAAGTTTGCTCCGTTTGCATATTTTTTCTTCGGATCGATTCCGGCTTTAAAAAAAGCTTCATATAAAGCAGGATTTGCTTGTCCGTTTGAAGCAGCAAAATCTGCAGGAGCTGTACCGTGGCTGTCTTCAAAATTAACATCAGAACCTTTTTTAATTAAATATTCAACTAATTCTGTATTTCCTCTGTAAGCTGCCCAGTGTAAATATATACGATTATCATGCGTTAATTTTGTTATGGAATTTCCAGGCTGATCGATTAAGAATTTGATCGTTTCATTTGGAGCATCGTTGTTGATTGCCAGCGTAGTAACATCAAAAGCATTAATGTTAGCTTCTGCCGGATTGTTTCCTTTTGCTATTTCAGCTTTTACTGTTTCGACATTTGGAGATGTTTTCCAGAATGATGCCTCTAAAAGCGTATTTTTTTGCTGTGCATTAACAAATGAAACAGCTGCAAATGCTAAAGAAATAAAAAGATTCTTTTTCATATTTTGTTATGTTGTTTATTGGAGTTCTTGTTCCAAAAATTATAGATGAGATTAAAGTCTATTTAGAATAAATCAAAATAATGACAAATGTAAAGATTAATATTTTTATAGCAAGTTTTATTGCTTTTAAAAGTTTAATTCTAGTGTATTTTAATCTAATCCTAAGTTTTCGATTGTCTTTTCTCTGCAACAACTATTTTTTAAAATTTTAAGACAACGGTTTTAAATTTTGGTTTAATAAGTGTTTAATGTTTTTTATTATTTTAAATTTTATATATCTGAAAATTAGTTTGTTAATATTTTTAAAAGTAGAACATTTTCTAAGTTTCAGATTTTATTGTCTATCAGATGAAACTCTTTTAAGAGGAAATTTGACGTTTACTTTTGTTCAAATTTGAATCAAAAAAGTCCAAATTTGAATTTTGGATGTTAATAACTGTTTTTTTATTCTTCGTGTTTTTTTTAATTTTTGTGTTGACAACTCTATTTAGATTTAGTATAAATAACTGGTATTTGGGCAACTACGAAAAATTATGAGCCTGTTAATAAATTGTTTTTTTAATGGTTTTCAAACTAATTTTTTCCTGTTGATAATTGTTCGGATTTTTAACATCAAAACCTAGTCTAAAGGAGAATCGTGGGTTAATTTTGTAGGTATAGAAAACGCAGTTCCCTACCTCAAATCCTGTAATTTTCTATTCTTAATTAGTCACCGTTAAATACTATATACTATGTCTATATTTGATAAAAGAGTCAATTATAAACCTTTTGAATACCCGGAGGTTTTGCAATTTACAGAAGCGATAAATAAAGCGTATTGGGTTCATACAGAAGTTGATTTTACTGCTGATACTCAGGATTTTCATGCTCATTTAACAACCGCAGAAAAAACGGCTGTGAAGAATAGTTTACTGGCAATTGCACAGATTGAGGTAGCTGTAAAAAGTTTTTGGGGAAACATTTACGAGCACTTTCCAAAACCTGAATTTAATGGTTTAGGAACCACTTTTGCAGAGTGTGAATTCAGACATTCTGAAGCCTATTCCCGCCTTCTTGAAGTATTAGGTTATAACGATGAATTTGAAAAACTGCTGGACGTTCCAGTTATCCGCAGACGTGTCGATTATCTTTCGAATGTTTTAAAAGATACTCGTTCTCAGGACAATCGTAAATATATGGTTTCGCTGATTTTATTCAGTATTTTAATTGAAAACGTTTCGCTTTTCAGCCAGTTTGCTATTCTGCTTTCTTTTACAAGATTTAAAGGTTACATGAAAAATGTGAGCAATATTATTGCGTGGACTTCTATCGATGAGCAGATTCATGCTAATGGCGGAATTTTCATAATCAATAAAATCAGAGAAGAATTCCCGGATTATTTTGATGCTGATACTTTAGAGTTAATTAGAGAAACGGTTAAGGATTCTATTGCAGTCGAATCAGACATATTAGACTGGATATTTGAAGAAGGTGAAATTGAAAGTATTAAAAAAGGTGATTTAGTGAATTTTATGAAATTTAGACTTGACGAAAGCTTAAAACAAATTGGAATTCCTACCATATTCAACGTTAATATTGAAGATTATAAAGCTTTGGCCTGGTTTGAAGAAGAAGTTTTTGCAAACAGTCTGGATGATTTTTTTGCAAAACGTCCTGTAGAATATACCAAACACGATAAAAGTATTACGGCAAACGATCTTTTCTAATAGCAAAACAGTATGAGTACAATAGATACAAATGAAGTAAATAGTCTTCCGCAAAATGAAGCAGGAACCAAAATGTGGTGGAAGAACTCTGAGAGTGAACAAATTTTAAACCGCGGTTATCTTTTAAAAGGAGAAACGGTAGAAGGTGCAATTGACAGAATTTGTACGGCTGCCGCAAGAAGATTGTATAAACCGGAATTAAAAGAATCTTTTGTAGAAATGATCGAACGCGGCTGGATGAGTATCAGCTCGCCGGTTTGGGCAAATATGGGAACCGAAAGAGGTTTGCCTATTTCTTGTTTTAACGTACACGTTCCGGATAAAATTGAAGGAATTACACATAAACTGGGCGAAGTGATCATGCAGACTAAAATAGGCGGTGGAACTTCTGGTTATTTTGGAGAATTGCGTGAACGCGGAAGTGCGGTAACGGATAACGGAAAGAGTAGTGGAGCGGTAAGTTTTATGAAACTTTTTGATACGGCTATGGACACGATTTCTCAAGGCGGAGTTCGTCGCGGTGCATTTGCTGCGTATTTGGATATCGATCACCCGGATATTGAAGAGTTTTTGAAAATTAAAAGTATTGGAAATCCAATCCAGAATTTGTTTACTGGAATTTGTGTTCCTGATTACTGGATGCAGGAAATGATTGACGGTGATAATGATAAAAGACAAATTTGGGCAAAGGTTTTAGAAAGCCGTCAGCAAAAAGGACTGCCTTATATCTTTTTCAGCGATAACGTAAATAAAAGCAAACCACAGGTTTATAAAGATCAAAACCTGAGAATCAATGCGAGTAATTTATGCAGTGAAATTATGCTTCCGTCAACTCAGGACGAATCTTTTATTTGTTGTTTATCATCTATGAATTTGGAACTTTACGAAGAATGGAAAGATACTGAAGCGGTAAAACTGGCTATCTTTTTCCTTGATGCGGTATTGCAGGAATTCATCGAAAAAACAGAAGGTAACTATTATCTTTCTGCAGCGAATAAATTTGCTAAAAGACACCGTGCTTTAGGTTTAGGCGTTTTAGGATGGCATTCTTATCTGCAAAAAAACATGATTCCGTTTGAAGGAATGGAAGCTAAATTGAAAACAACGGAAATTTTTAAACATATAAGCGATAAAGCTGATAAAGCAACCCAGGAATTAGCGAGAATTTATGGTGAACCAGAATTGCTAAAAGGTTACGGAAGACGTAATACGACAACAATGGCAATTGCGCCAACGACTTCATCATCAGCAATTTTAGGGCAGACTTCTCCGGGAATCGAACCTTTTAGCAGTAACTATTATAAAGCTGGTTTGAGTAAAGGTAATTTTATGCGTAAAAATAAATACCTAAAAAAACTGCTTGAAGAAAAAGGTCTGGATAATGAAGAAGTTTGGAGAGAAATTATGCTAAATGGCGGAAGTGTTCAGCATATGTCGCAGCTTTCTCAAACGGAAAAAGATGTTTTTAAAACTTTTAAAGAAATCAGTCAGCTGGAAATTGTACAGCAGGCAGGAATTCGTCAGAAATTTGTAGATCAGGGACAGAGTTTAAATCTTAATATTCCGGCTGAACTGCCAATTAAGGAAGTAAACCGTTTAATGATTGAAGCCTGGCAACTAGGTGTAAAAAGTTTGTATTACCAAAGAAGCCAAAGTGTTTCTAAAGAATTGGTAACAAGTTTGGTTACTTGCAGTAGTTGTGAATCGTAAAAAAGAAAAAAAGCCGAATCTTATTTTAGATTCGGCTTTTTTTATGTGTTTGAATTAAAGATATATGCCAATAAATGCAGTATTCTTTTTAATAAGAATTTAATTTAGTTCTCATAAAATATTAATTTAGCAACCAGAAATTATCATCCAAAACAAATAAATACCCGCAGTAAATGGAAAATATCACAGTAATTATAATGTTACTTTTTGGCGTAGCTTTTCTTAGTTTAGTAAGTAAAAGGTATAATTTTCCAATTCCTATTGTACTTGTACTTTGTGGTGTAATTATTAGTGTTGTGCCGGGATTGCCGGTTATTGCGCTGAGTCCTGAGGTTGTTTTTATTATATTTCTTCCGCCGCTTTTGTATCACGCTGCATGGCATACAAGCTGGTCTGATTTTAAACAAACAATCCGCCCGATAACTTTGGCGGCTGTTGGTTTGGTTTTTTTCACTACAGGATTGGTTGCTGTTGTGGCACACTGGCTTATAGATGATATTTCCTGGCCGTTAGCATTTTTACTTGGTGCTATTGTTTCGCCTCCCGATGCAGTTTCTGCGACGTCTATTACTAAAGGTTTAGGTCTGCATCCAAGATTAATTGCCATTCTTGAAGGAGAGAGTTTAGTGAATGATGCCAGCGGTCTTGTGGCGTATAAATATGCTTTAACTGCCATTACAGCTGGAAACTTCGTTTTATGGCAGGCGGGATTAAACTTTGTTTTAATGTCGGTTTTAGGGATTGCAATAGGTTTGGCTGTTGGTTTTATAATGTATTATATCCATAAAAGATTTGTTTGTGATGACATTATTGAGGTAACACTTACGTTATTGACTCCTTTTTCATCTTATTTAATTGCGGAGCATTTCCATGGTTCCGGAGTTCTCGCAGTAGTGGCTACAGGACTTTTTTTGGCCGCAAGATCTGGTACTATTTTTTCGCATGAAAGCCGAATCATGACCAATACAATATGGGATGTTTTGAGTAATATTTTAAATGGTTTAATCTTCATTTTAATTGGATTGCAATTGAGACAGATTATTGAAGGGATCAGTAATTATTCTGGAGATTCGTTATTTATTTGGGGAGCTGTAATTAGTATTGTTGTAATTGTTGTTCGCTTTTTATGGGTAGTTCCTGCAACGATGATTCCGAGGATGCTCAGTAAAAAAATCCGAATGAAGGAAGAATTTGATTATCGAAACATGATTGTTTTCGGGTGGTCGGGAATGCGCGGCGTGGTTTCAATGGCTGCGGCTTTGGCATTGCCGTTAATGTTGAATAAAACGGAGGAATTTCCGCTTCGTAACCTGATTATTTATTTGGTTTTTTGTGTGATTCTTTCGACTTTGGTCATTCAGGGACTTACGCTTCCGTGGTTAATTAAAAAACTTAAAATTGAGCGCTATTCTATTTTGGCTGAAGAATATGATGTCCGAAATATTATTGTTTCTGAAACCATTGCGCATATCGAAGATAATTTATCGCTGCTTGATGATGAATTGCTTCATAATATTAAAAGTAAATATGAAGTAAAATTTAATCGTTTGCAGAAAACCGAACTTCCAGCCAACTTTTTTGGAAACGGAAAAGTATTTGGAAATGAAATTTTTAATGATTTTACCAAAATTCAAATTGATCTATTGAATGTAGAACGTAGTAAACTCGAAGTTATGCATAAAGCGGGTTCCGTAAACGAAGAGATTTTTAGAAAAATAGAAAAAGAACTTGATCTTGAAGAAACACGTCTTTGGATGGAAATGTATGAGGAATAGATTTTAAATAAGCAGTAAATCTTATTTGACTTGAATTTTGTTTAGATCGTTTTTTGCCGGACCGTTTATAACGGTTCCGTCGGCGGCAAATCTTGAACCGTGGCAAGGACAGTCAAATGATTTTTCATCGGGATTCCACTGAACAATACAGCCTAAATGTGGGCAGACTGCAGAAAAAGCCTGCAGCGTATTATCATAATCCCGATAGGCGGCAATCTTTTTTAATCCAAGAGAGAGAATCCCACCTTCGCCGGCTTTTAAGTCTGCTGTATTATTTATATCAGATGCGGTAATCCAATCCAGATACTGTGCTGCCATATTTCCGGCTTCTTTCATAAAATCTCCTAAGGCTTTAAAAGTGATTCGGGATGGATTGTATAAATCTTCCCATTTGTTTTTAATTCCCAAAATTTGATCTGTAATAATCATGGCGCCAATTGTGGCGTGTGTCATACCATTTCCAGAATCCCCAGTGATAATATATATGTTTTCATCGCCGGGATTTTTACCCATAAACCCTAAAGAATCAAAAGGTTCCATAACCTGTCCAGACCATTTATAACTAATTTCGTCCAGCATTGGAAAATATTTTCTGGTCCAGATTTCCAGCTTTTCATATCTTGATAATGCAGATATTCCTTCTTCATCTTCTTGCCCGGTTTTATGATCTTCTCCGCCTGAAATCAGCAAATCGTATTGATCATCAAATTTTTCTAAACGAACATAATGATAGGGCTGCGAAACCCATTTTGATTCCATATCGCCCGTGTCCCACCATAGGGAATAGGGTATGACTCCTTTTGGAATTTTTCCGGCAATAACATAAGTTCTGTAAGCGTGCTGTTTGGTATGCATGGTTAAAACATCGTTGACCGGCGTGTTGGTTGCCACAACAATGTGTTTTGCAGTAAAATTGAAACCATTTACTGAAGCTCCTTCTTTTGTAATACTGTCTGCATGTGCTTCAGTGAAAATGGTTCCACCGAGTGCTGTAACAGCTTCGGCAAGTCCTTTTAAATAATGTAAAACATGAAACTGTCCCTGATTTCTAAATTCAATAGATCTTTGGTTTTGAGTTCCGTCTAAATATGGTGTATTGTTTAATAGTGAGGTTTGGAGTCCGGCATCTTTTGATGCCTGAAATTCTTTGTCGAGATTTTCTTCTTTATCGCTTGGATGAAGAAATAAATAACCCTTTACTCTTTTAAAATCGCAGTCTATATTTAATGTAGTAACTATTTTTTCAATTTCATCAATTGCTGCGGTATGGCTTTCAGCTGCAAGGTGAGCATTTTCTTTGCCAAATGTATTTTCAAGATAGTAATATCTGTCATCGAGTGCGCAGGTTAAATGTGCTGTAGTTCTTCCGGTTTCGCCGCTTCCTATAAATCCATCTTCGACTAAAACTACTTTTTTTCCTGCTTTTAAAAGTTTATATGCAGTTGTTAAGCCGGCAATTCCGCCGCCAATGATTAGTACTTCAGTTGAAATATCCTCACTTGGTTTATCAAAAGACAAAATTGGAGTTGTATCGATCCAAAAGGAAACATTATCGCCAGAAGTTATACTTCCTTCATTTAGGTTATCTGAATTATTCATATTGTAGTTTTAAATAAATGAAAATCATATAAGTAAACTCAAAGCTACAAGGAAGAATAAAAAAGAGGCTTACATTTTTATTGTCAATATTTTATAGTATTTCCAGTCAGAATAGGAGTAAGTCAAAATTTCAGTATTAAAAAAATATTTTTTAAATTAAACTCCGGTTTCCATGTTGGGAGCATCTACGGGTTTTGATTGAGAAGAGCCAATTTGGCGTAGGTATATAGATAATATCACGATAGCAAATACCGATAGAAATTCGCTCTGCCAATTTTGAAAGGATTCAAACCAAAATCTTGAATTTTTTATAAAGGAGGAAATCGTTTCTAATTGTTTTCCTTCCAAAAGTAATTTTTCATTTTCGTCTTTAAGACTTCCATAAAAATGAAGTATTAATGAAATAAGAAATAGTAACAATAGTGAAACTGATAGGGAATGTTTGTATAGTGTCAAAATAAAGCCTCCTTTTTTAACGGGCCACGGAGCATTTTTTCGGTTAGGATCTGGTTCCCGGTCTACTTCTTCTTTTTGATTAATTTTTTTTGATTCTGATGACCCTTTTTGTTTTAAGAAGATAGTTAATACAACAAAAAGACCCATTTGAAGAAATTCACTTTCCCAGTTTTCAAAAGTAGATTCAATGAAATGTCCTGATAAAAGATACGAGCTCAGACTTATTATTTTTCCTCCTTCGCTAATAAGTTCTTTATTGTGTTCTTCAAAACCAAATAAAATCTGACCAATTAAAGTTCCTCCAAATAGTATCAAAAAGCAGATACTTAAACCATTATTGCGAAAATAAGTTTTCATTTTATTATTGTTTCTACAAATTTCACAAAATCAGCGTTTATGCAGTTATATAATTAAATTTTCAATTTATACATTTTGCATTGTATAACAATAATTTAACACATTTCTTTGATTCATATAAAGGATAGCAGAAATTATGTAATAGTTTTGATATTCAGAAAGTTAAATTTGAAATATTAAAATGAATGCAAACAGAAAAAAATATAATTATGAAAACGATATTAAAAATTAAAATTGCAATGTTGGTTCTGTTAACGGGATTAGCATTTTCTTGTAAAAAGAATGAACCAACGATAGAGTCTCAAAGCAGTATAGATTCGACTGAAGCTATTATTGATACTGTAGGACCAGATGTTGATACAGTTACAAATGATACGGTTAGAACTATTACTACAGATTCTGTTAAGAAATAGAATATAAATAGCAATCTAAATTAGAAAAACCTGTAATGGATTAGTCCGTTACAGGTTTTTGTTGTTTATAATGATTATAAGTTTTTTTTAATAGTCAAAACTGTATTTTTGGGCATAAAAAACAAATTTATGAAAATGACAAACTTTATTAAAATTTTATCTTTTACTTTATTGATAGTATGTATTGTGAGCTGCAGTGTTCATAACTCTTCTTCATCATCAGGAAAAATTCCTCCTGGACAGGCTAAAAAAGCGTCTGGAAGTAAAAGTGCAAAAGCTTATGCTCCGGGTCAGCAAAAGAAGAGAAGATAATTGCTCTGGATTTATTTATAAAACAAAAAAAGCTATTCAATACTGAATAGCTTTTTTTAATTGGTCAAAAATTATTATCGCAATGCAAATCTTAATTTAAGACCGTATGAAACAAGTCTGGCACTGCTGCTTAAAGGAGAATTAAGTAAGGTATCATATCCTAATTGTACGGGTTGTTGAGCATTGTATATAACAATTTGCCCGTTTCCGGTTTTGTCATAGATATTATTTAGACCATACTCAAAATAGGCACCAATATAAAAAGAATTTCTAGTTCCTAATTCTTGTTTTAAACCAGTTTCAAAAGTGGCTGAATAAGAAACTTCTGTATTAAGATCTTGTTTACCGGTTACTAAATCATTTGTACTTGCAAAACCTGCAAAAGCCGGACTAAACAATTCTACATTGTATTGTGGATAGTAACCGCTTGTAGTTAGATTTTGAAAAGTTGTTTGGTAACTTCCGCTTGACGCGAAACCAATTTTAGCCCCCGCAGCGACATATAATTTAGATGTTCCCGGAGTTTCAAATTGAACATTAATTGGCACATTGATATAAGCCAGTTTTTGTTCTTCTCTCACATTTGTACCTTTGTATCTAAATTGAAAATTCTCATTTTCAGCGTCAGTAGCAGCGTATGCTCCTGCAAAGAAATTATATTTTAAATCTGAATTGTAGGTTTGATATTCAACTCCAATTCCTAAGCTTAAACTTTCGCTTAAATAATAAGAATAACGAAGACCTGCATTAACGCCAATCCCCGGTACTGTTTTTCCGGAAGAATTAGCATCGATATAAGAAAATGGCCCTCCCAAAGAAATCGAAAATTCTTGTTTTTTATCCTGGCCATAACTATTTAAAGACGCTGCTAAAAATGCCGTGAAAATGGCAATGGATGTGATATAGCTGTAAATATTTTTTTTCATCTTAAGTTATATTATGCCAGTACTATTTTTATCTAGTACTGGCAGGGTTTATTTATTTTACAATTACTTTGAAAGTTTTTTTGATGTTAGGCGTTTCAAGAACTACCATGTACATATTGCTCTCAGTTGTTTGAGGTAATTGTATTTCAGTTTTAGCTGTAGATGATTGTACAGTTTTTACCAATTGACCTGTAACAGTGTAAAGGCTAATTTGCATTTTCGCTAATTCTTCCTCAGGGAAATCTGCTTCAACAGTAACTACTTTTCCAATTTCAATTGGGTTAGGATAAACTTTAGCCAGCAGCGTATTTGTCAATGTAACTTTAGAAGCACATACATATAGTACTTTTCCATCTTTAGTTGTCATTTTTACACTATAATCTGCCGTTGGATCTAATAATGAAGTAATGCTGTTTCCTGCAGAATAATACTGACCTGTTCCTATTGGCTCATCGTTTTTGAACCATTCGTAAGAAGCAAACTCATAACCTCCATTTGTCTGTGGATTGTTATTTACAAGGAGTACGTTATTAAATTTCTGTTTAACAATGTCAAAGAAATTAAATGGTTTCACAACTACTAAAGAGTAAGTTGCAGATAAACTTCCGTCTTGTGATGTAATTGTTACATTCTGACTGTAAATTCCTGGTTTAGGAGTTTGAATTGTAAAATTAGAAGAAGGAGTTATTATTGCACCTGATTCATTTAAGATAGATACATTTGGATTTGTTTCTCCACATGGAAGTACATAAAAAATTGTTTTTCCAGGGTTATCAAAAACTTTCGTTCCAATAGTGATTTTCTTAACATCGATATTGTTGTTTAAGATCACTAACAACTGTGAAACATCGGCAGCAGGAAGATAATTATTATCTCCAGGCTGATGAGCCGTAATTAATACATCACCAGATCTTAACATATTTACCACGCCTGTAGCAGAAACTGTTGCAGGAGCTAATGGTGCAGTATATGTTGATGTGTAAGTAACAGCTAAATTTGAATTTGAAGTCGCTGTTAAATTAAAGGTATTATTTGCTCCAAGTGTTTTAACCGGAATTGCATTAAATGTAATTTGCTGTGCTGCTTTATTAATAACCAGATTAGCTGTCAGCGTTACTACTGCACAATTTGGCGCGCTGGCTGATGGTGTTACTGTCGCAGTAACTACATAAGTGCCAGCATTTGTTGACGTATTATTAGCAGAATAGGTAACAGTTGCTCCAGTTGGCAGATTCGCAACTTGCAATGCATGAGCATTTCCATCGTATGTAAATTGAGCACCGCTAAAAGTTACAGCATTCAATGGAGAAGCAAGTACTTTTACTGTTTGCGGTTGTGTTGTAATGTTTCCATTTCCGTCATCATATTTCCATGTAATTACATAAGTTCCTACTGCATTGTAGCTTAAAGGATCTGTTGTTGTTCCATTTAAAATTCCTGCACAATTATCTGTAGCAGTTGGAATAGCGATATCTGATGCTGAAACTGCACAATAATTACTTATTTCAGGAAGACTAGCTACAGTTGGTACTGGCGCTGTTGCATCTGGAGTTGTAATAATAGTTATTGTTTGAGTTAATAAACATCCATTAGCATCTGTAATTGTTACAGAGTAAGTTCCTGCGCTTAATCCAGTTGCTGTTGCAGATGTTCCGCCAGAAGGTGACCAAGCATAAGTATATGGCGCTGTTCCTCCAGCTGCAATTACTGTTGCAGTTCCGTTAGTTCCTCCGTTGCAAGAAACATCAGTTTTAGATATTGTTGCAGCAAGAATTGTTGGTTGAGCAATAGTAACAGATTGTGTTGTAGTACAACCGTTAGCGTCTGTAATTGTAGCAGTGTAAGTTCCTGCGCTTAATCCAGTTGCTGTTGCAGCTGTTCCACCTGATGGTGACCAAGAATAAGTATAAGCTCCAGTTCCTCCAGTTGCAGTTACCGTTGCAGATCCATTATTTCCTCCGTTGCAAGAAACATCTGTTTTAGATGTTGTTGCAGCAAGAATTGTTGGTTGAGCAATAATAACAGATTGTGTTGTTGTACAACCGTTAGCATCTGTAATAGTTGCAGTATAAGTTCCTGCGCTTAATCCAGTTGCTGTTGCAGCTGTTCCTCCTGATGGTGCCCAAGAATAAGTATAAGCCCCAGTTCCTCCGGTTACATTTACAGTTGCAGATCCGTTAGTTCCTCCGTTACAAGAAACATCTGTTTTAGATGATGTTACAGAAAGGGCAGAAGGTTCACTGATTGTTACTGTTTGTGTTGTAGAACATCCGTTAGCATCTGTAATAGTTGCAGTATAAGTTCCTGCACTTAATCCAGAAGCTGTTGCAGCTGTTCCTCCAGTTGGTGACCAAGAATAAGTATATGGTGCTGTTCCTCCAGCTGCAGTTACAGTTGCAGTTCCGTTAGTTCCTGCGTTACAAGAAACATCAATTTTAGATGATGTTGCAGCAAGAATTGTAGGTTCTGTAATTGTAACAGATTGTGTTGTAGTACATCC
This sequence comes from Flavobacterium sp. NLM, assembly GCF_002210235.1. NCBI lineage: Bacteria > Pseudomonadati > Bacteroidota > Flavobacteriia > Flavobacteriales > Flavobacteriaceae > Flavobacterium > Flavobacterium sp. NLM. The sequence goes on from NZ_LIAC01000002.1 coordinate 364,343, forward strand.
GTTAGCATCTGTAATAGTTGCAGTATAAGTTCCTACAGCAAGACCAGAAGCTGTTGCAGCTGTTCCTCCAGATGGTGACCAAGAATAAGTATATGGTGCTGTTCCTCCAGTTGGAGTTACTGTTGCAGTTCCGTTAGTTCCTCCATTACAAGAAACATCTGTTTGTGATGCTGTTGCAGAAAGAATTGCAGGTTCAGTAATAATAATACTTTGTGTTGTCTGACACGCGTTTGCATCTGTTACAGTTACTTTATAAGTTCCTGCGTTTAATCCAGTTGCTATTGCAGCTGTTCCTCCAAAAGGTGCCCAAGAATAAGTATAAGCTCCAGTTCCTCCAGTTACAGTTACAGTCGCAGTTCCGTTAGTTCCTGCGTTGCAAGAAACATCTGTTTTAGATATTGTTGCAGCGAGGATTGTAGGTTCAGCAATAGTAACAGATTGAGTTGTAGTACATCCGTTAGCATCTGTAATTGTTGCAGTATATGTTCCTGCACTTAATCCATTTGCTGTTGCATTTGTTCCTCCAGATGGAGCCCAAGAGTATGTATAACCAGGAGTTCCTCCAGTTACATTTACAGTTGCAGATCCGTTAGCTCCTCCGTTACAAGAAACATCTGTTTTAGATGTTGTTACAGAAAGGGCAGAAGGCTCAGTGATTGTAACAGATTGAGTTGTAATACATCCGTTAGCATCTGTAATAGTTGCTGTATAAGTACCTGCGCTTAATCCAGAAGCTGTTGCAGCCGTTCCACCAGAAGGTGACCAAGAATAAGTATATGGCGCTGTACCTCCAGCTGCAATTACTGTTGCATCTCCGTTAGTTCCTGCATTACAAGAAACATCTGTTTGAGATGTACTTGCAGTAAGGATTGCAGGTTCAGTAATAGTAACAGATTGTGTTGTAGTACATCCGTTAGCATCAGTTACAGTTACTGTATAAGTTCCTGCGCTTAATCCAGAAGCTGTTGCAGCCGTTCCTCCAGCTGGTGACCAAGAATAAGTATATGGTGCAGTTCCTCCAGTTGCAGTTACAGTTGCAGTTCCGTTAGTTCCTCCGTTGCAAGAAACATCTGTTTGAGATATTGTTGCAGAAAGAACAGCAGGTTCAATGATTGTTACTGTTTGTATTGTTTGACATCCATTAGCATCAGTAATGATTGCTGTAAAAAGTCCAGGGGCAAGACCTGTTGCAGTTGCAGCAGTTCCTCCATAAGGAGACCAAGAGTAAGTATATGCTCCAGTTCCTCCAGACACAGTTACAGTTGCAGTTCCATTAGTTCCTCCATTACAAGAAATATCTGTTTGTGATGCAGATGTTGTCATAGCAGTTGGTTCTGTAATAACAATAGATTCCGTTGCAGTACAACCATTAGCGTCTGTAACGGTTACAGTGTAAGTTCCTGGAATAAGATTGTTTATCAATGCAGTAGTTTCTCCAGAAGGACTCCAAGAATAAGTGTAAGGAGCGGTTCCTCCAGCAGGATTTATAGTTGCAGTTCCGTTTGCCCCTCCATTACAAGAAACATCTGTATGAGATGGAGTTAAAGTAAGTAGAGTAGGTTCTGTAATTGTAACAGATTGAGTTGTAAAACAACCATTAGCATCTGTAATTGTTGCAGTATAAGTTCCAGGACTTAATCCAGAAGCAGTAGCTGCTGTTCCTCCAGAAGGAGACCAAGAATAAGTATATGGTACTGTACCTCCAGTTGCAATTACTGTGGCAGTTCCGTTGTTTAATCCATTACAAGTAATATCAGTTTGAGATGCTGTTGCAGCAAGACTAGCTGGTTCTGTAATAGTAACAGATGTAGATATCTGACAGAAGTTTGCATCTTGTACAGTTACTGTATAGGTTCCTGCAGCAAGGCCAGAAGCAGTAGCAGCATTTCCTCCAGTTGGAGCCCAAGTGTATGTGTAAGCACCAGTTCCTCCAGTTACATTTACTGTAGCAGTTCCGTTAGTTCCTCCGTTGCATGAAACATCTGTTTGTGATGTTGTTGTTGCAAGAATTGTTGGTTCAGTAATAGTAAAACTTTGTGTTTTGGCACATAAGTTAGCGTCTGTAACAGTTACAGTATAAGTTCCTGCAGAAAGACCATTTGCTGTTGCAGCTGTTCCTCCAGAAGGTGCCCAAGAGTATGTATAACCTCCAGTTCCTCCTGTAACGGTAACACTTGCAGATCCGTTTGCTCCTCCATTACAAGAAGTATTTATTTGCGGACTTGGTGTTACTATAAGTTCAGTTGGTTCTGTAATAGTAAAGTTTTTTACAATAGAACATCCGTTAGCAGATGTAATCGTTACAGAATAATTACCAGCTGTAAGATTAGTTGCTGTATCAGCATTTCCACCAGAAGGTGACCATACGTAAGTAAAAGGTCCAGGTGCCCCACTTGGAACTACAGAAGCAGATCCTGTATTTGTCCCAAAACATAATACATCAGTTTGTGAAGTAGTTGCAACTAAAGTATTTGTTGTAGTAATTGTAAAGTTTTTTGTTATTGTACAACCATTAGCATCAGTAATTAGAACACTATTAGCTCCGGCAGTTAATCCGGTTGCTATTGCAGTTGTATCACCAGATGGTGACCATAAATAAGAATATGGAGTTGTACCACCGCTAACACTTACGGCTGCCTGACCACCAGTTGAACAAGTTGCATTTATTTGACTTTGTGTAGCGAATAAGGCGCTTGGCTGCGTGATTGTAAAACTTTGTGTTATTGAACAGCCATTAGAGTCTGTTACTAAAACACTATAATTTCCTATTGCTAATCCTGTAGCAGTTGCAGCAGTTCCTCCAGAAGGTGACCATAAATAAGTATATGGAGATGTACCTCCAGATACAACTACTGAAGCCGTTCCCGTTGCACCACCATTGCACAGAACATCCGTTTGTGATGATGTTAACGATAAAATTGCAGGTTCAGTAATAGTAAAACTTTGTGTACTTTGACATACATTAGCATCTGTAACAGTTACTGTGTAAGTTCCTTGTGCTAAACCAGACGCTGTAGCAGCATTTCCTCCGGTTGGTGACCATGAGTAAGTGTAAGCTCCGGTTCCACCAGTTACATTTACAGTTGCAGTACCATTTGTACCACCGTTACAAGAAACATTAGTTTGAGAACCAAAACTTGCTACTAGAGCAGCAGGTTCCGCAATAGTAAAGCTTTGAGTAGTCTGACATCCATTTGCATCGGTAACCGTAACAGTATAGGTTCCTGCCGATAGTCCATTTGCACTAGCAGTATTTCCTCCGGTTGGAGCCCAAGAATATGTATATCCAGGAGTTCCTCCGGTTACAGAAACTGTAGCAGTTCCATTTGCACCTCCATTACATGAAACATCTGTTTGTCCAACAGCAGTAGCTGTAAGTGCAGCAGCAGGTTCAGTAAGTGTAAAACTTTGAGTTTTCTGACATAAGTTACTATCAGTAACTGTAACCGTATATGTTCCAGCTGTTAGTCCAGTTGCAGTTGCAGCAGTTCCTCCAGATGGAGACCAAGAATAGGTATATCCTCCAGTTCCTCCAGTTGCACTTATAGTTGCAGATCCAGTGTTACCACCAAAGCAAGCTATGTTAGTTTGTGCTACTGGTGATGCTGTTAAAGCAGCAGGTTCTGTAATAGTAAAACTTTGTGTTATCTGACAGCTATTAGCGTCAGTAACTGTAACAGTATATGTTCCCGCTGTTAGTCCAGTTGCAGTTGCAGCAGTTCCTCCAGAAGGTGACCAAGAATAAGTGTAAGCACTAGTTCCTCCTGAAACGGCTACACTAGCAGATCCAGTTGCAGCACCGTTACATAAAACATCAGTTTGTGATGGTACAACCGCAAGAGCAGCTGGTTCTGAAATAATAAAACTTTGTGTAGTTTGACAGTTATTAGCGTCGGTAACAGTAACAGTATAAGTTCCTGCAGCCAGACCAGAAGCAGTAGCTGCCGTTCCTCCAGAAGGAGACCATGAATAAGTATAACCAGGAGTTCCTCCAATTACTACTACTGTTGCTGTTCCGTTTGTTCCAGAGTTACAGCTTACATTATTTATAGTTCCCTGAGAAGCCACTAATAAAGGTGGTTCATTTATGGTAAAGTTTAATATTTTTTCGCATAGAATAGCATCTTTTATACTAACAGTATAATTTCCAGGTGCTAAATTACTAATAGAAGAAGATGTAGCAGCATTTGACCAAAGATAAGTGTAAGATCCTACACCTCCTAATGGTACAACTGATAAGGAACCATTAGCAGCTCCATTGCAGCTAATGTCTACTTTTGTTGAAGATGCACCTATATTAGAAACTTGTAATGTAACTGCATTTGAAACTGCAGCTGGAGTACAATTTCCAGTTGCTATTAAACGATATTGATAATTATTTAATGAAGCAGTTGCGCCTGTTATGGTAAGTGTTGCTGTAGTCTCTCCAGAGTAAGGAGCACCACTTGTAACATTACTAAATCCAGATCCTGAATTTACCTGCCATTGATATCCTGTAGCATTAGAAACTCCAGCGCTAAATGTTGTGCTAGATCCAGAACAAATAGCACTATCAGTTGGCTGTGCAGTGATTGCCGGAGGTTGATTTACGGTTAAAGATGCACTATTTGAAGTTGCATTAGGAGTACATAAACCTGTAGCAACAACTCTATATATATATCCATTTAATCCCGCAGTTGCGCCAGTGATAGTTAATGTTGCAGTAGTTGTACCAGAATATGGTGCAGCAGCTGGAACATTAGCAAAACCAGCACCCTGATCTACCTGCCACTGATATCCTGTAGCATTTGCAGCTGTTGCAGAAAAAGTAGTATTAGCCCCTGCACAAATTGTACTTGCAGATGGCTGAGCAGTGATTGCCGGAGCTTGATTTACAGTTAAAGCAGCACCGTTTGAAGTTGCATTAGGAGTACATGAACCAGTAGCAACAACTCTGTAAACGTACCCGTTTAATCCCGCAGTTGCACCTGTGATAGTTAGTGTTGCAGAAGTTGTACCAGAATATGGTGCAGCAGCTGGAACATTAGCATAACCAGCACCCTGATCTACCTGCCATTGATAGCCTGTAGCATTTGATGCTGTTGCAGAGAAAGTAGTATTAGCACCTGCACAAATTGTACTTGCAGATGGCTGTGCAGTAATTGCCGGTGCTTGATTTACCGTTAAAGCTGCACTATTTGAAGTTGCATTAGGAGTACATGCACCTGTAGCAACAACTCTGTAGATATAGCCGCTTAATCCCGCAGTTGCACCAGTGATAGTTAATGTTGCACTAGTTGTACCAGAATATGGCGCAGCAGCCGGAACATTAGCAAAACCAGCACCCTGATCTACCTGCCATTGATAACCTGTAGCACCTGAGGCTGTTGTAGAAAAAGTTGTATTAGCACCTGCACAAATTGTACTTGCAGATGGCTGTGCTGTAATAGCCGGAGCCGTATTAATAGTCAAGGCCGCGTTGTTTGAAGTGGCAGATGGACATGTTCCTGAAGCTACAACCCTGTAGATATATCCATTTAATGCTGCAGTTGCGCCAGTAATAGTTAATGTTGCAGTAGTTGTACCAGAATATGGCGCAGCAGCTGGAACATTAGCAAAACCAGCACCCTGATCTACTTGCCATTGATATCCTGTAGCATTTGAAGCTGTAGCTGTGAAAGTTGTATTAGCCCCTGCACAAATTATACTTGCAGATGGCTGAGCTGTAAAAGCTATAGTATTCATACTTCCTGTAACCGCAACATTTCTAGTTGTTATACCTGTTGAAGAAACAGTAATATTACCAGATGGCGTTCCTGTAGCTGATGCCGCTAAACGAGCATATATGGTTTTAGTTGTTACAACACCGCCTACGTTAGGAAAAGAAATATTGTTAGTGTAAATACCAGCTACTGATGTAGAAATTTCAAAACCAGTAGGAGCTAATACATCCAAAGATGAGGTTAAACCACCACCACTTATTGTAAAACTTTGTGCTGTTGAAGCACCACCACAGCTTGAAAACGCACTCAATGATGTTGTTGATACAATAGAACCCGCAGGTTCAGTAATAGTTACAGTTTGAGTTTTATTACATCCTCCAAGGCCATTAGGAGTACTATCAGTAATCGTTACGGTATAAGTCCCCGCAGTAAGACCAGAAGCAGTAGCTGCTGTTCCTCCAGATGGAGACCATGAATAGAAATAAGGAGTAGTTCCGCCTGTAACACCAATTGTCGCCGAACCATTATTAGCACCGTATGTACTCGCATTACTTTGTGATGAAATTGAGCTGCTAAGTGCCGTTGGAACAGTTAATGTTGCAGTAGTAGAATTTACAGAAGAAGCTCCTCCAGCAACACAACGATAAACATAAGCATTCATTGCAGATGTAGCACCTGTTATAGTTAGTGTAGAAGTACTGCTGGTACCTATAGAAGTTACGATTGAGTAAACACCACCATTCGAAATGTTAGTAAAACCACTTCCGTCATCAACCTGCCATTGAAGACTGGTAGCATTAGTTGCAGCAACTGAAAATGAAGTATTAGCAGTAGGGCAAATAGTTTTGCTGGTTGGCTGCAAAGTAAATACCGGCGGCGTTGTAGATATAGATGGAGTTGGATAACTAGCCGCTGTTATAGCATAGTTAGTTGGACTAGCAGTATTCGTATCAATAAGCCAGTTTGCCGGATTATTGATAAGGCCTAATAAAGTAGTAACATTACCTGTTAACGTACCATTATATTTAGCATTTGGATATTCTGGACCTGGTGCCGGGAATAAAGAAATACAAGTTGATCCATTAGTTAATCCAGATGGTAAAGCACTTGCATTTCCCCCAGTCGTACCAGCTAGATTCCATTTAGTTGTTGAGTCATAATCAGCTGAATTATAATCACCGTGAACCCCTGCTATAAAAGTTGGAAGGTCTGGTAAGACGGGTTGAACACCTGTAGATGATTGATAAGCTAACATCTGATCACCACCACTAAGGTTAAATCCTGTAGTAAAGCCAGGAGCATAACCAATACCCGTCGTACCCGTTACTGTAAAAGTGTCGGCAGATGTTTCCATTACCGAAACAATAGTTCCTACCGGAGTAAATGCGGGTACTGTCCATATTAGATGTGGTTCTGTACTTCCTAGTACCCAGGTTGTACCATTCCATCCGCGTTCAGTAAAATAAACAACTGTTCCGGCCGATATATCTTTCAGAACAATAAAAGAATACCCGTCTAAAGGACTCGTGTTATAACCAATAAAGGCTATATCTCCCGGGCCCAGTTGGGCATTTGCTTTTTGCTGCACAAAAAATGTGCACAAGAGCATAATAAATAAGAGTAATTTTTTTTTCATAACATACGTTTTAGTTAATGACATAAATAAGCATTCTGCCAACCGCCTTGTTGATCAGGCTTTGTAAATGAAGTGAAAGCCTTAATAAAATTTCCGTCATTTATCAATGTCTCAATTTTTCTAAAGCTTATATTATTAAGGGAATCTAAATTTAATTCGTAGATATAATGATTAAATATTGTTCTGTTTGTCTCCTTGTCAAAGTGAATAGCCCCTCTGGGACCCACAATATTTAATTTGTTTATCTCTTCAATTAAAGAATTCAAACTAAAATCTTTTGCATTTAGAAGAATGTTCTTTAATATCAGTCCGTTTTCATATCCTAAAATTGAAAATACTGATGGACTTTCAGAATAAGTATTTAGATATTCGGAGGTGAAATCTAATGTTTCAGTATCATTTTGCATCCATGAACTTACTACATAAAGATTGTGTGGATTGGTTTTGTAGTTTTCTAATATTTTATCATTGATAAAAAAAGGAGTTACATAAAAAGGATATTTTTGTGTAATCTTATTTTGACTTACAAAACCAGCATTTTCTTCGGCATATATACCGCTGTAAAATGCAAAAACGGCATCAGGTTCCTGATTATTAATATTCTGATCCATATATATGGCTTCATCTTCTCTTGGTACAAAAGGAGTAATGTAATGTCCTGAAAAATTACTACCTTCCTTAAATGCATATTCAATAGCACTCAGCATACCATAACCAGAGTCATAAAACGAAGTCGAAGTGGCAATTTTTTTATACTTTTTGCTTGTTGTTAGATAATTTCCTAAATGATAGCAGGATTCAGTTAATCCAAATGAATTAATGTAAACCCCTTTTGGAGTTACAGTTTCATAAGGTAATGTTGCTCCTAAATCTGCTGCTATTAATAAAATTCCATTGTTTGAAGCATATTTATAAACTTCGGCTACATTATAATGACCAAAAAAACCTATAATAATAGATACATCTTCCTGAAAATTTAATTTCTGAATTTTCTCAATTATTATTTTATCGTCTGCACCAATACCTATACTTTCGACAAAAAATTTTGTTTTGAGATTGTTAAGTTTTAAACCTCGCATAAAATCTTTATCCAGGCCGGGATACTGTTGTGACTTTGGAATTAAAATTCCTATTTTGATGTCGTTATCCATAAAATTTGATTAAAAAAAACAGAGGCAGGAATACCTCTGTTTTTATAATTTGATATTAGTTACGAGAAGGGAAAATTCCTTCCATAGCAATACAAAGATTAATACCCAAATATGGATCTCTAATGCTAAATGCCTGAGAGCCTCCTGCAATAGTTGTAGAACCAGATATACTTGCAGTTATACCACCAAGTTTGGTTGTATTTGCAGTTGGCTCACTGTAAATAGCTGGTGTAGCTCCACCAGATGCAAAGAAGTTATTACCGTTGTCAGTTTCATTAGAATTTGTCCCGCCAGTAAAAGCATTTGCAGTAAAAGCTAAATTTACCTGACCAGTACCAGTTCCAGGAATAAGCTGGTGATTGTGCTGCGGCATATTGTTTATAGTTAGTGTAGTGTTTTCAGTTCCACCAACTTGTCCATAAACAATAGGAGTTAAGCCAGGTCCGTTACCAACACCAACCATGCTGCGTCCTCTTAAATCTGGCAAAGCAAAAGTAGTTTGTCCATTTCCGCCGTAAGTAGTACCAAGTAATGAAAAAAGGGCAGTATTTTGAGCAATTGAAATTAATTGACCGCTGCAAGTTTGCCAGCCCCTAGGATTAAAAGTAAATCCAAAAGCCATAATTGATCCTAAAAAAATGTCATTCATAATTTTTCTGATTAATAGTTAGTATTAGTTATTTTGATTTATTTATAATTTGCCAGATTTGGTTAAAAAAATACTCTGACAGTTTTTTATTACAACGCTAAGTTACTTGAATGTAACTATTTTTAAAACAGGTGTTTATACCTGATTTTTAAAGTAGAGAGTATTTTGTTAAAAAAATAGCTCCTACATTTTTAAATTGAATCACTAAACTTTTATGGTTTTAATTCAGGATTAAAATTAGATTTCAAATAGGTTAACAAGGAAAAATATGTCATAGAACAGGTTTTTCTTGTCATGAAATGGCTTTTTAATAAAGGCGTGTAAGGTTTGTTTTATAAGGCTTTTTTGTATAAATAAAGTTAAAACACAAACAATTTAATTTGTAGTTTTTAGTTTGTAAGTTTCTTCTTCAAGAACCATTATAATAAAGATAAATAAAAGCTTACAAATAAAAATTAAATATTTGTCAGATTTTTTCGAGGTAAATAAAAAATATTATTGTATAATATACTGATTTAGAGTGTAAGTAAAAACAAACTGTCAGGAACTATATCTTCGTTATCTTATTTATTAAGGCTTCGAAAAATGTTCCTGACAGTTTATTTAAAGAATATCCTTAAAAATGGATATTGATGCAGTTTAGAGATTTGAAGAATAACTTCAGTATGGGATTTGCTAATTTTTAAACTTCACAAGACGAAAGTTCATCTATTATAGTTTTGACACTGCGAATAAAAATTTCAGTGTTTTTAGTTTCCTCCTTAATATAGATATCATAATCGGTTAAATTAAACTGTTCCAGCATATCTTTTTTAAGATACTTTATCATCGATTCAATACTTCGCGTATCATTGTCGTTTTGTCTTTTTAGTTCACGATGTTTGCTCTCCAGATATGATAAAGTCTTTTTTAATCTTTGAATGCTCAATTTATCCACGTTTCAATCTTTTAAAATTAATAGAAAATAATCACCAACTAAATATCTAATCCTTCGTACTTACGATTAAATCGATAATTCAGTTTTAATAATTTTCGAGGGTTTTAAAATATTTTATTTGAAGATGGTTTAACTTTTTGAATATCTTTTAGTTAAGATATGTGTAGAGTAAAAAAAACTTTATGTTTCTTAAGAAAAAACTTAAATGACCAATTATTAGCCGGGATTTCTAATACTATAAGAAATATTCTAAACTTCTTGTTCTCTATTCTTAATATGATTTCGATGTGAAATTCCCCATTTAATCATTTCCAAAATTATAGGCCCGAAAGATTGGCAATAAGAAGTTGATTCATAAAGGATAGGAACTTCTGCATCACGATCTTCGGTTCTTTTTACCAAATTATTCAGTTCCATATCTTTTAATTCCTTCGATAACATTCGCGAAGTAATTCCAGGAATACTTTCCTTAATATCCTTAAATCTATGATTTCCGTTGCAGATAGAATTTATAATAGGCAGTTTCCATTTTCCACCTAAAACATATATAGTATCCTGAAGAGCCTGAACTTCTTCTTTTTGATTTCTTGCCATATTTTTTAAACCATATAAGTTATATAAGAAATTTTAAGTTTTTTGTTTTCGTATTAATCTCAAAGATCATTTTAATCCTTTAATCTGTGGCATAAAAAAACTTTGCGTCTTAGTGCCTTCGTGGCATTAACCAAACAAAAGTATAAAATAAATCATAAAATTGAATAAATGTTTTTATTTATGTATTTAACTACGTAGTTTTGTAATACAAAAAAAAATAAAATATCATGGAGCCAAAAATTAAACTTATAGAAAACCAATATTCAAATGTTATTGTCGATTTAATATTAAACATTCAGCAAAAAGAATTTAATGTTCCCATCACTATCGAAGACCAGCCCGACCTGCTTACTATTGATGATTTTTATTATGCCAGCGGAGGAGGTTTTTGGGGCGCATTTATAAAGGAAGAACTAGTTGGAACGATCGCTTTGGTAAAATTTTCTGATACTGAAGCCGCAATTCGAAAGATGTTTGTAAAGAAAGAATATCGTGGAAAAGAATTTTCAATCGCTCAGAAATTATTAGAGACACTAATAAGTTATTGCAAAGAAAATGGAATCAATGATATATATTTGGGAACAGTTTCTATATTAGAAGCTGCATTGCGTTTTTATGAAAAGAATGATTTCGTGCGAATCGAGAAAGAAAAGCTTCCAAAAGCATTTCCTTTAATGGCACCAGACAATGTATTCTGTCATTTAACTTTAAAGAAATAAAGATGAACATTATAGACGAATCAGGAATATTGGCCCTTTCAACACGATTGCAGCGATTGAGCGAACAATTGCGAAAAGACGGCGCCTTGTTTTATAAGTCATACGGAATTGATTTTGAACCTAAATGGTTTCCCGTAATTTATACTTTATATCATAAAGAAGTTTTAAGCGTGGTGGAGATTGCCAATGAAATAGGTTATACGCATCCATCAACCATAAGTTTATTAAAAGAACTGGAAAAACAAAAACTGATTCGTTCTAAAAAAGATAAAATCGACGAGCGTAAAAGACTCCTTCAGCTTACAGCAAAAGGTCAGGAACTAATCGAGCAGATGAAACCTGTTTGGGATGTTATGAAAAAAGCCTTAAGCGATATTGCCGATAATCAAAATAATCTGCTTCAGGCCATTAATGAAGCCGAAAATAAAATTGTTCATCAGAGTTTTTTACAAAGAGCTTTACAATTAAAAAGCGAAGAAAAGCAGTAATTCCTCATATTCGAAATATCATAAGCATTGAAAAAAATACCTATATACAATCAAAGTCCCGAAGCTGTTGGCGGTATTTTTATTGCCTATCATTCTGCAGACGATCTGGCCAATTTCGATGCTAAATTAGAAGCACACCGTGATGATTTTTTTATATTTTTTGTGCTTACAAAAGGACATGCCATTTTAAAATGTGACATGATCGATATCGAAATAAAAGCCATTAATGTACTGATGATCAAACCGCTTCAAATTCATCACGGACAGGATGGTTCGATAGACGCAGCAGGATACTATATTGGTGTGGCTCCATTTCTTATTCCGAATAATTGTATCGAGATTTTCCAGAATTTAAAAACTTCCGAACAGTTAAATACAATTAATCCGGAATATAAAGAAGAACTTTTGGATACCATCCATTTATTGCATCGTTCGTTTAAAAGTAAAAACAAGAACAAACCGCAAATTATTAATGGACTTTTTAATGCGCTGATTTATCATTTTGCCAATATCTATTCTGGCTCACAAAATCCTGTAAAAGAGATAAAAAATCAGTCGGCCATGATTTATGCTGATTTTAAAAAGCTTATTTCAGATCGTACTTTTCTAAAAAGTCCGTCATATTTTGCAAAGAAATTAAATATCACAACTTCCCATCTCAATGACTGTGTCAATGCTTCTTCAGGTAAATCAGTTACCTATTGGCTTCAAAATGCTATGATTATCGAAGCACAGAGATTACTTTATTATACCGAAAGTGAAGTAAAAGAGATTGCCTTTATGCTTGGCTTTGAAGATCATACTTATTTTTCAAGACTATTTAAAAAAATCACCAAAGAAACTCCACTTTCGTTTCGTAGAAAATTCCGTGAATAGTCCAATCATCACCACTTATTATTCAATGCCTTTTTAGGGCTTTATTTTCAATTTTGAATTGAATTTTAAAACCTGAAAATTATGAGTTCAATGCCTAAAATTATTGGCGATTTTATGGAAATGGCTTTCGCCGGTAAAATTTCCAAAGTAAGCGTGATGACTATAGAAAAACCAAGCCCGAATATAAAAATAATCAATTTTAAAGGTACTTTTCCGCATGTTAAATTCAAGCTCGGACAAGCCATAGTAATTCGGATTAACGATACCAATTACCGCAATTATACCCCAAGTAAATGGGACAGCAAAAACGGAACATTTGAAGTCATCTTTCATATTCACAATAACGGCCCCGGAAGCGCATTTATAAATAATCTAAAACCTAATGATCAAATTACCGTTGGCATGCCAAGAGGTTTTAAAATTTTTAATAAAGAAGCAAAATACCATTTCTTTTTTGGTGACGAAACTTGTATTAGTGTTTTTAAAAGTATGAAAGATGAAATTAACCGAAGTGAAAACAATTATTTAGGTATTTTAGAACTGGATGAACTTTCAGTTGAAATTCCTAAAAAGCTAGGGCTAAATGTAGATATCGTTCCAAAATCAATCCGCAAAGCAGAATCGGCAATAAAATCACTCCAAAATCTTGATCCCGAAATCTGGAACTTATGGAAAAATGGATATTTCTATTTAATGGGAAATGCCAAGTCCATTCAGGCATTTCGAAAAGCGTTAAGAGAAAAAGGCGTTTCAAACAAAAACATTCACACACAGCCCTATTGGGCAGAAGGAAAAGTTGGACTTTAATTCCCTGAAGTAACAAAAAGAAAAAAGCGATCTTATTGGGATCGCTTTCTTGGTTAAAATATTAAGTGGAACATCAACGATATTATAAGAATGATAAACCCAATATGCTCCAAAAACAAATACCATTTGAATTTACGCCCATTCTCTAACACCATTTCATATATGTACGATAAATTCTATATTTTTGGTTTTGAAAGTATTGTTAAAGTTTTACAAATATTTTTCACGCGTAATAACTTTGACAAAGTTTATTCCCGAACAAAAAAAGAAAAAAAACTTAGTACCTTAGCATCTCAGCACCTTAGAAACTAAAAAAAAAAATGACCATTCAGCAGTTAAAATATATTGTTGCTTTAGATGACGAACGCCATTTTGCAAGAGCGGCCGAAGTCTGCATGGTAACTCAACCCGGATTAACAATTCAGTTAAAGAATCTCGAAGAAGAAATTGGAATTAAGATTTTTGACAGAAATAAAGTGCCATTAACACCAACAATCCTCGGAACAGAAATAATCAACAAAGCCAGAAAAATTCTTCGTGAAGCCGATGAAATTCGTGATTTTGTTGTAAACGAAAAAAATCTTCTGGAAGGAGAATTGAGACTTGGAATCATTTCAACTTTATCGCCTTATCTCATTCCGTTGTTTATTAATGCAATGAAAGAAGCGACACCAAAAGTGCATTTTATTATTAAAGAAGGTTACACGGGACATTTAATGAGAGATCTGGAAATTGGTGCGATTGATGTAGCTATTATGGCAACACCAACGGGAAACCCCAATTTAATTGAACATGTTATTTTTAAAGAGCCTTTTGTAGCTTATTTAAATGAATCACATCCAATGGCAAAGGAAGATTTTTACGAACTTCAGCCCGGAGACAAAACCGAACTGTTACTGCTGCATCATGAGTATTGTTACAATGCACAGCTTCTGGATATCTGCGGATTAAAATCATCAGATAAAATTAAGGAACAATTTACCTACGATATCAATTCAATAGAAACCTTAAAAAACCTCGTTCGCGCACATTTAGGATTTGCGATTATTCCGCAGCTTTCTATTTTAAACGAAGCACAATCACAGCTTTTTAAACCTTTCAAAGAACCCATTCCGGTAAGGGAAATCAGTTTAGTAGTTTCAGATTCTTTTTCGAAGAAATTATTATTAGAAAAAATGAACGAAGCCGTTTGGAACTGCCTTCCGGATGCACTCAAAAAAGATTTCGCATACAAAAAAATCCGCTGGAACGATTCACCGTATTTTGTAAAAGCGATTAGTAAAGTTTCTTAGAAGTAAATTCCAATAAAAAAAATCCAAATTCTAAGGAAAATTCCAATAAAAAAATTCCAAATTCCAAATTTGTTAAGGCTTGGAATTTGGAATTTTTCTGTTTTTGTCATTCCGAGGAACGAGGAATCTCCGCAAGAAACTCCGTATAGAATGTCGCCAATCTTTGTAGACCTAGTTATAGTTATAGACAAAGTAATGTCATTTCGACGTAAGGAGAAATCTCCACAAGAAACTCCGTATAGAATGTCGCCAATCTTTGTAGAGCTACTCGCGGAGATTTGCTTCGCCTGTTCGCTATCGCTCGAGTCTCCTCCGTCGAAATGACAAGATTATGAATATTTTGAAATTTCAATTCCCATTTTTTTTTGGAATTTGGAATTTTACTCCATTTTTGGAATTTTAAAAAATTGGAATTTATTTTTTCGAAGCCGCAATAATCACATCAGCAACTTTTGCCGGTTGAGAAATAAAAACCACATGGCTTCCTTTTATTTCTGTAATTTTTGTGTTAGAACGTTTGTACATTGCACGTTCGATATCAGGATTGATACTTTTATCTTCAGTTGCTACGATTCCGTAAGATGGTTTAGTTCTCCATGCTGCTTTAGTAATTGGAGTTCCAAAACCCTGAGCGTGAAAAGCACCTTGCGAAGCAAACATAAAATCAGCATCTTCTTTACTTAAATCATCTGCAAAACCAGCGTGAAATTTAGCTTTATCATAATAAGCAATTCCTTTATCATCTGGAGGCAATACACCATTTTCTGGAGCAGGAGGCGCAGTTTGCAACCACTGAATAGAGTTTTCTCCATTATCAGGCTGTAAAGCGGCAACATAAACTAAAGCCGCAACTTTTGGGTGATTTCCGGCTTCTGTAATTACAGTTCCACCCCAAGAATGTCCAACTAAAATTGTTGGTCCGTCTTGTTTGTCAAGAGCTAAATTTGTTGCTTTAACATCATCTTCTAAAGAGCTTAACGGATTCTGAACAATTGTTACATTATATCCTTTTTTGGTTAAAATCTGGTACAAACCTTTCCATCCGGAACCGTCTGCAAAAGCACCGTGTACTAATACTACATTTTTAATTTGTGGAGCAGCTTGTGCGTTTACATTTGCTGATGTAAATACTAAACTAAAGATTATTGCTGCGAATGCTAAAAAGCTTTTAATTGTTTTCATTTTTAAAATTTTAGATTGTTGATTTTAGATTTTAGATTGTTGTGTTGTTTTATTTGAAAATTCAACACAATCTTGTCATTTCGACGGAGGAGAAATCTTCACAAGAAGCTCTACAAAGATTGGATGCTTACCAAGCGGAGTTACTTACGAAGATTCTTCGTTCCTCAGAATGACAAGATTGTGTTGAAATTTTATTATCTAGAAATTAATTCAACGTTACCGCCAAAGTAATTTCAGTGTTTAATAATTTCGAAATTGGACAAATTTCTTTTGCTTTTTGAGCTGCTTGTTGAAAATCTTCTGCAGAAATTCCAGGAACTTTTCCAGTTAACTCTAATTGAATTAAAGTAATTGTACCGTCTTCAAAAGTTACTTTAGCAGTTGTATCTAAATCTTCTGGAACAAAACCAGCCTCAGATAATAAAAAGCTTAACTGCATGGTAAAACATCCAGAGTGTGCCGCTGCGATTAATTCCTCTGGGTTTGTTCCAACACCTTGTTCGAAACGAGTTTTAAAAGATAATTGTGCATTATCTAAAGTTGTGCTTTGAGTACTAATAGTACCTTTTCCTTCCATTCCTGTACCTTTCCAGTTTGCGTTTGCTCTTCTTGTAAATTTCATAATTTCTATTTTTTAAAGTTATTTTTTAAGATGATCAAATCATTTGTTTGATTTTGATGAGACAAATTTATGGCGATGATGTTTATTAATCAAATTAATAATTTTTAGTACTTATAAAAATAATTTATAATGATAGATTTTACAGGGCTGGAACAAAACTTTAGTTTATAATTTTTTTTTCAGATAAATTTTAAATCTAAAAAGAAAAGAGATTATTTCTCTGTTTTTTTGGTTTCAAGTTAGAATTTGAAACCAACTAAACGCATGAATAATAGTTTTATATGTTCTATGGATTTAATTTTATTCAAAACAATTTTACAGGAATACCCCAGAGAATAAATTTTTAATGAATAATCTAACTTTTAAATTTATGAAAAAAGCTTTTCTAATAATTGTAGTTTGTTTGAGCACAGTTTTGTTCTCCTGCAAAAAAGGTAAAGATACAGATCAAACAAATCCCGAAACGGTAAAGTCTGATACTGCCGATGCTGCATTTGCCGATAATGGCTGGCCGCGCGAAACTGAAAACAATGGAACAAAACTCGTTTATTATCAGCCGCAGGTAGATGACTGGAAAGATTATAAAGAAATCACAGCCCGACTTGCTTTTTCGTTAACACCAAAAGACGGCAAACAAGTTATAGGTGTAGCTTCTTTAAAAGCAGAAACACTGGTCGATAAAGATAACCGAAGCGCTTTTATTAAAAACCTTCAGGTAACTGATGTACGATTTCCTGCTCTCGACAAAAAGAAAGTTCCCGAAATGGAAAAACTCTTTAAAGAAACACTGCCCGTAAGCGGAGATCCAATTTCAGTAGATCGTATTTTGGCAGATTTAAGCCAGACCAAAAGCCCTGCAAAAGGTATTACGGCTAAGAACGATCCTCCTGCGATTTTTTACAGCACCAATCCTGCGATTTTATTAATAGTGCAGGGAGAACCGGTTTTAGTGCCCGTAGAAAAAACAGATATTCAATATGTAGTCAATACAAACTGGGATTTATTTTTTGATAAAACTTCTAAAGATTATTATCTGTTGGCTGAGAATGTCTGGCTTACTTCCAAAAAAATAGACGGTAAATGGATTAAAACAGGAAAATTGCCTTCGGGGTTAATTAACCTGCCTTCGGGACAGAATTTTGATGATGTTAAAAAGATGATTCCGCCTCCTCCAACGGGAACGGCGCCAGAAGTTTTCTACAGCAATAAACCAGCTGAATTAATTGCCGTATACGGAAATCCAAAATTTATTAAAATTCCGGGAACTAAACTAATGTACATTGACAATACCGAAAATGATATTTTTGCGAATGAAACCGATGGACAATATTATGTACTATTCTCTGGAAGATGGTTTAAATCGAAAGACTTAACCGGACCGTGGACGTATGCTGGAAATAACCTTCCTGCTGATTTTGCCAAAATCCCTAAAGATTCGCCACGAGCAAATGTATTGTCGTCTGTACCCGGAACGCAGGAAGCCAAAGATGCCGTTATGCTGGCACAAGTTCCCACAACTGCAATTTTAAAAAAATCTGATGCCGAAGCCAAAGTAAAAGTAACGTACGACGGAACGCCTCAATTTAAACCTATTGAAGGTACAAAAATGCAATATGCAAGTAATACGCAGGAGAAAATTATAAAAGTAGGCGATTTGTATTATTTGTGTTTTCAGGCTGTTTGGTTCATGTCAACAAGTCCGAACGGACCTTGGAAAACAGCCGATTCTGTTCCGAAAGAAATTTACACCATTCCGCCGAGTTCTCCCGTATATAATGTAACCTATGTTACGCAAACCACAACCGATACAACTGTCGAAAGCAGTTCAACAGCAGGATATTTAGGTGCTTTTATTATTGGTGCTACAGTAGGTGCTATATTAACGTATGGCACAGGATGGTATTATCCGCCTTATGTGTATTATGGCGGATTATACCCAATTTACCGTCCGTGGCCTTATGCGTATGGAGCAGGAGCGGTTTACAATCCGTGGACGGGTGGTTATGCTGTCGGAAGACGTGTTTACGGACCTTATGGCGCTGCCGGAACTTCGGCCTGGTATAATCCGGCAACAGGAAGATACGGACGTTCTGCAAGTGTTCAGGGTTGGTATGGCGGTCGAACTGCTGCAAGTACTTACAATCCGTGGACGGGAAATTATGCCAGAACCAATCAAGGACATAATGCGTATGCGCAATGGGGACATTCAGCTGCTACAAATGGCAATCAATGGGTGCAGACAGGACACGTTACAACCCGACGCGGAACGGCAATTGGTTATGAAACTTCGGGAGGAAATAAAGGTGTAATTACGCATCGCAGAGGCGGAGGAACTACTATTCATACCAATAATAATGTATACGCAGGCCACGACGGACATGTTTATAAAAAAGATGCAAACGGAAACTGGAGTCATTATAATAACGGAAACGGTGGCTGGACGCAAGCAGGAACTTTAGGTTCATCAAAAAAATCAGGTGAAGCAATTGAACGTAATAAACCAAATCAGGGATTGGGTACGAATGGAGCAGGAGAGAGGATTCAGCGTGATAACTTGCCGAAACCGGAACAAAACTTAGGCGGCGAAACCCGACTAGGCGACAGAACCCAGCATGATAATTTCCCAAAAGCAGATCAAACTCTCGGACAGCCGAATAAAAAGCTTGGCGAAGCAGGTCGTCCTGATATTACAAACGATCTTGATCGCTCAGCATTATCCAGAGACCGCGGAGAATCGCAAACCCGAAATTTCCAAAACTTCCAGCATCAAGGTGGTTTTAACGGTGGCGGATTTAGAGGCGGCGGAGGCTTTAGAGGCAGAAGATAAATAAAAGTAAAGGTTGATTATTTTTTAAATTCCAATTTTTAAATTCCAAATTCCAATCTCTCGTATTGGAACTCAGGATTTGAGAGTTGGAATTTATTTTTGAAATCAAGATTCTGGAATTTAGAATTTAACCACAATCTTGTCATTTCGAGGAACGAGAAATCTTCGTTAGGAACTCTACAAAGATTAGCGAAATTCATTAAAAATTCCAATTTTTAAATTCCAAATTCCAACGCATTTTTGTCATTTCGAGGAACGAGAAATCGCACTTGCATATCGACAAAGATTGGCGCTTTTCTTTGCAGAGTTTCTAGTGCGATTTCTCGTTCCTCGAAATGACAAGACTTTGAAAAGTTATAATCGTTCCTATTGAGACGATGCAATTTGGGATTTGAGAGTTGGAATTTATTTTTTGAGATTCAGAATTTTGGAATTTGGAATTTAAATATTGGAATTTAAATCTTTAGATTTTCCCTATATTTAATAAAAAATCAGACAAATGAACTCTAACAAACTTTTACTTTGTCTTTTATTCACAATGCAAATAGCATTAGGACAAACCAACCCCGACATTACCTTAAAACAATTAAGCAAACAGCATCAGTATGCTAAAATGGACAGCTTAAACAATAAGGAAAAAGGCAAAGACTATTATTTCTATAAAGGATTATATGCCAATGTCTGTAATAATCCCAAGTTGTCAAACCAGTATTTAGACAGTTTAAAAAACAACGAACTGACGAATAGTTACGAATTTGCGAAGCTGAAAAACGATAATTATATCAAACTCTTTAATTACAATTTGGCTTATACGGCTTCTAAAGTTTTGACGCTTAAATTTCAAAAACAATATACCGAAGCCGAACTTCAGGACGAATTAAACACACAGCGAATCTGGCAGACTTTACGCAATACACGTGCACAGACAATCGATAAATTCTCGACAATTTCAGTTGCTGCGGTAAAAGACAAAGCGGGTTTAATTACAACAGAAGTTAAGGCAAATGAAACGCAGTCCAGTTTTGTTTTTGATACCGGAGCAGGAATTAGCTGTATTACCGAAAGTGTGGCAAAGAAAATGGGAGTTAAAATTCTGCCGGATAATAATATTTCGGTGGCGAGTTTTACGGGACAAAAAAACAAAGTTCGTATAGGCGTTGCACCCGAAATTAATTTAGGAGAATTGAAAATTCATAATGCGGTGTTTTTAGTATATCCAGATAAGGCTTTTACCTTTGCAAATGGCGCTTATGTCATTAACGGAATTATTGGTTTTCCTATAGTAAAAGAGTTAGGAACGATTACGATTGAAAAAGATAAACTTACCTTTTCTAAAGAATTAGAAACCAATACAACCGAAAAAAACTTATTTGTTGACGAACTCAGAGCTATTGTAATGCTCACGTATAAAGGCAAAACCCTGCCGTTTAATTTTGACAGCGGAGCAAAAGAAAGTCTTTTCAACAAAGCGTTTTACGAAACCTTCAAAACCGACCTTGATCGAATTGGTACTTTAGAAACGTCTAAATCTTCCAGCGCTGGCGCAGAAGTAGTTTCTACAGAAGTTTTGGTTTTAAAAGACCAGCAGATATATCTTGGAAAAAAACTAATTCAACTCCCAAAAATGGAAATTGACCAAAAGGAGTATGGTGTTTATGGAGAAGTAAATTTTGGAAATATTGGGCAAGATGTATTAGGGCAGTTTGAAAAGGTTGTGATTAGTTTTGATGGGAATTATTTGAGGTTGGAGGATTAGGTACAATTATTTATGGCAAAGTTACAGTAATAGGCAAAGCTTTAACTGTATGAAGTTTTTTTAATAAGTCTTCAATAGGCTGCCAATTAGTACCGTCAAAATATTCTATTTGAGTAAGATAATTTGTTGGTTTGGAAATCTTCATTCCTTTTTGAACTAAGAAAAGGTAGATTTTATTAATAGCATCTTCTAAAGATATATAACTAAATCTGGGATCATTTTTTCTAGGGTTAAATTTATCTCCATCATTTCCATTAATAATACTGTAAGACTTTACAACATAACATTTTGAAAATGATAAACTATAATTTCCACTATTAAGTAATGAAATTAAAGAATCCTCTAACTTTAGTTCATAATAATAAAAATGTCCGGTTGCTAAATCTATTGGATAAGTAATTTTTACAATTTGTTTAGAGCTTAATACGCACTTAAAATTTGTAGAAATGTCTAAACTACGTAAAAGATCCTTCACTTTTGGAATTGAATTTTCTAAAATTTCAAGTTCTGCTTTGTAAATTTGTGATGAAACCTCATGATGAGATAGAGGATGGATAAGATTTTGTAATAATCCAATGATTTTTGATATCTCTTTAGTATCGGAATTGATTTTTTCTAAAAATCTTTTTGTTTTAGATAGTAATACGGTTAGTTTGTATTCAGGTAGTTGAGTGTTGTCGGCATCTGACAATTCATATTTTGGGACAAAATTCTTTATAATTTCCTCGATAGACTTTCGAAAATAATTTGCTGCTGCTGGATAATCTGGACGCTCACGATCATACAAATATCTTATAGCTTTTTCATAATGAGATGAGCCTTTAACTAGAATAGGTTTAGAAATTTTGATACCACTAATAACTTCAGTTCCAACGTAGATTTCTAAAGATGACCACGATTTATCATTGTAAATTTCAAATTGCCTTTTAGCTAATTCAAACCAATGTCTATCATAGGTGGAAATAATTTTTTGATAATCGGAAAACTCTTCTCGAAGTATATTTAATATCGGAATTCGATTACCAGAATCTAAACCAATAAATACATCATCTAAATATAAAAGCTTAAGATCAACTGAAGAAGGATTCTGTAATAAAGATGCTAAATATAAACAAATTGCAATTGCAGATAATCTTGCTTCATTTAAATAATCGCTGTAATCACCATGAATAAGAACACCATCTTTATAAACATTAAGTCTCAAATCAGCAGTTGTATTCCATTCCCATTTGTTATAACCATAATTGAAATTCAAGGGAAGGAGCTCATAACCGATTTGAATATTTAATTCAGAAAAATATGAACTTAATAATCTATTTAGTTCTTTAAAAACTGAATCTAGAGTAGAAGTAAGTTGAATTTGAAAGATAGGAAGCTCTCGCTTTCCGTTTTTGTGACAACGATCATTTCTTGTATAGGCATCTGTAATTAAGTCCCTTTGAAGTTGGACCCATTTAGGTTTGAAAGGGACTATACCTCCACTTGATAATGGGATATGATTTCCAAGAAGTGAAAGTACAATTAAGTCAAATAAATTAGGTCTGACATCTGTGTGTAAATAAACTTTTAATAGATCTGTATAATCAAGAAAACCTCTTATTCGTGCAGCGGTTTGAATGAAGGCAACATTGTTATCTGAAAATGTACTACCAAATGTATATTCTTCCTCAGTACCTGTTATAATACTCTTGGTTGGTAAATCATAATCTGAAAATTTTATTTTAATATTTCCTTCCTCATGTTCTAGATATTTATTTTTAACGAAACTGAGTGAAGTTTGATTTGATCTTGAAAAATAATTATTTAATGCCTTATATAAAGAACTTTTACCACTTCCATTTTCACCATAAATTAATACGTTTTCCCCATTTGGCAAGTTTAAAATATTAAATTTACTGCAGTATGCACGACAGTTTTCAATTTCTACAGATATAATCCTTTTTGCCATTTAGAGTGATTGTTTTACTTAAAAAATATTTTCAATATTTTGAATTTCTGGGACATTTAATAGTTTCAATAGATTTAATGAAAGATTATGATTAGGATTACTTAAAACTTGGTAAACATTATTAATGTAATCCAATTTTGAACTTTGTTCATCTATATTGATATCAGCTTTATCAACATATTCTGCAATCTCAATACCTTCTGCCTTAAATGAAATAGGATAATAAATTTCATAAACTAAAGCATCGATTAATCTCTCAAAGAATAATTGTGATTCTGAATTTTGATTTCCATATAAAATACAATCAATAATTTTTACAAATGTTTTTTGCTTTTCAGTTTTTAAAACTGGTATCTCTATAGATTTTATATCAGCAATAGTAATATTTTTTGCCAAATCATCTTGACTGAATTTATTTAAGTAATATGTTGTAAAACAATATCTACTTGAAAGAATTGCTAAAATATATTTTATGTCTATACCATATCGATTTACAACCAATCCAATAAAATTGGTACTAAAAGCTAATTTTGATTTATAAAATGCTAGATCAAATCTTGAATAAGAGATGATGTTTCTTCTAATTAAAATTTTATCACGAAGATTAAAGAAATCTTTAATATTATAATTTTCAGCTTCGGGTAAATAAGCTAATTGATCTTTTGATACTGTAAGATTTGAAAATTCAGCTTTTTTAAGAAAAGGATAATATTTATGATTATTTACAGTTAAATCTGCTACAATTCCAAGTGAAAGAGTTGCAATTTCGCCAAGTTTCGCCAGTTGATAAAACTGAAAATTACTTTTTTCTAAAAATAAAATATCTGTCTTTTTAAATTTTGATTTAAAAAGGAAAACATTATTATCGAAAATCTGTTTATTTTCAATTCCAGTCATGTCCTTAAAAAGAGATTTTAATGAATCACGAATTTCAATTTTATTTATGCTAATTACTTCTATTGGTATATCATATAGAAAATACCATAAAGCATAAAAGGCTTGTTGTGTTCGACGTCCATTTTCAACTATAAATATCTCATCTAAATTTTTATTTAAAATAGAAAGAGAATCATCTTCATTATTTGAAAGTAAAATTTTTAATTTTCTAATAAAATCAAATTCTAAGTCATTTGCAGCAACAATAAAGTCATTTTTAAGTAAATTGTCTTCAAGTGTTTTTGTTATTTCATTTTTTGATTTTACTCTAAAATTGATTTTATTTACTACTTTATAAACGTCTACATCTGTAGGAATAAAGTGATTTGATTTTTCTGAACGATTCCATGTAAATTGAAAATATGCTAAAGCGGTATAAATATTTTCATTTTCCATTCTAGAATTGTTTTTTCTTAAATAAAACCAACCATTGTGATTATTATGAATTGATTTTATTGTTGAAATAACATCTCTAGAAACATAAGAATTCCACATCTCGAAGGTATCTTCTTTTATTGGATATGGCTTATTGTTTAATCTAATAAATAGGTCAATAGGTTCAAAATTTCTATTGTTTTTGAAACTAATTTCTATAAACCACAAATCAAAATTTTTGATCTTTTCTTTTTGCTCAGGGCTTAATTGATGAAACTTTTTCCCATGCAAATTATTTAAAATACTATTTTTTATATAAAGTGCAAAACCATCTTTTGTTGATCTCCTTAATTTGTTATTTTCATCAAGATAAGCTTTTTCAATAAAACCTAAAATACTTAAAAGACGTTGCTGACCATCTAATACTTCGGAAATTTCATCTTCTCTCTTATAAACAAAAATTGGTGGAAGTTTAATTCCAAGAAGGATACTTTCAATTATAGATGAAGATTTTTTCTTATTAATCACTTCATTTCGTTGATATGGAGGACGAATTAAAAACCTTTGGCGCTCCATTTGACGACAAATATCCATTATTGCAATAGATGAAGGCTCAGGTTTGTTTATTCTTAGATCATCAAAACTAATTCTTTCTTCATCTTCTGGTACAACATCCTTATTTCGTTCTTTAAAATCTGAATTATATTGAAGATAAATTGAAAAATTTATTTCAAATTTTTCACTAAAAAAGTTGGCAGTAATTTCATATCTTTTGTACAGCTCTTTTGAAAAAGAACTCCTTACAACTTCAAAATATTCGATATTATCATTAAGATATATAACTAATTCATGGATTATTTCATTAGTTATTAATTTAAGTGATAATTCTTCATTTTCCATAATAGAAAACGCCCAAAAAAGACATTCAGATATTAATCTATTATAATTTTCGTCATTTAAATAGAACAATGACTTTATTTTTAAAAGAAGATTCAATTTTTCAATAAAACTTGTATAAATTTTCTCTATTTCGAGTTCATCTATATCAGTAAACAAAAGTTCATAGAATTTTGAAATAATAGTATCTTTCTTTACAGAATAATATTTAATTGGAATATTATGTTGAACTAATAATTGACGGATTTTTTTTAATATTATTTCATTATTTGATTTTTCAAAATGTAAGACATTTGAAACATTTCTTAAAAGTATTTTATCACTTAAAAGCTTCTTTTTAAAAAAAGAATTTAGATTATCATCAATGTATATAGCATTATCTATTTCAGCAGGTTTTAAGGGAGTTATGCCTGAATTGTATCTTTTGAAGATTTCTTTTTTTACAATATCTTCCATTTCTTCGTCAATATGATTCTGACTATGAAAGCTAAATTCAATAATTCTCAATTTTGTATCCCAAAATAGATCTTGTAGGTGTAATTCCAAATCTTTAAAAGATTTGTTAGCTATACCAACATTTTCTAGTTTTTGAAGCCCATTTTTTTTTAAACGTAATTCACTATTTATAAACCTTAAAATAGTTTGATATCTTTGTCTACCATCAATTACTTCTACTTTACTGCCATTTCTAAAATAAATTAGTGGAGGAATTTCTGTACCTAATAAAATGCTTTCTATGAAATAAGTTGCTTTTTCATCGTCCCAAACATAATTTCTTTGATAAAAAGGCTTGTAATCGGTATTTTTAACTCTTTCTTCATTGTTAAACAAACTTTCTATAGACATTACCTTTGGCTCTATCTTTATTTTATGTTCAAATATTTCTCTTATTTCCATTTGATCTTAGCAGTTTAAGTAGAATTTCAATTATTATGAATTGAAAAGTTCAGAGTAAAGATAAATTAAATTGTTATAAATGTGAATAATTTATTTATCATATTCTTCCATTTTTCCCTACTGTAATGTTTAATCAATTGATCTCAAATTCTTTTTTAATAAAAATATAAGAGTTTTATTTATTACTTTAAATTTAAGATTATACTGAATATTTCTTCTCCGATTTCTTTAGCTCCTTCACAATTACTAAAATGAATTTCATTTTGAAACTTTGGCCAATAGCCATAATTTTTTCTAACTAAATAAACTAATTCACCTTCTATCGCTTCAATAAAATTTCTTTCGTTATCGTATTTATGATCAAATATCGCTACGGAAACTGATAAATTCCGGTATGTATTATCAATTTTATTAAGCCATTTATAGCCTTTGTAACCTTTTCTTGCTTCACCATTTTTAATATAATAATTAAAAGATGTGCATCCTCTTTGAAATCTTGTTTTGATTGAGGTATTTGCTTCTCCTACATAAAGTATTTCATTTTCATGATGAATTATATAAAGTTTTCTTCTTTCTTTCGATAATGCATTACCATTTTGAGGAGACAATTGAATCTTACAACTATCATTATCACAATCTAAAAGATTTAAATCATATTTTTCAAAAATATACTCCATTCTATAAATATAGTTTCATTAAATTTTTTAATAAATTGTAATAATAAGTAGAATTAACATACTCTAATTACGGTAAACCGTAATTCACTAAAATTTCTTCCCAACAAGTATATCAATAATCCAAACCCAAAACAACGCGTACTTATACGGTATTTTCAAAACAAAAAAACAAACCCTCAATCATAAAAAATGATCAAGGGTTTAAAAAATTAAAAAGAAGAATTTACTCCACATCCAAATAAGGATTCAAAATCTCGGCTAGTTCATTGAGCCAGTAAAAACTATTTTCTAGTTTGGGTATTTCTTGCTGCAGGGTTTCGTTTTCTCTTATTAAACTTAACGAAAGAACAAAATTTACCTGCCTTAAGGCTTTTGCCATTTGTTCTGGCGCTACGGTTTGATTGAAGAAATTGGTAAGCCTGATTTCGGCTTCTTTAGAAAGGGTTTTGGTACTCATAATCTTAACTTTACGGAAATGAAACCCGCGTGACTTAGGTGTCCTACGCTGTTAAGAGAGCGTTGCAGTTGTTTCCAATACCGCCACCATACCACACGGGCAAACTTTTTTTCTGATATCATATCTTAACTATTAGGACTGTAAAGATATCAAAAAATGTTTTAAATTGTAAGAAAAATATTTCTTTTAAATTTTGTTTCTAAATCAAATTTCCACAAAATCTTCTAATGAAAACGAGTGTCCTAGCCCTGATCGAAGCGACATCCTTTTTCTTGCTTCTTTAGCAAGAAAAAGATATAGCGGAGAGCAGGAATCAGCTCCTAAATAGTATTACGAATATATGAAATGAAAACCTAAGCTTGTATAATACTCAAAATTGTTTTTGGAATTTCGGCGAAAGCCTCAAATGAATAAGGTTTTATAAGATACGCTTTTACGCCCAGATCATCGCATTTTTCTTTGTAGGACGGATTTATGCTGGTGGAATAAACAAAGCAGGGAATATCTTTTAAGTCTGAATTGTTTAAAATTTGCTGTAAGGCTTCGATGCCGTCGACAATGGGCATGTTGATGTCGGTCAGGATTACGTCTGGACTTTCGTTTGCCGTGTCTTTTAGGTAATTAAGCAGTTCTTCGCCATTGGCTACAAGGCTTACTTTGCCAAAATTGGGGTTTTGATTGAATGTTTCGAAGATCACATCAGCGTCATCATTGTCATCTTCGGCAATTATGATATGCAGGTTGTTTTTTTGTGGCATTTTATAAAATTGGAAAGTAAAGATTAAATGTCGTTCCTTCGTTCAGTGTACTTTCGACGGTAATGTTTCCGGAGTGGTTTTCCATAATCTTTTTACAAATCGCAAGGCCTATACCGTTTCCTGAATATTCGTTTCGGGCATGAAGGCGCTGAAAAATGGTAAAGATTTTAAGAAGATGGCTCGACTCCATGCCAATTCCGTTGTCTTTAATTTGAATCTTTACAAATTTAGCATTTTGATTTGGCATTTCGGCATTTAAATTTTCTGCCTGATAAATTTCTATAAGCGGGGCAACGGCTTCTTTACTGTATTTTATGGCGTTGGTAATAAGGTTGCCAAAAAGCTGCCTGATTTGGACTTTAGAGGCTTTTATGGCAGGGAGTTTTCCTATTTTAATATGGGCTTTTTTATCTGCAATTATAATTTCGAGATCTTCAATTACTTCGCCAATTATGGTTTTCAAGTCAATTTCGGCTCGTTCTTCCTGCGCGGTGTGCGACGAATACTGCACTAAATCATCTACCAGAGAATTCAACCGCAGTGCCGATGATTTTAAAACATTCATTGATTTGGCATCGTTATCAGAAAGGTAGCTTCCGTCGATTCGGTCATTATGCATGACAATTTTCCTCAGTGGTTCTTTTAAATCGTGCGAGATAACATGAATAAATTCTTCGAGATTGGTATTGATCCGGTTTAACTCTTTGATTTTTTCTTCCAGTTCCTGCTGATGATGGAGCAGGGCTTCTTCGTGTTTTTTCTTTTCGGTCAAATCGGTAATCACAATTCCAATCGCTTCTACAGAAGGTTCGAGATCGGTTAGTGCGATATAAGCCGGAAAAGTTTTTTTGTCTTCACTCGATTTAAAAAGAATTTCGTGTGTGGCGATTCCGTACCTAAGTGCCTGAATAAGCTGGACAAACTGTGTGGGATTATCAAAATATTCATTTAAATACGTCCCAATAATTTGTTCTGACGGAATACCTACTAATTCAGAAAAGTAGTCGTTACAGTACAGTATGAGTCCTTTGCGCGAAATACTAAGCGCACCCTGTCGGAACTTTTCAATAAGAAGTCGGTACGTATAATCGGCCGTTTCGAGAGAATAAAGCTGGGGTACTCCGTTATTGTTTACTACCAGTGCATCTACATCTCCTTGTTTTATGGCTTCGACTATACTGTTTGCTTCATAAAGCTGTTCTTTTAATGACTCGATTTCGGTCAATAAATCTTCTATATTTTTATCGGTAACCTCCAAATTCTACATAATATTTAATATTCTCAGTACTTTATCTTTATCTGATAAATCACCTAAAATGATTCTTTTGGGCTCGGGACTTATCTTTAATAACGTAGGAATTGCTACTATCTGATGTATCACGGCCTGTTCTTTATCCCTGCTGATGTCTACGATTTCTAATTCGTAGTTTTCTTTGAGATAAGTATCGCATATTCTGCGTAAATTTTCAATTGCATGTCCTGATTTAACAGACATACCTGAAACAAAAAGTATGAACTTATGTTTGGTTGTACTTGTGCCATCAGATGAATCTTCCATGATTAAGCGTTTATAGGTTTAATATTAAGCCCTACAAGCACTCTTTCTTCATTAGAAAGGTCACCTATAATTTTACGGATTGGCTCAGGAAATTTCCTGACCAGGGTTGGTACAGCCAAAATTTGATCACCTTCTGCCAATTGAGGATTTTTCAGCAAATCGATAATCTCGATGCTGTATTTTCCTTTTAAATGTTCTTCGGCGTACTTTTTTATATTTTCAAGTGCCTTGATCGATTTTGGCGTCTGGCCTGCTATATAGAGCAATAATTGCCATTCGGCTACTTCTTTTTTCATTTTAATTTTCTTTTTTCTTAGAAGATAATTTAGCCTGTAATTCTTCTGTTGCTTTCAGGATACTCAATTCTTCTTCTGCCGATTCAAATTCGGTTCTCAAGGCTTCAATATTGGCTTCCAAAACTTTGCGTTTGCGCTCAATTTCACGGTCTTTTCTGCTGATTTCGTTTTGAAGTTTAATATCAGAAATGGTTTTCTTAAACTGATGCGACTGTCTGGCAGCACCGGTCAGGATTCCCTGCGGACCTAATTCTACATCGAGTAATTCGATTCCTTTTTTAGTGATCACAAACTCGCGAACCTGATTAGAATGTCCCATTCCTCTTGCTTTGATAATAAAAATACCGCGATTTCTTTCACCAACGCCTTCCATATCACGAACCGTTATCCAGGTATCGACTAAAGACGATACGGATTCTTCTGCCAGATCTGGTCTAAAATTATCTGTTTGTTTATTTAATGACGTAAACAAAGCCGTAATATTATTTGCTTTGAGCATATCTATGAGCCTTACCAGCATAGAACGGACTTCTTGTTCGCTTCCTACTGTAATAAGATTACTGATTGGATCAATAATAATAGTGGTAGGCTGAAATTCTTTTATTAATTTTCGAAGTGTAAGCAAATGCAGTTCCAGACCATTCAATGACGGACGTGAAGAATGGATTTGCAAAATACCCTTTTTGATATGTTTGTCGAGATCAATTCCAATTGATTTCATATTGCGAACCAATTGCTGCGGCGATTCTTCGAAAGCGAAATAAATCGTTTTTTCGTTTTTTTCGCATTGTTCATTGGCAAAATAACAGGCAACCGTAGTTTTAGCTGTTCCGGCAGTTCCTGAAATTAAAATATTGCTTCCGCGATAAAATCCGCCGCTATAAAACATTTCGTTTAATCCGGGAACACCTGTAGAAATAATATCCGAAGAAACTTCGTTGTCGAGTTTTAACGATGTAATAGGAAGTACCGAAATACCTTCTTCATCAATTAAAAACGGATATTCGTTTGTTCCGTGTGTTGAACCTCTGTATTTTACAATTCGGAGTCTTCTGGTCGAAACTTGTTCAATAACACGATGATCGAGAACAATAACACAGTCAGAAACATATTCTTCTAATCCTTGTCGGGTTAAGGTTGCTTCGCCGCGTTCTCCCGTAATTACAGCAGTTACGCCTTTTGTTTTCAGCCAGTGAAATAATCTTCGTAACTCAGCTCTTAAAATCGCCTGATTGTCAAGACCAGCAAATAAAGATTCGATTGTATCCAGAACAACACGGGTTGCTTTTATAGAATCGATGGCGTGGCCTAATCTTATAAATAAACCGTCAAGATCGTATTCTCCGGCTTCTTCAATTTCTGATCTTTCAACGCGGACATGATCTACAACGAGTTTTTTATCCTTTTTGAGCTGCTCAAGGTCAAAGCCGAGTGATTTTACGTTTAAGGTAAGATCGTCTGACGGTTCCTCAAAAGACATGAAAACCCCGGGTTCGTTATATTCTGTAATTCCTTTAATAAGGAACTGCATTGACAATAATGTTTTTCCACAGCCGGCACCTCCGCAAATTAAGGTTGGGCGTCCTTTTGGGAAACCGCCATCAGTAATCTCGTCTAGTCCGTCAACGCCTGTAGGCGTTTTTGGGAATATAAAATGATGTGTTTTTGTTTTTTCCTGCACGATATAAAAATTCAGTATTATCTCAAATATACGTTTTCTTACAGAATTTACAATGAATTCTCATTAAGATTTAACAGCTGTTTAATGAAGTTTT
This sequence comes from Flavobacterium sp. NLM, assembly GCF_002210235.1. Lineage (NCBI taxonomy): Bacteria > Pseudomonadati > Bacteroidota > Flavobacteriia > Flavobacteriales > Flavobacteriaceae > Flavobacterium > Flavobacterium sp. NLM. Next base: position 396,155 of record NZ_LIAC01000002.1, read on the forward strand.
AAAAATAAATTAAGAGAATTGATCTTTAAATATGAATAAATCGGATAATTTTAACCAAATAACTGCACATTCAATCTAAATATTTAACAGTAATTTTTGAGTTTTGCCTGAAATTGATTTTTGAGAATATTTAAATGTTAAAATCTACTTTTCAGTATACTCTATGATACCTTTAAAAAAGCAATACTATTTGCAATTTAACTTTGTCCCGTTAATTTAAAACATATAAAAATGGACAATTTAAAAGATAAAGTAGCCGTAATTACAGGCGGAAACAGCGGTATAGGATATTCTACAGCAAAACAATTAAAAGAGCAGGGAGCAAATGTGATTATTACCGGAAGAAGAAAAGAAGCAATTGAAAAAGCAGCACTGGAACTGGGCGTTACAGCAATAACATCAGATCAATCCAATATTTCTGATATTGAAAGCCTGGCTTTAAAAGTTAAACAGGATTTTGGAAAAGTAGACATCCTTTTCATCAATGCCGGAATTGCGGGATTAGGAAATATCGAGCAGGCAACAGAAGAACAATTTGACAGTATAATGAATGTAAATTTTAAAGGCGCGTACTTCACACTAAGCCGATTTATCCCAATTTTGAATGATGGTGCATCGGTTGTATTTCTTTCTTCCAATACTGCGAGTATGCCAGGGCCGGGATCTTCGGTTTATTCAGCAAGTAAAACGGCTTTGAATTCGGTTATGAGATCAGCAGCATTAGAATTAGCGTCTAGAAAAATCAGAGTGAATTCCGTTAGTCCGGGACCAACTCAAACCGAAGTCATGAAAAAAGTAGGTTTAGATGAAGCCACTGTAAATGGTATTATGGATATAGTTGTCGAGAAAGTGCCTTTAAAACAAATGGGGAAATCTGAAGATGTTGCCAAAATGGTTTCGTATATAAGCAGTGAAGCAGCAAAATTCATCACCGGAGCAGATTTTATTATGGATGGGGGAATGGTGTTAGCTTAATTGTTAATGGTGAATTATTAATTGTTAATTCTGCTGGTGATTTAACCACAAAGATGCTAAGGTTTACGCAATCCCGATAGCTATCGGGAGCTAAGATTTTTAATCTCGCTAAGTCGCGAAGTTTTTTTGTCTCCCGCAGATTTAACAGATTTAGCAGATTTTTTTGATTATTCACAATGAATTAAGAAAATAACAATCTGCTCAATCTGCAGAATCTGCGGGAGTAAATCTTTAATCTCTGGCAAAAAAATAATAATCTGTAGCAAAAACACAAATAAAGATCGCAAAGTTATTACCCACATAGCTTTGCGATCTTCGCATTTTTATAAAACCAAACAAGCCAAAAAACCTTAGCGCGCTTTGCGTTAAAAAAATCACATTCCACTCTGTCCGTTTCACCTCAAACTTCGTCCGTTTGGACTGTTTTCTCATTTCGTAAGAAGGGTTATCGAAATACTTTTGACGAAGAAATTAACTGATATTCAAATAATTTAAAAATCAAAAAAATGAAAACACTTCAACTAAACAAGCGTGCTTTTTTAAACGCTATTGCCACTGGAACTTTTATGTTAGCAACTGCCGTATCTTTTGCACAGAACGAAACTAAAACCGATTGTAATTTAATTCGTCCGTACCACATCAGCGTTTCGCAGGAAGCAATTACAGAACTTCGCAATCGAGTAAATGCTACCAGATGGCCGGATAAAGAAACTGTAGCAGATCAATCGCAGGGAGTAAAACTAGAACAGATTCAGAATCTGGTTAAATATTGGGGAACCGATTACGACTGGCACAAAACAGAAGAAAAACTAAATGCACTTCCTCAGTTTGTAACCAACATCGACGGACTGGATATTCAATTCATTCATATTAAATCAAAACATAAAAATGCGTTACCGTTAATTATTACTCACGGATGGCCGGGTTCATTTTTTGAACTTTTAAAAGTAATTGGTCCATTAACAGATCCAACAGCGTATGGCGGAAAAGCCGAAGATGCATTTGATTTGGTTATTCCTTCAATGCCGGGTTATGGTTTTTCTGAAAAGCCAAAAGGAACAGGCTGGGGACCAGAAAAAATAGGAAACGCTTGGGATGTTTTAATGAAACGTTTGGGTTACAAACAGTATGTTTCACAAGGTGGTGACTGGGGTTCTGTAATTGCCGATGCTATGGCGCGTCAAGCTCCTGAAGGTTTATTGGGAATTCACGTAAACATGCCTGCAACAGTTCCGGCAGATATTGCCAAAGCGCTTAAAGACGGAGATCCGGCACCAAAAGGATTATCGGTTAAAGAAAATACTGCTTTTAATTCTCTGAATAAATTATACACAAAAGGCGGTGGTTATGCCGGAATGATGGTGACTCGTCCGCAGACTTTAGGTTACGGACTTACAGATTCTCCTGTTGGTTTGGCTTCGTTTTTCTTAGATAAATTCAACGATTGGACCTACAGCGGTGGAAATGCCGAAAAATCTTTGACTAAAGATGAAATGCTGGATGATATTTCGCTTTACTGGTTTACGAATACTGCTAATTCATCTGCTAATTTATATTGGGAGAATAATGATAATAACTTCAATGCGGTAGAACAAAGAACAGCTGAAATCAAAATTCCGGTTGCGATAACTGTTTTCCCGGGAGAAATTTATCAAGCACCAAAAACATGGGCTGAAAAAGCATACAAAAACCTGATTTATTTTAAAGAAGTAAACAAAGGCGGGCATTTTGCTTCTTGGGAAGAACCACAATTGTTTTCCGTTGAACTTCGTGCCGCTTTTAAATCATTGAGAAAATAATCTAATATTTTTTTTAAACACATAGAGACATAGGTTTTTATATGCTAAAAAAGTTTCACGCAGATTTTAGCAGATTAAATTGAATAAAAAATCTGCGTTTATCTGCTTAAATCTTTTTAAAATCTGCGTGAAACACCCAGCAAACTATGTTTGTTCAAACAAGTGAAACGCCTTTCTAGACAAAGCAAATCTATGTTCCATGTGTTTAAAAAATCAACTGTTAAAAAACTAACTATTAAAAAAATAAAATCATGGAAACTAAAAAGCAAAAAACATGGGTTATAATCGCCATTATCATTTTAGGAATAATAGCCTTTTTGATTCCAAATCAAATCGCAGCCCAAACGGGAATAAAACGTACTGATTTACAAAAACACGATCTAAGCATTCCGGGAAGAGAAACCGTTCAAGCCAAAATAGATTTCGACGGACATACTGCTTTCGGAAAACATTCTCATCCGGGTGAAGAAATCATTTATGTATTAGAAGGTTCACTTGAATATGAAGTAGAAGGACAAGCACCCGTAACCTTAAAAGCCGGAGAAGTTCTTTTTATTCCAGCAGGAGTTGTTCATTCCGCTAAAAATAATACAAATGTAAAAGCATCAGAATTGGCAACTTATATAGTTGAAAAAGGAAAACCGGTTTTGGTTATGAAAAAATAGTTTCAGGTTTAAAGTTTCAAGTTGAAATGCGAATTAGTTTAACCGCAAAGCACGCTAAGGTTTACGCAATCCCGATAGCTATCGGGAGGAAAGTATTTGTTTCTCGCAGATTTCGGAGATTGAGCAGATTTGATTAAATAATTTGAAACGAATAAAAAATAGTCTGCTAAATCTGCAGAATCTGCGAGAGAAAAAATCATTTTAATCCTTTAATCTGTGGCTAAAAAAATATAAGAATATAGAGTTTTACGGCTAAACTACTCACATTTCACAACTTGACCCTTGTCCATTTCACCTTTTACTTTGTCCACTTCAGCTTTTTTCTCCTTTTAAAACGAGGATTGTCGAGATACCTTTGACGAAGAAATTAACTGATAATCAACTAATCAAAAAAATAATAATTATGAAAACGATAGTAAAAATCAAAAACAGAATTACAAACGCAGTTCTTTTAATAGCCTTTCTTTTAGTAAATGCAGTATCAATTGCACAAACAGAAAAACAAGATGGTTCACTAGGAACTTTAAAACAAATCAAAGCTGGATTATTAAACGTAGGATATACTGAAGCTGGTCCTTCAAACGGAACTCCGGTAATCTTGCTTCACGGATGGCCTTACGATATTCACAGTTATAATGAAGTAGTGCCAATTTTAGTTTCAAAAGGATATCATGTATTCACACCTTATTTAAGAGGTTCAGGAACAACAACCTTCCTTTCAAAAAATACTTTCAGAAACGGACAACAAGCAGCATTAGCAACCGATATTATTGCTTTTATGGATGCTTTAAAAATTGACAAAGCTGTAGTTGGAGGATTCGATTGGGGAGCTAGAACTGCAGTAGTTATGGCGGCACTTTGGCCGGAGCGTCTAAAAGGTCTGGTTTCGGTAAGCGGTTATTTAGTAGTGAATTTAGAAGCTAATTTAAAACCATTGCCTCCAAAAGCTGAATTAGGATGGTGGTATCAATATTATTTTGCAACCGAAAGAGGAAAATTAGGCTACAGCCAAAACACTTACGAATTCAACAAACAACTCTGGCAGATCGCTTCTCCGTTATGGAATTTTGACAAAGCAACTTACGACCAAACGGCTCAGTCTTTTGATAATCCAGATCACGTTGCAATTGTAATTCACAATTACAGATGGAGACAATCGCTTGAAGCAGGAGAATCTAAATACGACAGTTTAGAAAAACGCCTTGCAGCAAGACCGGAAATTAAAGTACCAACCATTACAATAGGAAGTGATTTTGACGGCGCTTTCGCAGATGGAAAAGCATACGCAAATAAATTCACCGGAAAATACGCCCACAGAATTCTAAAAGGAATAGGACACAACGTTCCGCAAGAAGACCCGAAATCATTTGCACAAGCAATTATTGATGTAGATGGGATGAAATAAATTATAATTACGCATAATCTTGTCATTCCGAGGAACGAGGAATCTCCACGAGAAACTCTACAAAGATTGGCGACATTCCTGACGGAGTTACTTACGAAGATTTCTCCTTCGTCGAAATGACAAGATTGTGGGAAAAATGAATTCCAACAAATAATCTAAAATCTAAAATCAACAATCTAAAATTTTTTAAACATGGAAACACAAGTATTATACACAGGAAAAACACACACAACAGGTGGTAGAGAAGGCGCTTCTCAAAGTTCAGATGAACAATTGAATATCAAATTAAGTTCTCCGGGAACATCACGTCCGGGAACAAACCCAGAGCAGTTATTTGCTGCAGGATGGTCGGCATGTTTTATTGGAGCATTAGGAATCGCAGCTTCGAAATTGGGAGTTAGACTTCCGGCAGAAACTGCAGTAGATGCAGAAGTAGATTTATGTGTAACAGAAGGAGAATACTCTTTACAAGCACGTTTAAACATCAGCCTTCCGGGCATTGATCGTGAAACTGCAGAAGCTTTAGCAGCTCAGGCACATCAAACTTGTCCTTATTCTAAAGCGACAAGAGGAAATATAAACGTTGAGATTAATATTCTATAATTTCTAAGTTGCTTAACCTGCAAGGTTTTCAAAACCTTGTAGGTTTAAATTATTAGACTTTCTAAATAAAAAATATACCTACAAGGTTTTAAAAACCTTGCAGGAAATAAATAGGAATCATGAAAAAGATAAAAATAATAAGTGCTTTTACAATGCTGTTTTTCTTAACCGGAAACACCATTTTCAGCCAAAGCAATCAGGATAAAAAAGGTTTTGCCCTTTTAGAATTATATACTTCCGAAGGCTGTTCAAGCTGTCCGCCAGCAGATGAATTACTGGGAAAAATTCAAAATGAATTAAAAGATAAAAATGTTTACGTACTTTCTTATCACGTTGATTATTGGGACAAACAAGGCTGGAAAGATATTTTCAGTAATGCAGATTATACTAAAAGACAATACGATTATGCGAAATACATGGGCAAAGATCCAATCTATACGCCGCAAGTAATTATTAACGGAAAAATCGATTATGTAGGTTCTCAGGAAACAAGTTTACGAAACGGAATTAAATCGGCACTTTCTAAACCCGCTTCGACGAATTTAAGCTTAGAAGCCAGTCAAAATGCAAATTCTATTGCTGTAAATTATAATGTGGAAGGTACTTCAAAAAACAGCCGTTTATTAATTGCTGTAGTTCAAAAAGAAGCCAAAAGCAATGTAAAAAGAGGGGAGAATGCTCATAGAGTTTTATCTCACTATCAAATCGTTCGTAATCTGCAATGGGTAGATTTAAACAAAGTAAAAAAAGGAACTGCATCTGTTCATCTTCCTAAAAATTATAATCCACAGGATTTTGAGATTATTGGTTTTGTTCAGGATATGAATTCAGGGGCAATTTTAGAAGTAAAACGAGCTTAAATTTTTTTGTTTCTCGCAGATTTAGCAGATTAGCAGATTTTTTTTTCCTTTCTTATCTGCAAAATCAGCTAAATCTGCGGGAGAATTAAAAATATATTTCACGCAGATTTGACAGATTCAGGCAGATTTTGCAGATTCTTTTCCCAAACAATTTGCGAATAAAAACTTTGCGCCTCTGCGGCTTTGCGAGATTAAAAAAACACTCCGTCATATTTGTCATTTCGAGGAACGAGAAATCTTCGTAAGTAACTCCATACAGAATGTATCCAATCTTTGTAGAGCTTCTCGTGGAGATTTCTCCTTCGTCGAAATGACAATACTTTGGGCTGACTTTTTAAATCTGCATAAAATCTTTTTTCAAAATAAAACTATCTTTGACAAACAGGATAAAAAACGGATACAATTATGGAAAAATCAAAACGTTTTCAGGTTTCGCTCAAAATTATTTGGGGAAGCTCGATTGCACTTGCAATTCTGGCTTCAATCCCAAAATTATTTGATGCAGATTCTACGCCTGGAGACATCATCATAAATTCTTCAATTACACTGCTGTTTTCCCTTTTTATATGGTATTACAACATTTATAGCCTGCCTAAATTTTCATCGCAGCGTACGAATAAAAGTCTGTTTAACTGGAAACTTTTACTGAGTGTTGTTTTGGGGATTTTGTTGATGGTGATTCTCGTAATTGCACATCAGGAACTTTTTCAGGTTTCAAAAATGGACGCGCCAATCATGTTCGAGCTTCGAGGTATTTTAATCAATTTGATTGTGTATATGTTTCTACATTTACTTTTTCAGAATTACCAGACCCAGCAAATGGGAGTAGAACTGGAGCGTACCAAGGCAGTACATCTAGGAGCACAATACGAATTATTGAAACAGCAGGTAAATCCGCATTTTTTGTTTAATAGTCTGAATACTTTAAAATCGATGGTGGATATGCAGGATCCGCAGAGTTCTGATTTTATCCTGAAATTATCTGATTTTTACCGATTTACTTTAGAAAGCAGAAAAATGGATTTGATTCCGTTAAAAGAAGAATTACAAATTTTAGATTCGTATGTATATCTGCTGAAAGCTCGTTTTGAAGACGGATTTGAAGTCATAAAAGAAATTGATGAAAAGCAATACGATTGCGCGATTCCGCCTTTTTCATTGCAATTATTAATTGAGAATTGTATCAAACACAATGTTGTTTCGCTTGATAAACCTTTGAAAATTAAATTATATACCGAAAATGATTTTCTGGTAATTGAAAATCCAATTCAGCTGAAACGGGGCACTTTGTCAACCGGAGTAGGACTGAACAATATCAACCAGCGTTTTCTGCATCTGGTTAACAAGGAAATTGAAATTGATAAAACCGAAACGCTTTTTAAAGTTAAAATACCACTGATTTATGACTATCGTAATAATTGAAGATGAAGTAAAAACGGCCAAAGCGCTTGGTCAGCTAATTTTGAGTATCAGACCCGATGCTCAAATTTTGTCGTATATTCAAAGTATAGACGGAGCTGTGAGTTATCTTTTAGAAAACGATCAGCCCGATTTGATTTTTATGGATATTCAGCTTGCAGATGGTTTGAGCTTTGAAATTTTCAAAAATGTAGAGGTTTTGTCACCCGTAATTTTCTGCACCGCTTTTGATGATTACGCCATCGACGCTTTCAAATCAAACGGAATCGATTATGTCTTAAAACCTTTTTCAAGAGAAAGTATTTCGCAGGCTATTAAAAAGGCTGGTGAACTGAAAAACTTCTTCCAAAGAAATAAAAAAATGATGCCCGATTTCGATTATCTCTTAACGAGAACAGGCGAGAATAAAGGGAAAAGTAGTTTTTTGGTTTTTAAAAATAATAAATACCAAACGATTCAAACAGAGAATATCGCTTTTTTCTACATCAAAAATGAAACACCAACAATAGTGACTTTTGATAAAACCGAATATCAAATAACGCAATCTCTTGATGAAGTTCATAAACTGTTATCAGCCATTCAGTTTTTCAGAATCAACAGGCAATATTTGGTAAACTTTTCTGCAATAAGAGAAGCAGAGCATTATTTCTCAAGAAAGCTGATTCTTAAACTTACCATTCCAACAGAAGAAAAATTATTGGTTGGGAAAGAGAAAGCAACGGCATTTTTAAGCTGGCTGGAGAATAGATAAGTTTACAGTCTCAGTTTTCAGTTGCGTTATTCAATCACAGTTTTATAGACACAGTTTGTCATTTCGAGGAACGAGAAATCGCACTAGATATTCCACACAGTAATTCTCCAATCTTTGGCGAGTTTCGCGTGCGATTTCTCGTTCCTCGAAATGACAAACTGCATAATCTGAATCCTGCAAACTGCGACTGAATACTGCGACTGTAAACTGAAACAAGATACTAAACCTTAGAAGGCGGCAACCCAAACTGTTTCTTAAAAGCAAATGAGAAATGCGATAAATCCTCAAAACCCACTTCTAAATAAACTTCCGAAGGTGTTTTTCCTTTTTCTTTAATTTGATAATACGCCTCCTGTAGTCTTTTCTGAATGAGCCAACGACTTGGGGAAAGATCAAAAATACGTTGGAAATCCCTTTTAAAAGTCGCTAAACTTCTTCCCGTTAAATAAGCAAAACGATCTAATTGAACATTAAAATGAAAATTCTTTTTCATAAATGCTTCAAGATCAATTTTTCCAGGTTCGTTGAAATCAAATAGGATATCTTTTAATTCCGGATGGCATTGTAATAAAATCGTAATGGCTTCATTTACTTTTAAAGTCTGAAGATCTTCGGTAATAAGTTGGTCTTCGTTGATGTAGGGAATCAGCGAATTCATAAAGCTTTTCAATAACGGAACTTCTTTTAACTGCAAAACCATTTCCGTTTCCGGACTTTTAATTAAACTTGTTTTTTGATTGTATTGTATAGAATAATCACGAAGTGCTTCCTGATTCAAATAAATCGAAATAGACTGAAAAGCGGTATTCGGATCAGGTTGTTTGATGAATTTTATGAGCTGATTTCTTCGGATAAATCTAAAATCGCCTGGGTTAAAAACGTATTCTTTATTGCCATTATTTAAAGTCAGAATTCCTGAAATTTGAAAACTTAAAACATGTTGTGCAGCAAATTGCTCGCCTTCACGATTTTGTGTGTAATAGCAGGAATACGCAATGGGCGAGGTTTTCTGATTTATTTTTGAATCGTTCATATCACAAATTTATAAAAATTAAAGTTGGAGAATATTTTAAACACATAGAAACATAGATTATATTCTAAATAAAAGATGTTTTAAAAATCTAGATTTTCACACATAGTTTTGTGTTTTAAACAAAAAACTTAAAATAATGTTTCCCGCAGATTTAGCAGATCAAGCAGATTTTTTTTTATTTAATCTATGTAATCTGCAAAATCTGCGAGAGAGTATCAAACTATGTTTGTTCAAAACAAGTGAAACGCCTTTATAGACAAAGAAAAACTATGTCCCTATGTGTTTAAAAAATTATGCATTAACCATTGATAATGCTTATTTCTTACCAGTATACCATTTTCCCTGAGCTGAATCAAAAAAACTTCCAGAATCTTCATGATCTGTAGACAAACTTACATTCATCCATTTCTCCATTTCTTCCGTTCTGTTTTTATCAGCATTTTGTAAAATTCCAATTGCTTCACTTCCCAAAACAAGATGTACAGGCGGATTTGGATGTGAAGCCAGATCAACCATCACTTTAGCCGCTTTTTCAGGATCTCCAACCGGAACAAAATTTCCACCTTTAAAGAAATCGGTACGTTGTTTCACCATTTCATAGCCTTCAATATCTTCGGCATACGTCATCGATGCGCCTGCCCAATCCGTGCGGAATCCGCCTGGTTCAACGCTCGTAACCAAAATTCCAAGCGGAGCAACTTCTTTGGCCAAAGCCTCAGTAAATCCGCCTAAACCAAATTTCGCAGCCTGATACATTGTTAAACCCGGATTCCCAACACGTCCGCCAACAGAACTGATTTGTAAAATTCGGCCAAAACCTTGTTTGCGCATAAAAGGCAGAACGGCGCGTGTAATTTCAATAGGCGCATATAAATTAGTTTCTAACTGACTTCTAACTTGTTCGCTTGTATAAGCTTCAGCAGCGCCAATAATTCCGAATCCGGCATTGTTAACCAATACATCAATTCTTCCGAAATGCTCAACGGATTTGTTTACGGCCTCATGAACTTCATCATAATTGGTAACATCTAATTTTAAAGGCAGAATCTGATCCTGAAATTTTTCTTTTAAATCATTTAACTGATTAATGTCTCGTGCAGTTGCAGCTACTTTGTCTCCGCTTTCTAAAACTGCTTCAGTAAGATTACGTCCTAATCCTCGAGAGCTTCCTGTAATAAACCATATTTTGTTCATTGTAATTGTGTTTTTAAGTTCATTACAAATTTACGGCGGGAATAGAGGTTGTTGTTTTGTTGAAAAGCTCAAATTTATTTGTTTTAAGGCTCAAGGGTGTTTTGCCGCGAAGACACAAAGGCGCTAAGTTTTGTTTTTGCCACAGATTAAAAGGATTAATGGGATTTTTTTCACGCAGATCTAAAAAGATTTAAGCAGATGTGAGCAGATATTTTTTTAATAATCTGTCCAATCTGCTTAATCTGCGTGAAAAAAAACTTTGCGTCTTCGCGACTTTGCGGCGAAAAAAAATTAGTTAGCTGTATAACTTACACTATATAATCTTCTAAACATTATATAAGTAACACTTACCATCACAAAAGCAATAATAGCATCAATAGTTGCAGGAAAACCTAATACAACCAATTTTGAAAAGAAAGCGAAAATAATGTCAAAAAATACTCCGGCAAATACCCATTCTTTTAATCGTAATAATTTATTTGGAATTAATAATGTGATGACGCCTGAAACTTTCATTACACCCAGGATGTAAATAAAATGAGCCGGATAACCTAGAAGCTGTGTAATTTCCCAAACCAATTTGTTGGTTGTCAATTCAAAAAATCCGCTGGCACCAAACCATAAAGAAGTTAAAATAATTCCTGTCCAATAAATAATTTTTGTTGTTTTTGCATTCATGATTTTAAATTTTAAGTTGTTAAACAGGACAAATTTGCGACAACAGCAATCGGTTTCATATTCAAATTTTGGTGAAACGGACAAATTCAAATCCGAAATAGACAATCAATAAGTTCATTTGATTTTATAACTTTACAAAAGATTTTCAAACCCAATAGTCACCATTTAAAATGGAAGCCAAAACACTTTTAAAAGAACATATCGCCAAAACAGTTTCGCTGACAGAGGAAGAGTTTGATTATTTCTTTTCGCATTTCAAATCCTTATCTTTTAAAAAGGGTCAAACAATTATCAGCGCAGGCGATAAAGTCGATTGTGAGTATTTTGTGATTTCGGGTTGTTTAAAGGCTTTTTATATTAATGATGAAATTAAAATGTACATTTTACAGTTTGCGATGCCAACTTGGTGGACATCTGATTATAATGCACTTTATAACCAAACTCCGGCTGCTATAAATGTGGATTGCATTACGGATGCCGAAGTTCTTTGCCTTTCTAACAGTGACCGCGAAAAACTCTGCGCCGAATTTCATCAGGTGGAACATTTTTTTCGTTGGAGAACTAATAAAGGTTATATCGCTTCTCAAAAAAGACTTTTATCTTTTATGAATAATAATGTCAAAATACGTTACGAAGAACTTTTGGCTTTATATCCTCAATTATACAATTTAGTTCCAAAACATTTAATTGCAGCTTATTTAGGAGTTTCGAGAGAAACTTTGAGCCGACTTTATAATTCTTAGTTTTTTTAGCCCACTGATTTTACGGTTTTTTTTTGTTTTGCGCAGATTTTGTTTCTCGCAGATTTTACAGATTAGCAGATTATTTTATTTGATTTTACCGCTGTAAAAACATAGCCCGTGGTTTCAACCACGGGGATTTAGATTGTGTTTATATATTGCGTCCCTGTGGTTGAAACCACAGGCTATGTTTTTATTCGGTCTCTATAGAAAAACCTTTGCACCTCTGAACCTTTGCCTCTTTGAACCTCCAAAATAAGAATGTGATCTACATCACGTAACCAATTTCCATAGTCGCCGTTCCTTTGTACTGTACTTTTAAATACAACAAAAAATGGAAACAATAAATTTTGAAATCGTAAGCTCAAACAGCAGCGTAGAATGGACTGGTAGAAAAGTTACTGGTGCACATAATGGTACAATTGGTATCAAAAATGGTAATTTCATCTTTAATGATGGAAAAATAAAAGGAGGAAATGTTGTTATCGACACCACTTCCATTAAAATTCTGGATGTAACAGATCCGGCAACGAACACTCAATTTGCAGGACACCTTGCATCTGATGATTTTTTCTCTATCGAAAAATTTCCAACAGCGACATTAGATATTTTAAGCGTAAAAGAAATATCAAGCACAACGTATCATCTTGAAGGAAACCTGACTATAAAAGATATTACACATCTTGTTGGGTTTGAAGCACAAGTAAAAAACGACAACAACACACTTTCACTAGGAGGTAAATTGATCATCGATCGTACCAAATACGATATCAAATTCCGTTCAGGAAATTTCTTCAAAGATTTGGGAGATACTTTAATCTACAACGACTTTGAGCTAGATTTTAATATCACTGCCGAAGCTGTTTTTACAGGACAATCTAAAAACTAATTATCATGCCTTACGTAAAAATCGAATTGACCCGCGAAGGAGTAACACGCGGGCAAAAACAAGAATTAATCAGTGGCATTACCAACCTGATTACAGAAGTATTAAATAAAGATCCGCATTTGACTCACGTTGTGATTCAGGAAATAGAACTGGACGATTGGGGTTATGCAGGAGAACAAGTATCAGTATTAAGAGAAAAAGGCATAACAGCCGATAAAAAATAAACATCATGAAAAAACAAACAATAATCGTTACCGGAGCAGCTTCTGGTATTGGAAAAGGAATCGCCAAATATTTCTTGGACAGAGGTGATAATGTGGTTATAAACTCCGTTACAGCATCTTCATTAGAAAAAACTTTCGATGAATTTGGCGCAGGCGAAAATCTGACAATGTTTGCCGGAGATGTAAGCGATAAAAAAACAGGCGAGCAATTGGTTAAAATTGCTTTAGAAAAATTTGGTTCTGTAGATGTATTGGTTAACAATGCAGGAATCTTTGCCAGCAAACCATTTTTAGAAGTAGACGAAGCGTATTTAGATACATTTTTGAAAACCAACCTAAAAGGAACTTATTTCACTACACAATCAGTGCTTCCACAAATGTTGAAACAACAAGGCGGCGTTGTAATTAATATTGGAACTCCATTAGTAAATCACGGTTTAGGCGGATGGCCGGCTTCGGCTCCAATTGCAAGTAAAGGTGCAATTCATGCTTTAACTATTCAATTAGCTGCAGAATTCGGAAAACAAAACATTCGTTTCAATACCGTTGCGCCGGGTGTAATTCGTACGCCAATGCACGGTGATAACGCAGATCAAAGTGCTGGTTTACATTTATTAAACAGAGTAGGAGAGATCGATGATGTTTCTGAAATGGTCTACACAGTTGCCAAAAGCAATTTTATTACCGGATCAATCATCAATGTTGATGGTGGAAAAGGTGCAGGACACAATTTAAATTAAGGTGAAAACTATATTATTAACTGCTTTTATGCTCTGGAGTTTTCAGGGCATAAAAGCTCAAAATACTAGTAAAATGGAAAATCAAATAGAAATTCAGGCTATTACCGATGCAATAGAAAACTTTTATTTTAAAGGTATTTATGAAGGTGATGAATTATTGCTTGGCAGTATTTTTCAACCCGGAACATTACTTTTCGGTGACATCAATGGACAACCGTATTTTAAAACCGTTGATTTGTATTTAGACGGCGTTAAAAACAGACAAAGTCCAAAGGATTCAGGAAAACCTTTTAAAGGTGAAATTTTACATATAAGCGTTGTAAATTCTATCGCTGTAGCGGAATTAAATGTTAAAATGTACGACTTTAATTATAGGGATTTTTTATCTTTCCATAAGATTAATGGCAAATGGCTTATCGTCAATAAAATGTTGACTGATACCAATAAATAACTTAAATTTTGTAGCTATGTGGTACAATACAAAAGCTAAGGAACTGTTAGGAATTGACTATCCAATTTTGCAAGGCCCTTTTGGTGGTAATTTATCAACGGTAGAATTAACAGCGACGGTTTCAAATCTTGGCGGATTAGGCGGTTACGGCGCATACACTTTAAGTCCACAGGAAATTTACGAAGTAGATAAACAAATAAAAGCAGCCACAGATAAAACCTATAATATTAATCTTTGGGTTTCCGATCATGACATTCCGGATGACGGTTTAACCGATGATCAATTTGAAAAAACAAAAGCGCTTTTTAAACCCTATTATGACGAGTTAGGAATTCCGTTACCGGAAAAACCAGCGCCGTTTCAATCGAGATTTGAAAACCAGTTACAAGTTATTTTAGATGTTAAACCAAAGGTTTTTAGCTTTATGTTTGGCGTTCCTTCAGATGATGTTTTAGAGCAGTTTAGAAGATTAGGAATTGTCACTGTTGGTGCTGCTACAACACTTGATGAAGCCATTTTTCTGGAAAGTAAAGGAGTTGATATGATTATCGCTTCGGGTTTTGAAGCAGGCGGACACCGTCCTTCTTTTTTAACCAATGCCGAAGCATCTGTAACCGGAACTTTTGTTTTACTACAATTAATTCGAGAAAAAATAAAAACACCAATCATTGCAGCTGGCGGAATTGCCGACGGAAAAGGAGTTGCCGCAGCCTTAACATTAGGTGCAAGCGCAGCCCAAATAGGAACCGCTTTTTTAGCTGTCGATGAATCGAATGCATTGCCAATTCACAGAGAAATGTTATTTTCTGATGCTGCAAAATATACAACGCTTTCACGCGCATACACCGGAAGATTAGGTCGAGGCATTACAAGCCGAATTGCAAAAGATATAATTGGAAAAGAATCGAACATTCTGCCTTTTCCATTACAGACTACTTTTATTTCTCTGTTGAGAAAAGCTGCACTCGATCAGCAAAAATGGGATATGATTTTATTTTGGGGCGGACAAATTTCGCCAATCTTAAAACATACCAAAGCAAAAGAATTGATGCATTCTTTGATTGAAGAAACTACGGCGTATTTTGATGGATTAAAGTCATAGTTCCTCGGAATGACAAGCGGTACGGTAATTTCTGTTTCAATACAAACTCATTTCAAAAATGGAATGAGTTTTTTTTATGCTTTTTCTACAGAAAAAAACAGAATTAGTCAATTTTATTCTATCAAACGTATGAATTTCCATTATAAAACAAGGAATTATTAAAATTATATCCTGATTTAATTATCTAAAAATCAATTATTTGTATTTTGTATAAAATGTTTTTCAATTAAAATTCAAAAAAAATAAATTTAAACACTACTAATTCGGTAGAATTAATATATATTTGTATCACAGAAAAATTCTGAATGATACTTATCCAGAAAGACTGAGGGAGTAGGCCCTATGAAGTCTTAGCAACCTGTTACCAAATAAGGTGCTAAATCCTTCCCGTCTTGCGGGACAGATAAGAAAAGATTGTCGCAAATCTGAATAAGATCATCATTGTTGAAATTATTTATTTTTTAAAATGAAAACCAAACTACATTTTTTACACGACAGTGACGAACTTTTGAATTCAATCTTCGAAGAATATAGTCTTGCTGGTTTCCGAATGCGAAAGCATTAAATTCTCTCTCATTTCTTTTTAAAAATCATTTGCTAAAAGCCTTTATAAATTGGCTTAAAGGAATTCTTTTGTCCCAATATTAAACGATAATAAAAATCATATCATCACCTTAAAATCAAAATAAAATGAAAAAAATACTATTAGGTTTTGCCTTATTTCTTGGAGTTGCACAAACTCAGGCGCAAGAAAATAATTTACAGTTAAAAGGAACTGTTGTCGATACAGTTACGCAATATGTGTATTTGCAAAAATTCCACAATAAAATGTTTACCACTATAGATTCGGTAAAAGTGAAAGACGGAAGTTTTAGTTTTAAAACTAAAGTTAAAACGCCAGAATTATACGGATTAAGTGTAAACACAGAGGATTCTCCATTGTATATTTTCCTCGAAAAAACACCTATTACAGTAAAATTAAGCCCGAAGAAATATTATACAAGTTCTGTAGTTGAAGGTTCTGAATCTCAGAATTTATTCGATGCCTATAAAAAATCAAAAGATGTAGAAATCAGTAAGTTCATTACAGAAAACCCTAAATCTATTGTTTCGGCTTATGTATTGTACAGAAACTGGTCGTATAGATTAACGCCGGAACAAATCACTCAAAACATTGCTTTGCTTGATAAAAGTCTGCAAAGTACCACTTACGTGAAAGAACTAAAAGAACTGGTTACTGTTTTAGACGGATTAGCGGTTGGTAAAAAAGCCCCAGATTTTACAGCTAATGATCCGCAGGGTAAACCAGTTCGTCTTTCAGAAAATTTAAAAGGCTACACTTTAGTTGATTTTTGGGCGTCATGGTGCGGGCCTTGCCGAAGAGAAAATCCGAATATCGTAGCGGCTTACAAAGAATATCATGACAAAGGATTTAATATCGTAGGCGTTTCTTTAGATAAAAAGAAAGAAAACTGGATTAAAGGAATTCAGGATGATAATTTGACATGGACTCATGTTTCTGATTTACTTTTTTGGAACAGTGCTATTGCTAAATTATATGGTGTAAGAGCGATTCCAGGGAATTATTTAGTGGATTCTAAAGGAATAATCGTTGCGAAAAACCTTCACGGAGAAGAATTACAGACTACACTTAAATCACTTTTAGGGCAGGCAAATTAATTTTTTTTAAACACATAGGAACATAGTTTTGCTTTATCTATAAAGGCGTTTCACTTGTTTTAACAAACATAGCTATGTGTGAAAATCTAGATTTTTTCAAATATCTTTTATTTAGAATATAATCTATGTTTCTATGTGTTTTAAAAAAAAAGCAATCAATAATAAATTTAGTTAATTAAAATGATAAAGGAAATGAATGCTATTGAGACAACAACAGAACCAATTGAATTGGAGTGTTACTTCTCTAAATTTAGAGAAAATACAATAGGAGTAGATCACCGTTTTAAATCCGTTTACGGGAATCAAAACCTGCTTTATGCAGATTGGGTTGCCAGCGGAAGATTATATGCTCCAATTGAGGATATTATGCTCAATAAAATTGGTCCAATGATTGCCAATACGCATTCACTTTCTAGTCAGACAGGAAAGACTTCGACGCACGCTTATCAATATGCGAGAGATATTATTAAGAAATCAGTAAACGCAAATACTTCTGATGTTTTGGTGACTACAGGAAGCGGAATGACTGCCGCTTTATCAAAACTGCAAAGAATAATGGCTTTGCGAACGAATGATGAACAAGATAAGCCTGTAGTTTTTATCACGCACATGGAGCATCATTCGAATCAGGTTTCGTGGTATGAAACCAACGCCGATGTTGTGATTCTGCCACCAGATGAAAATAATTTAGTCGATCCCAAAATTCTTTCGGAAGAAATTAAAAAATATGCTCACAGAAGCTTAAAAATAGGTTCGTTTACGGCTTGTTCCAATGTTACGGGAATTATTACGCCTTATCATGAATTGGCCAAAATCATGCATCAAAACGGCGGACTTTGTTTTGTTGATTTTGCAGCTTCGGCACCGTATGTCAAAATCGATATGCACCCAAAAGATACGGAACAGCAATTAGATGCTATTTTCTTTTCTCCACATAAATTCTTAGGCGGACCAGGAACTTGCGGTGTTTTGGTTTTTAATGAGAAATTATACAAATCTGAATTTCCGGATAATCCGGGCGGCGGAAATGTAAAATGGACCAATCCTTTAGGCAGATATTGTTATAGCGAGGTCATAGAAGTTAGAGAAGATGGCGGGACACCAGGCTTTCTACAAGTAATAAGAGCTGCTTTAGCTTTAGAATTAAAAGATAAAATGGGAGTGGCAAATATCAAAAACAGAGAAAAAGAATTGCTTGCTCTTTGTTTTTCGAGACTTCAAAAAATAAAAGGTTTATCAATTTTAGGAGATTTAAAAACGGAAAGAATCGGCTGTGTTTCTTTTATAATCGAAGATATTCACTATAATTTAATCGTAAGGCTTTTAAATGACCGTTTCGGAATTCAGGTTCGCGGAGGCTGGTCATGTGCAAGTACTTATGCGCATTATTTGTTTAATATAAACGAAAAGAAATCAGCACAAATTACAAACGAACTTTTAGAAAGAAACCAAAGCAATAAACCCGGCTGGGTACGTTTGTCGCTGCATCCAATTATGACAAATGATGAGCTTAATTTTATTTGCGATGCAATTGAACAAGTATCTTTACATTATAAAAAATGGAAGAAAGATTACGAATATAATTCGGTAACAAATGAATTTGAAAATCCTGAAATTAAAGAAACTATAGCCGAAGAAGTAAATGAATGGTTTAAGTTGGATTAAATTTTTTAAACACATAGAAACATAGATTTTTTAGTTTTTATAAAAGTTGATAAAAAGAAACTAGTTTCTCACACATAGTTATGTTTGTTTAAACAAGTGAAATGCCTTTTACCGCAAAGAAAAACTATGTTTCTATGTGTTTAAAAAATTAAACAGCTATACTTTTGTATAATAAAGCAATAAAAATGAAAGCAATTGTATTACAGGAAAACCGGGAATTTCAATTAGAAAACGTAGAAATTCCGCAGCCCGAAGAACATCAGATTCAGGTAAACATTAAAGCTTCAGGTTTTAATCCGATTGATTATCAAATGACGGAAGACGGATCTGAAAGAAAGCTTTTGCATTCTCCAATTCTGGGTCGTGAGTTTTCAGGGATTGTATCTGCAATTGGTAAAAGTGTAACTGATTTTAAAATTGGCGATGCAGTTTTCTGCGGATCAGGAAGCATGGGTTCTAACGGAACTTACGCTGAATATATTTGCGTTCCCGAAGCAATTGCGGTGCATAAACCTGCGAATATTTCCTTTGAAGAAGCGGCGGCAATTCCATCAGCAGGATTAACAGCTTTGCAAGCCTTTAAACGTATAAATGCCAGTTTTTCTGATTCCATATTAATTACAGGCGCTGCGGGCGGAGTTGGGAATGTGTTTGTGAAATTGCTTCTGGCAAATGGCTTTCAAAATTTTGTAGTTACAGCCGGAAATGAAAGTAGTATTAACGCATTAATTGACCTTGGTGTAAAACCAAAACAAATCATCAATTATAAAAAAGAAGAAATATACGAAGCTGCACTTTCCTTAAACGGAAATAAAAGCTTTGATATTGCAGTTGATTTGGTTGGAAACAACGTGGCAGAAATTGCTGCAAAACTTTTAAAAATCAATGGAATTTATGTTGATATAACCAATTTCTCTACTCCGGAATCGCGAGGAATTCTTTTTAGTAAAGGCGCAGTAATTTTAAACATCTCCAATTATGCCTACGGACTTGAAAAACGTTACGATTATTATAAAAACGGATTGAATGAGCTAAGGTTACTTTTGGATCGAGAAAAAATTACGCCACCTGCTATTTCAATAGTCGGAGAATTAGAAGTAAATACAGTAGAAAACGCCCATAGAATACTTCGTGAGAATAAAACGGAAGGAAAAAAGTTAATCATGAAAGTTTAAACTTAGAGAGATTTTTTTTCACGCAAATTTGGCAGATTTAGTCAGATTTTAATAGTAAAAAGTCAAAAAATAATCTGCCTAAATCTGCCAAATTTGCGTGAAAAAATCTTTTTAATCCTTTTAATCTGTGGCAAGATTGACGATAACCTGTACAGATCTTCTAATCTAATTCCTCGTTCCTCGGAATGACAATTCAAAGCAATCGTTATAGTAATCTACTATTTTGATAGGTTAATAAAAGTTTTAATGGTTTTTATACTAAAATTAAAATTATCTGTTTAAATTTGCAGCAACAATGAGAAATAATAGCCAGAAAATGAATAATTATTATAGCTGCAGCATGATGTGCTGGGATGCTTTATGATTGTTTGGCTTATATATAAATGATATTATTTATTTCAAAAAGCCTTTCAAATAATTATGAAAGGCTTTTTTGTTTTTAAACCTGAATTGAACAAATGATTGAATTAAAAAACGTTACCAAAACTTTTCATCAAAAGGACAGAATCGTTTCTGCTTTAGATGATGTTTCGCTAAAGGTGCCGCCCGGGAAAATTTTTGGTGTTATTGGAACTTCCGGAGCTGGAAAAAGCACACTAATTCGTTGTGTAAACCTTTTAGAAAGACCAACTTCTGGAGAAATTATTGTAGATGGAAAAGCTTTGATGCAATTATCAAATGCTGAATTGGCTACAGAAAGAAGACAAATCGGAATGATTTTTCAACACTTTAACCTGCTTTCTTCGAGAACTGTTTTTGATAATGTTGCTTTCCCGCTTGAATTGGTGGGAACTCCAAAAGCAGCAATTAAAACCCGTGTTTTAGAATTATTGCAATTAGTTGGTTTAGCCGAAAAAGCAAACGATTATCCGGCAAGCCTTTCCGGCGGACAAAAACAAAGAGTTGCGATTGCAAGAACTTTGGCAAATAATCCGAAAGTTTTGTTATGTGATGAAGCTACAAGCGCGCTAGATCCGGCTACAACACGTTCAATCCTGAATTTATTGAAAGACATTAACCGTCGTTTAAATATTACCGTTTTATTGATTACGCACCAAATGGAAGTTGTAAAATCTATTTGTGATGAAGTTGCGGTAATCAGCCACGGAAAATTAATTGAGCAGGGAAGTGTAGGCGAAATTTTTGCCGATCCAAAACATGAATTAACAAAAGAGTTTATTGCTTCTTCACTTCATTTGGAAATTCCAGACGTTTATCAGGAGAAATTACAAAAGACAGATAACGGAAGCTTAAATCCGTTATTAAAGCTTGAAATGACCGGAAAATCAGTTAATGAACCTGTTATTTCAGAAGTTTCAAGATTGTTTGATACCAACTTCAAAATCGTAAGTGCGCAGATGGATCAGGCCGGAGATGTAAACTTTGGCGTTATGCTGATCGAATTATCAGGAAAACGCGAAAACTACGACGCTGCCATTCAATATTTTATTTCAAAACACATTAAAACAGAAATCATAGGTTATGTCTGATTCTATTATCGCTTTATTATTAAATGGAACCTGGGAAACCATTGTTATGACATTTGTGTCTGGCTTTTTCGGTTTCCTAATCGGACTTCCAACGGGAGTTTTACTTTTTCTTACCCGAAAAAATCAAATACTGGATCAGCCGGTTTTAAACAGAACTTTATCGGTTATTGTAAACGTTTTTCGTTCCATTCCGTTCATTATTTTAATTGTTTGGATGATTCCGTTTACACGTGCTATTGTTGGAACTTCTATTGGAGTAAGTGCTGCTTTAGTTCCGTTAAGTATTGGCGCGGCACCGTTTATCGCCCGTTTGGTTGAAAACAGTTTATTAGGTCTGCCATCAGGTTTAATTGAAGCCGCAAGAGCTTTAGGAGCAACACCTTTGCAAATCGTATATAAAGTATTACTTCCAGAAGCTTTGCCATCCTTAATAAACGCAGCATCGATTACTTTAATCACTCTTGTAGGTTATTCTGCAATGGGCGGAGCAGTTGGAGCGGGCGGTTTAGGACAGGTTGGTTATCAATATGGATATATTGGTTATGATGCCGTAACGATGAATTCGGTTTTGGCATTATTGGTGATTTTGGTTTTCCTGATTCAGTTTATTGGAGACAGGTTATCAAAACATTTTGACCACAGATAAGTATCAATTAAAAATTAGGAATTAAAAATTAAAAATAGATTTGTCATGAAAATAAATTTCTTGAAAACAGCCGGAATTTTAGCTTTATCATTGGTTTTAGCTAATTGCGGAAAAAGTAAAAACAACGATCCACATTTTATAAAAGTTGGTGTAGCTTCCGGGCCAGAATTAAAAGTTGCAGAAGCGGCTAAAAAAGTTGCAAAAGAAAAATTTGGACTTGAGGTTGAATTGGTTTCTTTCAACGATTATGTAATTCCAAACGAAGCTTTAAGTCAGGGTGATATTGATGCAAATGCTTTTCAGCATAAACCTTATTTAGATGAGCAGTCTAAACAGCGTGGTTATAAATTGGCCATTATCGGAAATACATTCGTTTATCCGATTGCTGCTTATTCTAAAAAAATAAAAAACCTTTCTGAATTGAAAAATGAGAGTACAATTATTATCCCAAATGATCCAACAAACGGGGGACGTTCGTTATTGCTTTTACAGAAAAACGGTTTATTAAAATTGAAAGATGGCGTTGGTTTGTTACCTAAAGTAACAGATATAGTAAGTAATCCTAAAAACTTAAAAATATTAGAGTTAGAAGCGCCTCAATTGCCTCGTGCTTTAGACGACGCTAATGTTTCGATTGCAATTATCAACAACACTTTTGCTTCTGCAGCAGGATTGGTCCCGTCTCGTGATGCCTTGTTTGTTGAAGATAAAGATTCTCCTTATGTAAATTTGGTGGTAAGTCGTGAAGACAATAAAAACGAAGAGAAAGTAAAACAGTTTTTACAGGCTTTTCAATCTCCTGAGGTTGAAGCTGCAGCGGAACGTGAGTTTAAGGGCGGCGCTGTGAAAGGATGGTAATTAATTGTAAATTATGAGTTGTTAATTGTGAATTGAACTTTCACAACTAATTATTTGATATAAAAAAGGCAGATGAAACAATTTCATCTGCCTTTTTTATTTTATTGTGTTTTTGTTTGTGGCTTCAAATCTTTCTTTTGAAGCTTATATTAGGCCCAATTGCCTCGCTTTATTAATAAGCTCCGTATCGCCGCCTTTTTCTAATAATAAATGGCTTTTAATATTTGCTTTTCGCTTTTCTATTGAACTCATTGAAAGCGGAATATGATTTGGAATATTAACGGTTTTAACGCCTTGAGATAAAAGAATTAAAATCTGACTATCGTATTCATCCCAATTTAAATTTCGGTGCGTTAATTTCTTCTGAGATTTGATAATCTCGTCGCTGTAAATTATTTCCCCTTTTAGAATTTTTTGGCAGATAGCCGGAAAAGATTCAAAATTAACTTCACTTTTTGATATAAACCCGTCGGGAGCAATAGTTTTTATAATTCTGTTTACGATGAAGGCTTCGGTATGCATTGTCAGTAATAGAATTTTGCAGGAAGGAAGCACTTTTCTAATCGTTATTGCCAAGTCAATACCATTAGCAATATTGAATTCTTCATAAGGCGGAAGATTAACATCCAGAATAGCAAAATCCAGTCTGGTGTTTTGTTTTTCAAGCAGCATTATCTTTTTATAGGCAGTCTCGCAATTGTATTCTTTTAGGAAGATGGGTTCAACTGTATCAAAGCAATCGTCAGACAGAAGGTTGACATAACTGTCTACCGTCATAGGATGATCATCAACAATTAAAATATTAAGTGACATTATCGTAAAATTTAAACAAAATTAAACAATCTTACGGATTTTCCGTAAAATATGCAACTTTTTTGGATGTTTTTTTGCAAAAACATAAAAATAACACACCATGAAAAGTAAAGTAATTCGTATTCTTTTTGCATCAATTTTAATGATGAATTTATCTTGTACAACTGATGATCTTGACAACCAAGATTTTAATTCATCCGAAAAAAAAAAGCTTAATAACCAAATCAGCAAAGATGAAACTGTTAACTCCAAAACAATTGACTCTTTAAAAATCAGTTATAATTTACAAGTGAGCGCTCCAGATGGAGATCCGCTAAATCCAAAAATTAAATAAAACATGTTCGACTCTATTCGCTGAAGACTATAATACTGATATTGAAGTATTATAGTCTTCTTTATTTATAATATATTTGAATTTAATTTATAAAGTATCATTTTGAGATTGAAGTCAAAAATATATATTCCAATACTTCTATTAGTAATAGTAATTTTATTAGTGTTTTATCATAGGAGAGATGAATTAAAAATTAGAAATCAAAATCAAAATACTTTTGATGCAGAATACTTTAATAAAATTTCAGGAACTGCAAAAGAGAAATATTTAGATTCGCTTGTCAATAATTTAAAGCATCTAAAAAATGACTCAGTTGTTAGAAATTTATATTTAAAAGCAGGAGAGGAATATTATTATTTAAATAATATAAAAAAATCACATTCCTCAAGCGTAACAGCTTTGAAATTATCAAGAGAAGAAAACGATAGTTCCAGAATTGCAAAATCCCTTTATTTTATAGGCGACTGCTATGAAAGTTCCCAAAAAGACAGTGCCTACTATTATTATCTGCAGGCTCAAAAAATTTATTTAAAAATTCACGACTACGACAAGTTAGGGCAAATGTATTTTAATAAAGCCTATGTTCTTTTTTATGATGGAAATTATGTAGAATGTGAGGTAGAATTAACCAAAGGTCTTGAATACTTAAAAGATTCAGATAATATAAAATTGCTTTATTCCTGTAATACCTTAATGGGGAATTGTTTAGAAAAGCTGTTTATGTACGATCAGGCTTTAAAATATCATCAACTGGCGTTGAGAAATTTAAAAGCAATGAAAAAAAATAATACAGATAGCGATGAAGTGAATAATTTCAATATTTCATCTGTAATTAATATTTGTAATTTATACGATTTAAAAGGCGATTATTCTAAATCAATTAAAGAATTAAAGCCTTTGCTGACTAAACATTTAAGAAAGAACTGGCCTCGGTTTTATGCTATTGTTTTGTCTAACCTGGCTTATTCTAAAATGAAAAATAAAGAATATAAAAATGTTGAATCAATGTTTTTAGAGTCTTTAAAAATTGTTGACAGCTTGGGATATACTTCTGACGTCATGTATAAAAAAATTCATTTAGGAGAATTTTACCTGACACAAAATGATTCTTTAAAATCCTTAAAAACTTTGCAGGAAGCTTATACCGTTTCTATCAAATTAAAAAATACCAACGAAACTTTAAATACATTAAAACTGCTAACCCGAATAGACAGCAGAAAGAGATTGTTTTATGCCAATCAATATATTGCTATAAGTGACAGCATTAACAGTATTCAAAGCAGAACCAAGAATAAATATGCCAGAATTGAATATGAAACTGTAAAGGTCGAAGATGAAAATAAGATTTTGACTAAAAAGAACTTTTATATTTTAATTTTTTCTTTTGCCTTGTTTTTAGTTTTGTCGGCAATTTCGGTAGCTATTTATTTAAAGTATAAGAACAAAGAATTGCGATTTGTAAAGCAGCAGCAAAGTGACAGCGATGAAATTTATCAGCTTTTGAGCGAACAGCAAAATATAATTAACGCCGCCAAAGAAGAAGAAAAGAATAAAATTGCAAGAGAACTTCACGACGGTGTAATGAATAAGGTATATGGTGTAAGAATGAATTTAGGATTTTTTAATTCTAAATCAGACGAAAAAACGATAGAAAAAAGAAAGCAGTATATATTTGAATTGCAGAATATCGAAAATGAAATCAGAACCATTTCGCATGATTTAAATCAGGATTCTTTTTTAGAAAGTAATGATTTCAATACCCTTTTATCTAATTTAATTAAAAGTCAAAATGAGATTAGTAAAACGCAGTTTAATTATTTTGTAGATGAGAGATTTGAGTGGGAGCAGGTTCAGAATATTTATAAAATAAACTTTTACCGCATTATTCAGGAAGCGCTTCTAAATATTCAAAAATATGCTCAAGCCTCAAAGGTTGATGTTAAAATAGATTTAATTGATAAAGATGTTTTGCAGTTATCCATTATAGATGACGGTGTTGGCTTTGATATCAATACAGTAAAAAGAGGAATTGGCTTGTCTAATATAAAAGAGAGAACCAACTCTTTAAAAGGAAACTTCGAAGTAAAATCTAAACCGGGCGAAGGAACCGAAATCATAGTAACTTTTACTATTTAACTGAAAAATAGAGAGATAGAAAAATAAATCTTATTTTGTTGCTCTTCAGACTTTTAGGTGTGCTTTTTTGATTTATTGCAGACTAATTTTGCTTTGTTAATTTGACTAAAACAAATTAATGAAATTTTAGACTTTGCATTAAATTAAAAATATTTGTCATGAAAATATGCAGCTTAATCTTTTTATTTTTTACAATTAGTTTTTTTGGAAATCCTGTAGAAATTAAAAATGATACTCCGCCGTTGAGTCCGGAAATGGAAAGACTTAATACTGAGCTTTTGGATGTGAAAGCGATGATAAAAAAAAATGCGGCTTACAATACAAAAATAGCCTTCTTTATTGATATGAGAATTAAATCGGGTAAAAACAGGTTCTTTGTTTACGATTTAGAAAAAGATGAAATTGTAGACCAGGGTCTTGTAGCAAACGGTTTTGGTTCCGAAACGACAACTAGGGGGGAATTAAAATTTAGTAATGAACCCAATTCAAAATGTACATCTCTAGGGAAATATATTGTTGGTAAATCCTATAGAGGAATGTTTGGGAAATCTTATAAATTATCTGGTTTAGACGAAACAAACAGCAACGCGGCAAAAAGAGCCATTGTACTGCATTCCTATTCAGCAGTTCCTAATGAAGAACAAGACTATTATATAGCAAACAGTCATGGCTGTCCAATGGTAAGTGAAGCTTTTTTTAAAAAATTAGAAAAGATAATAGACAGCTCAAAACCTAACATTATTTTACATATTTATTATTAATTAAAACATATTTAAATGGTTGAAAATTAGTCCGAATACGATTATATATTCAAAAGAGACAGCTTAAGACAGCTGTCTCTTTTTTGTTTATTATCATCTAAATTTTAACAGAATTTCATGTTGTTTTTATTTGATTATTTGTTTTTAACATAATATGTTAAATTTTTTCTTTCTTCCGTTTTAGTAATTCTTTTCCCAACATCCAAATTAAAATCCTATATTTGTTTAAGAACAAATCCAAATTTAATCCTCATGCAAAATAACTTATTGAGTGGCTTAAAAGAGCACGAAAACAAATTACTAACCATATGGTCTCAACTTTTAATCGATGGTGGATCTGATGACGGAGCAGTAGAAGAAGAAGAGTCAAAAGAATTTGCTTCTCTGTTTTTAAAAGCTGCCGCTGCTGCTGAAGGTAAAATTCAGGATTCTCAGGAATTTGAAAAAGTCGAGGATCTTATAGTTGGAATAGCTTCATCACGAGGAAAACGTGGATTTTCGCCAAGAGAAAATGCGCAATATTTAATCACATTCAAAGAAGCGGCTTCTAAAATACTATCTGAATTAATAAAAGACCCGGAACAGCTTTTTGATGCAAACCTGCAGCTAAATGCAGCTTTGGATAATATGACTATTTTGACTTTTGAAGCTTTTATGCGAGGAAGAGAAGATATAATATCCAGACAAGTGGATGAAATCAGTGAAATTTCAACTCCGGTTATCACCGTTTGGGAAGGTGTAGTTGCCCTGCCTATTATCGGAACTTTAGACAGTTCGAGAACGCAGATTGTAATGGAAAATTTACTGCAGCAAATTGTAGATACAGGAAGTTCTATTGCTATTCTTGATATTTCGGGTGTTCCGGCGGTAGATTCTCTGGTGGCGCAGCATCTTATTAAAACTGTAAGTGCAACCCGATTAATGGGAGCTGAATGTATCATAAGCGGTATCCGTCCGGAAATTGCTCAGACAGTAGTACATTTAGGAATTGATCTTACGGGAATTATTACTAAAGCATCGCTTGCAAGTGCACTTAAAACGGCATTTGATATGTTGCAGCTTTCAGTTGTTAAAAGAAAAATAGTTTAAGATTTTATAAATTGATATGGAAAGAATTCCTATACTTAAAATGGGAGATTTTCTGCTTGTTACCATACAAGTAGATTTGTACGATCAACTTGCAGAAAATCTTGAATCAGACTTAATAAACACCATTAGTAAACATAGTTCAAAAGGTGTATTGATAGATATATCGGCGGTTTCTATTATCGATTCATTTATGGGTCGAATATTAGGAAACATAGCTGTAATGTCTAAAATAATGGATGCACAAACAGTGGTTGTAGGAATGCAGCCGGCTGTAGCTATTACACTGGTAGAATTAGGATTATCTTTAAACGGAGTTATAAGTGCCCTGAATGTTGAGAAGGGCATGGATCTACTGCGCTCGAAAATGCAAATAAGCGATAATGAAGAGCAGGATTATGACGACGATATCGAATAGTAAAGAAGAAGCACTTATCGTAAAAGAACAAGATGTAGTACCATTACGCAACCGGGTAAAAGAGTATGGCGTAAAAATTGGTATGAGCATTTTAAATCAAACTAAATTAATTACGGCAACCAGCGAACTTGTTCGTAACCTCCTTAAATATGGCGGCGGCGGTAAAGTCATTATAGAGTCGGTCAGTAATGGCCGTGATAATGGCGTACGCGTTACTTTTATTGATAATGGCCCCGGAATAGCCAATGTAGAACTGGCTATGAAAGACGGATACAGTACCGGTAAAAGCTTAGGCTTAGGATTACCGGGTACTAAAAGACTTGTCAATGAGTTTGATATTAAAACAGAATTAGGAAACGGTACCACCGTAACTATAACAAAATGGAAAAATGGATAATACTTTTTCCACTTACAAGATAGACGATCGAAGTCTGATTGCTTTTATAAAAAGAGAAATACATAACCTGGCGCTTCAATTAGGATTTACGCCGCACAGAGCAGGAGAAACGGATATAATTGTAGCAGAATTAACTTCCAATCTTATTAAATATGCAAATGGCGGTGAATTGCTGTACAGGGCTAATATAGAGGAAGGGCAAAACGAAATTGAAATTTACTGCCTTGATAAGGGAATAGGATTTGAAAATGTGTCAAAAATAATGAATGACGGTTATTCGTCATCCAATACATTGGGACATGGTTTGGGCTCGATCAAAAGACTGAGCAACGATTTTCAAATTTATTCCATGAAAAACTGGGGTTGTGTACAGTACGTGAAAATTTGCGAAAAGCCGGATTTTCGTTTGTCTGATATACAAAAAGGTTTATACCATAAAGCCATAGCTTTAAATTATCCCGGTGAAAAAGTCTGCGGTGATGGTTATCATATTAAAAATCTTAAAAAAGGTTTTCAAATATTTGTAGGTGATGGTTTAGGTCATGGTGTAAATGCCCATGAAGCCGTGCAGCTTGCTGTTAAAGCATTCAAACAGTCGGTAGAATCTGATCCTGCGGAAATCCTAAGGGATATCCATTCAAAAGTAAAAAAAAGCCGAGGACTTGTTGCTACAGTAGCCACAGTAGATTATAGTTTAGAAACCTGGAATATTTGCGGTATTGGCAATATCAATACGCGAATTTACGACGGATTAGAAAACAAAACTTATACGCCTTATAATGGAATTATTGGACACAATATTCCGCGTACATTAAACAATTCGGTTGTTCCTTACAAAAAGCACCAAATTATTATCATGCATAGTGACGGACTAAGAACAAGATGGAATCTTAGCGATATGAATTCTATATTTAAACAAAGTCCAGGAATTATTGCATCAGCATTGCTTAAGGAAAATATCAGAGGTACAGATGATGCCACAATTCTTGTTGGTAAAATAATTTAGTTATGAAGGAAATCATAAAAATAAATCTGGATAACGAAATGGACTTAATACTGGCCCACAAACGCTGCATGAAAATTGCCGAAATGTGCGGTATGCCATCATCTTTCCAGACAAGATTTTCGACAGCAGTATCCGAAATAGCAAGATGCTCGATTGCAAAAGGTAAAAATTCTTTGCTTGTTTTGGGAATTAATGTTATTAAAGCAACTCAAAAAGAAATTATCGCAATCATTACAGATACTGTAGATTTAAAAAACTGCAATCCTGAAGCTTTTAATTATGCATCGAAAATTTCCGGAAATATAGAATACAGTTATTTAAACAATCAGTCTACAACGAGAATAAGCCAGCCGGTTGCTTCTCCGGGACTTCTTTCAGAAACTAAAATAAAGGGATTTATCGATTATTTTAAATACGAACCTCCTTTATCGCCTTACGATGAAATCAGAAAGAAAAACATTGAACTCATTGCGCTTTCAGAAAAACTGGCAGAAAGTGAAAACAAATACAAACAGCTCGCCAACACAATTCCTATTTTAATTTGTGTAATAAATGAGCGTAATAATGTTCTTTTAACCAATGAGTCATTAGAGCATTATCTGGAAGTTCCAATTCTTGCTTTCGACAAGAAAAACCTAAGTAATTTTATTCATCCTGATGATATTGACGGAATATTGGAAGGCTGGAAAATAGCAAAATCAAAGCGTTCTGAATTTTTAGGGGAAACCCGAATTAAATATGGTTTAAGTTATATCTGGCATTTAATTTCGATTATGCCAAACAAGGCAGAAGACGGTACTTTTAACAGCTGGCTAGTTTATTTTGTAGACATCAATGCTCAAAAAATGGTCGTAGAAACGCTGAAAGATAATACAGAATTAAAATTAATTCAGCGTGAGTTAGAAAGTGCCAATTTAAAACTGGTTTTTAAAAATAAAGAATTAGAGCAGTTTGCCTATATTGCCAGCCACGATCTTCAGGAACCACTTCGTAAAATCATGATTATGCTTTCGCGCGCCGGGGAACATTTAAGTGAAGACCAAAGGAAATTATATTATTTTGATCGAATAACGATGGCGGCAGGAAGACTCTCGAACCTGATTACTGATGTTCTCAATTATTCGAGAATTGACAATAAGAAACAAATATTTGAAGAAGTTGACCTTAACCAAACCCTTTCGGAAATATTAGGAGATTTAAGTCTGGTTATTGAGGAAAAGAATGCTATAATTGAAATTAAGTCTTTGCCGACAGTTTTAGGCCTTGATACACAACTTCGCCAGTTATTTTATAATTTGGTCAACAATGCTCTTAAATTTAATACTGCGGTACCTGTAGTAACTATTTCAGCATCAAATATTAATGAAGATAACAACGTATCTTCACCAGAAAATTATCATATAATTTCAATTGCCGATAACGGAATTGGAATGGACAGTCAATATTCTGGACGTATATTTGATATGTTTCAAAGATTACACGAACGCGATCAATATGGAGGAAATGGGATAGGACTAGCTTTGTGCCGCCGAATTATTGAAAACCATAACGGAGTAATCAATTTTACCAGTAAACCCGGAGAAGGAACAATCTTTTGGATTTATCTTCCCAAAAAATAAATAAAAAAAGGCAATCAACAGATTGCCTTTTTTTATTATGATAAAGAGAATTAATTATCCGTGAGCTGCAACTGAAACATCAGCCCATTCTTCCCATGTTTTTAATTTTTGTTCGTAGGTTTGTTTAGCAAATGGTAAAGCTATTTTTCCTAAAAATAAACGTAAAGGAGGATTTTCTGCTTCAACTAATTTAATGATTGCAGGAACTGTCGCGCTAACTTGTCCAAATGTGTCGGGATCGTGTCCGTCTGCAAGTGCTTTTTTGATTCCGTCGTAAGCAGGAATACTTTCGCTGTGGAATCCGTTACCCCAAATATCAGTAAAGTAACCATTTGGCTCTACTAATGAAACATTGATTCCGAATTGTTTTACTTCAGATGCCAAAGTTTCGCTTAAACCTTCAACGGCAAATTTTGAAGCATTATAAAGTCCGATAACCGGTAAAGTTGCGATTCCTAAAATAGAAGAAACCTGAATAATGTGTCCGCTTTTTTGGTTTCTCATAATTGGTAAAACAGCTTGTGTTAACCATAAAGTTCCAAAGAAATTAGTTTCGAATTGTGCTCTAGCTTCCGCTTCACTTGCTTCTTCAACAGCACCGTTTAAAGCGTAACCTGCATTATTGATCAAAATATCAATTGTACCGAAATGATTTTTTACTTTCTCAACTATTGCAAATGAATCTTCGCGTTTATTTACGTCAAGTTTTAATGGTAAAATTGCGTCTCCGTATTTTGCTTTTAAATCGTTTAATGTATCGATATTTCTCGCTGTTGCAGCCACTTTATATCCTTTTTCTAAAAATGCTTCTGTCCAGGCTTTTCCAAATCCTTTTGATGCTCCTGAAATTAAAATTGTTTTTGACATGATTTCTTAAATTGTTAAATGTGAATTGTTAATTGTGAATGATCTTATTTTAATTGGTATTATATTTTTGTTGATATTGTTATTTATAAATATGACTGATCGGTCATATTTTTGATAAAAAAAAATTAGATGCTGTTTTGGTCTATTAAATTTTTTAAGGTTTTAACAATGATTTCCATTTTATCATTGTTTCCGGACATTCTTGACATTAAATGTCCGCCTTCGAGCATTGCAAACATTACAGTTGCAAAATCTCCAGGTTTTAAATCAGTTTTAAATTCTCCGTTTGCTATTCCTTTTTCTACTAATCCAGAAAGCAATACTTGACCGGAACGAATAACAGTATTTACCTTTTCTTTTACTATTGGGTTTGTATCATCAGCTTCTGTTCCAAAATTCAAAAGAGGACAGCCTCCAAAAACCGGTGGCTGCAACGGATTACTAAAAAAGTCTATATATGCAAACAACTGTTCTTTTGAAGTTTTGTATTTACTTATTGCTGTTTGAATTTTTGTGTTAAGCATTTTAATATTATGATCAACAGCTGCACAAGCTAAAACTTCCTTATTTTCAAAATGTACATACATGCTTCCTTTAGACAATTTGGTGGCTTCCATAATATCGCTCATAGAAGTAGCTGCAATTCCTTTTGTATTAAAAATAGGAGCGGCTTTTTCTATAATAAATTGTCTGGTTTCTTCACCTTTTGCCATGATAGCTTTTATTTAACGGTACAAATATATGACCGATTGGTCATATTTACAAACAAAAAGAAGATTATTTTTTAAAAAATTTCAAAATGTGCCTGTTTATGAGGGATTAGTAAGGGCTATAATTAATTTTTTGTGTTCAGGATATTGTGCAATTAAGGTATCTCGATCTCCTAAAAAGTAATTATCAGGATTAAAAGGAGGCGCCATTGATACGCCCATAAGGCTCCAGGAATCTTTACTTTTAATTCTGGAACCAATCCATGTTCCGCCCGGAATTACTTTCATTGGTTTTCCGCCTTTAGCAATATCATTACTAAAAATACATATTTCTGATTTTGGCGTATGACCTTCCGGGTATAATAAAAGCATTTCTACAGGCTTTCCCGCATAAAAATGATACAGCATATCTCCTGTAACTTTATGCATAATAGAGCAGCGGGAATTATCCAGAAAATAATAGATCGCGCTGCAAGGAGTATTTTCGGCAGGCGGGATAGGGTAAGTATTGGCAAAATAACCGCCTTCGGTACTGTTTAACTGCAAATTAAGAAGTCTAATTATTTCAGATGCTGGTGACATAATGTTAATGTTTAATTGGTTTGTTAGAAATAGTAAATCCCCGAAGATTTATACTAAAACTTCGAGGATTTGGGGTTAGTAAGCATTATACTCTGGTTCGGTTGATCGGGCTGATATCTGTTAATTCTTTTGTTGGATTAAATGGCGAACCAACGCTTTGCTGGAAATTAAAATAATTGTTTGGATCTACTTTCTTTTTAATTTCTAAAAGGCGTTTGTAATTGCTTCCGTAATATTGTTCGGCCCAGTTGTGCTGTAAAGGATCAATGTAGTTTACATAAGCTCCCGTAGCATTTCCGGCATCAGATAATCTTTCGAAAAATTCATACGCCCATTCTACATTTTTCAATGTATCTCCAGGTTTATCTAAATCCCAGATTGCTTTAACTTCCGGAATAAAACGGCTGTTCCTGTGTACGTATGCTGTAGCGTCTGAGGCAACATTTTCGATTGCACCTCCGGCATGTGTCCAAACGGCAAAACTTTCCGCAGACGGAGCTTTACTCATCGATTCTATAATAACCTTTGCTACTTTATTATTCATTCCGCCTTCTGGAAGAACCGTAGAACGGATGTAGGAACTTCTTCCGGCAACTCTTGTCGTGTAACCGTTATAAAATTCCCAGTCCGGAAGTGTCATATTAAACAAATCGGCATTAATTGGTTTTAGTTTTAAAAGTCCCTGAAGATGTTCAATTCCTTCGGCGCCGTCACCATTAAAAACCGGAGTTAAACCCAGCACTTTTACATTGGTCACTTTGTCAATTAGGTCTTTTTGATTTCCCATAAAACCATAAACGGCCATTGCGTCGGGAACGGTTTCAACCCATTCGTTGTAATAACCTAATACATCTTCGGCCATTTCTAACGGATATCGAATTTGCCCCACTAACATTTTTTTGCTTAAAGGTTTACGAACTCTCATTTCCATTTCGACTACAATTCCAAAGTTTCCGCCTCCGCCTCCGGAACAAGCCCAGAAAAGATCAATATCTTCTGCAGAAGTACTGTGTAAACCAATATGACGTAGTTCTCCGTCTGGAGTAACAATTTTTAAACTTTCAAGATTATCGATGCTCATTCCGTAGGAACGTGAAACAAAACTATAACCGCCGCCTAGCATAAAACCCGGAGGTGCAACAGTAGGGCAGCCGCCGCCTACGGGAATTAATCCTGTACTGGTTAACTGCATAAACTTGTAAACATCGTACCAGATTACGCCCATTTCTGCCGTAACGGTTTCTTTTTTAGGATCGAATGTAATTCTGTTTAAATTTTTCATTGCAATTACAACACCGCCTTCATTCAGGCAATAACCGGCAGCACTGTGTCCGCCGCCTTTTATGGAAAAAGGAAGATCGTTTGTAATGGCAAATTTTAATCCCAGTCTCACATCTTCAACTACGGCCGGAAAAATGATTAAACGCGGTCTGAACTGAATTCGGCCGTTATCAATTTTTATAACATCTTCATATTCTGAATCGCCGGGCTGAAGCACATAACCGCTCAGCTCACGAACTAATTCCTGAATTGCTGTTTCTATCATGATTTTTAGTTTTTGAGGTTAATTTTTTATCTGGTAAGCGAATACACTTTTGATTGATATTTTATGTAAGAATCAAAAATGTACGTGTTGTCAATCATTCCGGCTGTTGCAGGAAAAAAATCTTCGTGCTTTTTGCTTGTCAGATAATCATCGTACGCTTTTTTACTTTCGTAGATAATAGAAACCGCAACATCAAAATTTCTAACAGAAACATTTCGTTTAATGTCGGTTAATCCGCCGGTTGAAAACTGCTGAATTCCCAGATGTCCTGATAAATATTCTACACAGATATCCGTAAATTTTTTAATGTTTTCCGGAGATTTATCTTTTAGAGAGAAATACAAGTCATGAAACATACTTTGCGGATAGTTTCCATCGGCACCAATAGTTTGCGGTTCAGATGAATTTCCTCCAATAATAAGATTGGTTACATAATAATCCATAACACGTCTTGTTGTGCCCGGAACCCATCTGTTTACGTCAATTACGAACTGATTATGTGCAGAATCATTTCCGTTATAGACATTAAAAGCATCTTCGTTTGCAAAAAGCTGATGCATGGCAATGTCATAATTAAGATCATTTTCAGGACGAATCATATCATCGGCTCGAACACCAATCCAGAACGAAATCATTCCAACAGATTCAGAAAGATATTGTCTTGCTTCTGCCATATAAGCTTCTACAATGCCTTGCGCATTACTTGTACCCAGATTGAAGTACGTGCTGTGCAGCAACATGGGTGCGTTATTTGAATTTTCCATTTGAATTTCTTTTAAATTTTTTTAGTTGATTTTCTTCAGAAATTATTATTGCTGAAGACGAAGTGTTGCTACTGAAATATGAGGCCATTTAATTTCGACAACGCTTCCATCTGGGGCAAAAACGGGGAAATCAAGGATTACGGTTTGTGTATACTGCAATTGAAGGAATTCTGAACCATCTGGATTTGCAACAGTTTCGATCCAAAAAATTGCAGAAAGACTGTTTGCATTGGCATTTACATTTACAAACGGAATGTTTGTAATACCGCCAACCGGAGCAGTTGCGCCCGGAGTTGCAACGCCATCAATTGGGTTTGCATCTAAAAAGATTACAACGGTTTTAGTAATGTTTTGTCCTTTAATAGCATTTTCCAAAAGAATATTCGGGTTCATAATTACTTCTTTTGCAATTCCCGGAGGCGGAACAGCATTTACCAATTGTGATAAATACGTTTCGCTTGTGTCATTTACTCTTTTCCCGTTTACAATAAAAAACGGAGTAGGATCTGCTACTTCAAATTGTGGCGGCCCGTTTACGGTAAAAAAAGTTCCTTGTGCTAAAATTGAATCTCCGTGCGGAATTGAACCTAATCTGGCGATACTTGGCTGTACCGCAGGATCAGTACCACTTGGAAGATTTAAGAATAATCCCGTTTCTAAATGAATTCCGTTTTGACCGCTTGGCAGGTTAACATCATCTACTTGCTGTAAATAATGCAGCCCCTGAAAAGCGATATCAGATTGTGCATTTCCACGGTTGATAATATCGCCTCCAATTGAATTGAAAGTAAAAGTTTCTGCTGTTGAATTTAATATGATTTTAAATTTATCAGCCGGAGGCGGACCCGGTTTTGCCTGATTCATATTTGGAACTTCAATGATATTGAATCCCGGACCAACCCAGGTTCCAACTAATGAATTTAATACACCAAGATCAGCTGATGGAATTTCTACAGCTTCGGCTTTAAATTTTGACTTAAGGCCCTTATTGACTGTTTTTGTTTCTAGCTTTTCTAAACCTGACAGGTTCAGGTTTGCTAACGGATTGTTGTTTTGTTGTGATGCCATTTTATTTTTTTGAATTGATTTTGTTTTTAATAGGGTATAAAATTATTTTAAGGATTTAAAGTGCTTTTCGGCTAAATCCCTGAATCTGAAATAATACTTCAGTGGTCATGAAAACATTTGGCGGCGTGCTGAAATCACTTAGAAATAAATCGCCGTATGTTTTTACAAATTCAGTAAATATGGGGCCGTTTACATGTTTAAAAAACGCATCCTGATTTTCGTAAACTTCCCAAAAAATTACCTGACCCTGTGGCGGAGTCGGAAGGCTTTTTTGGTTGAAATCCGGAACGTGAACCATATACAATAATGTTTCGGGTTCGTTTTCCTGAACATCTTTTGCGAGTTGAATTAAAGCTGTTTTTGCTTTTTCTTCATTTCCGGGCAAAATGGTCCATTTTGCTTCAAGTGGGTAATACATAGTTTTGTTGTTTAGTTGTTAGTTATATTGACATTGAATTACAATTAAAATTGAAATCGCCATTGTCATTACCATTGAAATTGCCATTTTTATACTTCTACATATTCAAATGTTGGCCCTGCGCATTCGCCATTTTCCAGCGGAATGTTTAGTAATTCCAACGCTTTGTATTTAAGTTCATACATCACTGTAATTCCTTTAATAACAAGTTCAGGTTCACCGCTCACTGCATCGTTAATTCCGTTTAGGAGCTGTACATATACTTTATTGAAGTCTTTTGCTTTTTCCAGTAATTCAGGATTTTTTTCATAATCTTTCATTTTTGGATTTGCTTTCATATTATAAACAGATGACCAGCTTACCGTAAAAGGTTTTCCTGTTGGTATACTTTTTACAGGCATTTGAAAATTGGTATCATTCGCGCTGTACATTCTTCCAAAACAGATTTCCTGAAACTTGAAATAGTGTGCATATTCAATATCTTCTCCAAATAAAACCTGCTCTGTTGCAATAGTTCCGTCGATACCTTCACCTTGACCTACGATTTCTCCAATCGCTTCTTCGGCATCTTCATACGTTACAACTTTTGTGATTTTACCACCGCTTCCATAATAATGTTCGGCAGTAATTTGACGGCTTGGATCTCCAATGAAAATTCCATTCTTTGTTGTTTTCTTTGCTTCTTCATTTAAACGAAGCAAACCATAACGAATCGCTTCATAAAATTGCCCGATGCTATCAAAATGACCCGTAATAGGCGCTTTTGGATCAGAAGGTCTTTCGATTGTAGAAAATTCATCTAATGCTTCTCTGGAGAATTTTAAAAGATGAACTTCAAACGGAGGCGAACCTTTCGGGACTTCCGGAACAATGCCGCCCGGAAGCGGAGTAGGGTAGTTTGGAATAATCTCTTTTACGTTAAAAAGTTTATCACCTTTTTTAATTGTTTTTGGATCTGTAATAGCGTTCAGAATATTGGATACCAAAACCATGTGCAGCATTTCTTCAACCACGACACTTCTAATAAGCGCTGCCGCCTCTACATTGCTTCCTTCTTTAATCGTGTAAAGTCCGCATAAATAAGGAGGAATCGTTGAAAGCTCTAATTTTAAAGCAGTTCTAAGACAATCCTGAAGATGTTTCAAATCCTTGATGTAATTTTTTACATCTCTTTTAGACATTTTCAACGACATTCCTTTTGCACTTTTAGCTGTTATTGCCGGCGCAATACTGAGTTCATTATCAGCAATAAAGGCATTATCTGTTGCAACTGAGTAAACCTCTTCGTTAATATCCAGATCAGCAATTGGTTTAATTAGCTTTTGACGATTCGGATTGTTCTTTTGAAATAATTTATTTTCCATAATAGTTATTGTTCAAGTTGTTGAAGGATAGCTTCTGCCGCTTTAAAAGTTAGGGCAGACATAGTTAGAGTTGGGTTTGATGTTCCTAGAGTCGGCATATTTCCACAGCCTACTAAGTACAAATTTTCGTGGTCCCACGTACGCATATTGGCATCGACTACAGAATCTTCTTTTGAAAATCCCATTCTGTGTGTTCCTACAATGTGTCCTGCACCAGCAAAAGTGTAACCTTTGCCTTTGTAAGTCACATAATCAGCATCCGAAGCCGGATTGTAAGATGTAAAATCTTCAATATCACATTGGCTGAACAATTGCTCAGAAACAATTCCTGATGCTTCAAAAGCTTTCAGCATATATTCTGTTGCTTTATAATGAATTACAGGTCTGTAATTGCCAATATTATCTTTGTATTGAGGATCAATTGTTACACGATTATCTGGATCTGGAGCCTGTTCGCATTCAAAGTGTGTAAAGAATTGTCTTGTAACCAGATTTTCGATTTTAGCACGAAGCTCTTTACCAATAATGCCTTCATTTACAGCATTAATAACATCTGTTGCAGGTGAACCAGTTGGCCATGCCCAGCCCCAGTTGTCTAACGGTAAAATCCAGGCAGCGTGATTTTTACGGAATTCTCCATCTCTAAAAGTTGGAATGTTAGAAGTAGAACCCGGACCACGATACGGATAAATAGGATCTTTTGATAATCCCCATCTTAAAACCGTCATATGATCCATTAAATTACGTCCAACTTGGTCACTGCTGTTTGCTGCTCCTGACGCTAATAATAATTTAGCATTTTCAATTGCGCTGCAGGCCATTACATATAAAGTTCCTTTTGCAGTATGAGTTTCATATTCTGATGAACTTCCTTTGATATACGTTTTGTATTCAACGCCATTAATCCAGTTTGAAGTTTCGTTAATTAACAATCTTGAAGCAACAGCTTGTGTTTTTACGACAAGATTTCCCATGTCGCACTTTCTGAATGTTTTTAAGGCGTTGTATTTTGCCTGAACCGGACAAATAGGTACACAGCTTGCATTTCCTTCACAGCGCTGACCTGTGTATTGATCCCAGTTTGAACCAACCGGATCATATTCTCCGGGTTGATTTTTGATAATATCTAATTTTTTTGAACCGGGATTCCATTCCACTCCACCAATATTGTAATCAAGATTAGGGATTGAATTTCTTCCTTGTGGCGTACTGATACAAGTTAATTTATAGTCTTTACCATTAAGTTTAATGTTATTGTTTTTATCAATAACTTTTTTCATTACGCCGTCAAGGTAACTCGTTGGAATACCTTTCATTGGAAACACATAATCTTTACCAAAAATGTTTTTTTGTTCGATAGGATAATGCTGATCATCTACATTTCCAGAAACACCAATTTCGTTTTCAGCCATTTGATAATAACGGGACATATCATCATACTTAATTGGCCAGTCTACACCAACGCCATATTTAGATTTCATTACAAAATCGTTTGGCAGCATTCTAAGTGTAGTTCCAAGCCAGTGCAGCGTTGTTCCGCCTGGTGCTCTTGTATTATCACTTGCAAAAGGAAGCGGTCCCATTTGTACCAAATATCCTTTTGTTGAAGGTCTGTCTTTCGGGATTTTCTGAATATCAAGAACATCAATTGAAGGAGCATCTTTTATATTCGGATAAGGCGAATTCGGCACTTTTGCAGAAGCATTATAAAACGTATTAAGATAATCCTGATAGTTTTTATAATTAGCATCC
This sequence comes from Flavobacterium sp. NLM, assembly GCF_002210235.1. Taxonomy (NCBI): domain Bacteria; kingdom Pseudomonadati; phylum Bacteroidota; class Flavobacteriia; order Flavobacteriales; family Flavobacteriaceae; genus Flavobacterium; species Flavobacterium sp. NLM. The sequence goes on from NZ_LIAC01000002.1 coordinate 436,838, forward strand.
TGATCCATTGCTATCCCTGCAGAAAGACCTGCTTCTAGCATTAAGACTTTCTTACCTGCATTGGTAAGAACCTTTGCTATTATTGATCCGGCAATACCAGAACCAACAATAACTACATCATAATTATTTTCCATTTGATTACCTTTTTGTTATGAATTTTTTACTGTAAGCGGACGTTCTGCCCATGAGCCGTAACCAGGTTGTTTTGCTCCCGGCGGATGTGTATGCGCAGCATTCCACATAAGTCCCTGAATATAAGAAGCTGATGATACTACATCGTTGCCCCAATTTCCGGTATACCAAAGGATAATGATGTTTTTTGCCAATCCATTATAAGCTGATGCAGCCATAAATTGTGAAGCTAAAGCAGCTTCAATGTTTTTTTTGGATTTGTCATTTAACAGCACATGAACATCAAGAAAGAAATAATCGATGTCCTGTTTGTCTGTGTTTTTCTGGATCGTGTTGTAGTAGGTTTCCAGCATTCCGGTAGCTTTAAGTTCAGTTTTACTGAATCCGGTTAGAAGCGCCGAAACCTCTAAAAAGAGTTTTGTGTGGGAATTAGGTTCCATGGTGTTAGTTTTTTGGGAATTAAAGGGTTAAACATTTTTTGTTAATTGGTTTTTGATGTAACATGTTTAAGTCCAATATGCTAACGTTGTACCTTGAGTATAGATGCGATGATACCTCCAGAAGTAAAGTCAAGCTTATACAATTGGCTGTTTCCGCAAGTTTTGAAGCGCAAGTATTAGTAGCGTTACTTTGCTTCGACACAGTAGTATTAGTTTTGATATTGAGCCTTGTTTTTTCTACTAAAATTACTGGAGATATAAAAAGGCTATTGATAAATTGATACAGGAGTAAGATTTTATGTCACAAAAGAGATAATTTTTGGTACTAAAACTTTTATAATGTTAGATAAGTTGTTAAAAGTTTAAAATATTAACATTAGCTTAAAGATTATAACATATTGAAATTGAGTTTTCTATGCGCTTATAATTAGTATCGGATGTAAAAGAGTTTTTATTTAGTTGCGTTATAAGCATAAAAATGCCCCAAAATAGTGTTTGACTTTTTTGGGGCAGTGTAAATCGAGACGGTCTCTTTTTTATTTTACATGTTTCTTTGTTCCGTAGGAACATTTCATTGGTAGAAAAATTATATTTTGATGATGGATTACGTTCCGTATGAACGTTTGATTTAGACATTGTTTTTAATAATCTGACCTATCAAACGTTCCTACGGAACGCAAATGTGGCCGATCTTTATTTTTTCTACCTACGAAACATTCCTATGGAATGATAAATCGGATATCAAAAATTAACCAATTAAGTCTCTAAAAACTAACAAAATATTTATAGCAAAAGAGCTGCCTCGACTTTAGAGGCAGCTCTTTATTATTTGAGAATTTGTTTAATTCTGAAGAATAAATTTCAGATTAAAGTTTATTCGCTTTAGTATCAACAATTTTACTTACTCTAAATACTAAAAAGATAGTAAGCAGCATAATTCCAGAAGCAGTCATTGCCAGAATATCATAATGTTCTAACGGTGCATAACTGTCTTTTTGATAAATAATTAATCCGGCAATTACAGCACCAAAACCTCCGGCCATTTGCTGTAAAGACGAGTTAATACTCATAAACGCACCACGATCCTGCGGATCTGGAATGGCAGACGTTAAAGTCGTTGACGGAACCATTCTGCTCATAATTGTTGCCATCATAAAAACGTTGATAAGCAATACAATATAGAATGGAGTTGGGCCAAAATGAGAATAAATATTGATTAGAATCACGGCAGATACAGTAGCAAATGCAAAGATTTTAAATTTATTTACCCTGTCACTCAACTTACCAATAAAAGGCATTGTAATTAAAGTTGCAATTCCGGTAATCATGAATAATAAAGGTAACTGTTCGTTAGTTACTTTAAGGTTGTTGATGGCAAACGCACTACCAAAAGGCATCATCATAAAACCTCCAATAGAAAGCAGGGCAGTAGCTAAAAATCCAACCTGATAATTCTTTTTAGAAATAGTATGGTACAAATGCATCAAGGCTGTTTTCTCTTGTTTTAAATGTAAATGCTCTGTAACAGGTTTTAATTTTACATATAAAATCATGGTGATAATAGCCGCCATTGCTGCAATCCATAAAAACGGAACGTGCCAACCCCAGGCATTTGCAATGTATAAACCAATTGGGATTCCAAGAACCTGACTCACGCCAAATCCCATTTGAATAAATCCCATTACTTTTCCTCTTTGCTTCAGGCTGAATAAATCAGCAACAATAGCAAGAGAGATTGAACCAATTACACCGCCAAATAACCCGGTGAAAACGCGTGCAGCAACTAACAGAAAAAAGTTAGGGGCAAGGGCACAAAATAAAGTCCCGATTGTAAATCCGATGTAAAAGAAAAGTAACAATTTTTTTCGGTCAAATTTATCTGCAAAACCAGCCGTTAGCAATCCGGAAATCCCGGCACTAAAAGCATAAGCAGAAACGGCAATACCAAATTGAGAAGCCGTAATATTTAAGGTTTTAATCATAATATCCCCAAGCGGCGACATTACCATAAAATCAAGCACAACCGTAAATTGTGTCATGGCTAAAAGAAATATAACCAGTTTTTGATAGCCATTAAAACCGGTTTCGATAGTTTGTTTTTCGTTCATATAATTATTGTAGTTCTTTGCAGTCAAAATTGTGAAAATTCAATAAGTCAATAATTTGAGCTGCGTTTAGTTTTTCGCTTATAATTCTCAATACGCAATCAATATCTTCCTGATCAATAGACCATTGCAATATAGATTTGTTTGCGTTTAAAAACGTTGCGATTTTGTTTTTACTTGTCTCTGTTTTTATATTAGTGGCGAATATCAATACATTCATAACATAAAATTTAAGGTGTTAATGCCTTTATCACGAGTCTAAAAGCTTCTTGTTGTATTTCATTTGTTAATTGAAATGGAGTGGTACCTCCAAGTCCTTTACCTTTTTCATGAAAACGAAGTAAATTGTACAACGGGCCATAAGCAATACTCCAGAATACCTCCTTTGATACTGGTACTATTTCTTTTCTTTCAATTGCCCGATGCAAAAACTTCGTCATGATTTCTTTGAGTTCCATCAAACTTTCGTTAACGATATGTTCACCATAATTTGAATTTTGTAGAATTTCCCAGCAGGCAATTTTATCAGTGTTTTTCAGCATAAACTCTGATCGGTTTTCCCATTGCTTGGCGAGACCTTCTACAAAAGGCATATCTGGCGAGAAATCTTTAAGCGAACTTTTAAAGAAGTAAGTGCCCATTTCAGTTCCAATTTTTTTAATCAGATCTTCCTTGTCGGCATAATAAATATAAAGTGTCGCTACAGAAATCCCGCACTCTTTCGCAAGTTTGTTCATTGTAAAGCCTTCTATGCCATACTTTACAATCATTTCTATAGTTTTCTCTTTAACTAATTCTTCTTTATTAATATCTCTTGTTCTCAAAATGAAAAGGATTTTATTGAATTGACATTGCAAAGATATAATAATAAATGAACGTTTATTCATTTATGAAAAATATTTTTCAAAAAACTTTAAAAGGGCAAAAGTTGGTTCCCAATATAATTTTACTATTTTTACTCTTAACAGCTATCATACTCAATATATTTGGTATGAAATACTGAATTGTTTTATTAACCTAATTATTTAAAAATGAGAAAAAACAACGATTTTGGTTTGTTAATACTTCGTATTACAATTGGATTTTTAATGCTTTTGCATGGTATTTCAAAATTTAAAGGCGGTTTAGATTTCATAAGCGGAATGCTTGTTGAAAAAGGACTTCCGGGTTTCTTTGCTTATGGTGTAATCATAGGCGAAATTTTGGCACCAATCTTAATTATAATTGGTTTTAGAACCAGAATTGCTGCTTTAATATTTGCTTTCAACTGTTTCGTTGCAGTTTTAATGGCACACAGTCAGGATATTTTTAAATTAAGCGATCATGGAGGTTGGGAATTAGACCTTCTGGGGTTATATTTCTTTACGGCAATTGCATTGTTTTTTACCGGAGGAGGAAAATTTGCTGCTTCAAAAAGCAATAAATGGGATTAAAAACTCATTAAAATATAAAATTATAAAGCGGCCGTTGAGCCGCTTTTTTTATGATTTTATTAGTAAGAAAGTCAGTAAAATCAGTGGGTGATAATAATTTGAATTCTAATGTTATTCTAATGTAGCGACGAAAATTTAGTTTTAACTTGCACCCTGAAATTTATTTTTTATGATGCTTAATAAAATTAAAAATAGCCTTTTATGTAAAGGCCTTCAGGCGTTACTAATCGGCTATTTTTTAATGAGCAGTATTAATGTCTCAGCAACTTTTAGCCGAATTATAAAAGAGAATACAGAAACTCATTCGGTTAAAGGAATAGCCTGCAATCTTTTAAAGAAAATCTTTAAGTGCGACGGAATCCCAGAAGAACTGGACGATTATGAAACAAAAGATACGAAGACCACAAAACTTGCAAAAGGAATTGTGTTATTAGAATATCTGGTTCCTTTAGATGCGTCTGTACCGGGATTTTATTTTCAAAATAATCTTAAAGGAAAAAATTATATAGATAATCCAATTTTCTCATTTGGATTTCACGGCAAGATTCATTTGCCGCCTCCACGATTTGTAATATAAGTGTTTAGTTTTGATTGGATTATGATAGTTTTTGTAATCCTAAATGCGATATTTTTCGTAAATTAACATCTATTAATCTTGTATTTATATATAAATCCATGACACCTTTAAAACGTTTTTACAACTTACTTGCGTTAGACAAACGTGACGTATACCAAATTATATTTTATGCCGCTTTTGCGGGTTTGGTAAACCTTTCCCTGCCTTTAGGAATTCAGGCGATTATTAATTTTATTCAAAGCGGACAGCTTAGTGTTTCGTGGATTGTACTGGTTTTTTTGGTTACAATTGGAGTTGGCTTTGGCGGAATCCTAACTATTCTGCAGCTGCGAATTGTAGAAAATCTGCAACAGCGAATTTTTGTGCGTTCGTCTTTTGAATTTGCTTACAGGCTGCCTTTAATCAAATTTAAAGAAATGTATTCGGAATACGCGCCGGAAAAAGCCAACCGATTTTTCGATACTCTTATGGTTCAAAAGGGAACAGCAAAACTTCTATTAGATTTTTGTACTGCCTTTTTGCAGGTTGGTTTGGGTATTATTTTACTGGTTTTGTATCATTCCTTTTTTACCGTAATTGGACTTTTATTTATCGTTATTCTGTATGTTATTTTTAAATTTTCTTATAAAGATGGTTTAGAAACAAGTCTTAACGAATCAAAGTTTAAATATAAAGTGGCGGCCTGGCTTCAGGAAATTGCACGTAATCGTGAAAGTTTCCGCAGAAAAGGCGGCTTCGATTATGCTTTAGACAGAAATGACGGTTATGTGAGTCATTACGTCAATTACCGCGAAAAGCACTTTCAGGTAATGAAAAAACAATACATTCAGCTTACTATTTTTAAAGTAATTGTTACAGCTGCTCTTTTGTCGATTGGTGGTTTTCTGGTAATTCACCATCAAATGAACATTGGGCAGTTTGTGGCAGCTGAAATTGTAATTGTATTGCTGATCAATTCTGTAGAAAAAATAATCTTCGGGTTAGAATCTTTTTATGATGTATTGACTTCTTTAGAAAAAATTGGTCAGGTAACGGATATGGAAATTGCCTGTATTCCGAAAACTTCTGCTGTAACCGAAACAGGAATTACAATCGAGACCGAAAGTATTGCTTACAATTATCCGGAACACAGCAAAAAATCACTTAAAAATATTAACCTGAAAATAAATCAGGGTGAAAAGATCATTTTAAGAGGAACAAATGGTGCCGGAAAAAGTACTTTATTACGCTTACTTGCCGGACTGCTTGAACCAGAAGGCGGCGCAATGTATGTGACCGATAATTTCATGAACCGTTTAGACGAAGACAGTTACAGAGCACAATCCGGAACACTTTTACAGGGCGATACACTTTTTGAAGGAACAATTAAGGAAAACATTCTTTTTGGAAATGAAACCATTAATAATGACGATTTAAAATGGGCTTTAGATAATGTGTGTTTAACGCCTTATATTAAAACTTTCCCGAACGGACTGGAACATCAGATTCATCCGGGCGGACGCGAACTTTCGGCTTCTGATGTGCAAAAGATTCTTTTGGCGAGAAGTATTGTGACCAAACCTAATATATTATTCCTTGAAGATCCGGTTGATAAAATGGACGAACTGACGTCGGGTAAAATTGTTGACTTTTTACTTGCCGAAGAAAATGACTGGACGGTAATTGTTACTTCTAAAAATGATGTCTGGAAGAACAAATGCAGCCGTATGATTACGATTGATGATGGAAAAATTATTAACGACATAAAGCTTTAATCATGCTTAATATATCTAAAGATAATAATGTACTTATAACGCCGGGCAAATACAAATCGATCACCGCCGTTGCCCGCAGACCGCACTATAAAATTTTAAACCGAGTAATTGTTGGCTTTTTAATTTTCTGCATTGCCTGTCTTTTTCTTCCGTGGACACAAAATATTTCGGGAAGTGGTTCTGTAACGACTTTAAAACCAGATCAAAGACCACAGACCGTTCATAATGCGATTGCCGGAAGAATCGAAAAATGGTATGTGCAGGAAGGGGATTATGTAAAAAAAGGAGATACGATTTTGTTTATTTCTGAAACCAAAGAAGATTATTTAGATCCTAATTTGGTTGGAAATACAAAAGATCAGGTTGATGCCAAAAAAATGGCGGTAGAATCGTATGCTGATAAAGTAAGTTCGCTGAACGTTCAGGCGCAGTCACTTAATACTGAAAGAGAATTAAAACTGCAGCAGGCTCAAAATAAAATTAAACAAGCCCAGCTGAAAATTAAAAGTGACAGCATGGATCTTGAAGCGGTAAAAACGCAATTAAGAATTGCAAAAACACAATTTGACCGTTCGACTGCATTAAATAAAGAAGGTTTAAAACCTTTGACAGATGTAGAACAAAAACGTTTAAAACTGCAAGAATCCGAAGCATATATTATTACACAACAAAACAAACTTTTGAGCAGTAAAAACGAATTGATAAACGCAAGAGTAGAAATAAGTCGTATCACGGCTGAATATTCTGAAAAGATATCGAAATCAAGAAGCGATAAATTCACCGCTTTAAGCACGCAATACGATACAAAAGCACAGGTAAATAAACTGGAAAACCAATACGTAAATTATAGTATTAGAAATGGTTTGTATTACATCACGGCTCCGCAAAGTGGATATGTAAACCGTGCTTTACTGGCCGGACTTGGGGAAACGATTAAAGAAGGAACGCCAATTATCAGTATTATGCCGGCAAGTTATGATATTGCGGTAGAAACCTATGTTGATCCTATCGATCTTCCGTTGGTGCATCGCGGTGCAAAAGTTCGTGTCTGGTTTGACGGATGGCCAAGAATCGTGTTTTCTGGATGGCCTGGATTATCCTACGGAACTTTTGGCGGTAGAGTAGTGGCAATTGAAAATTTTATTAGTGCCAATGGAAAATACAGGGTTTTAATTTCGCCAGACGGAAATAAGGATGAAAAATGGCCGAAAGAATTGAGTATTGGAGCGGGAGCGCAGAGTATTGCTTTATTAGAAACGGTTTCGGTTTGGTATGAAATATGGCGAAACTTAAACGGATTTCCGCCAAATTATTATAAGTCAGATGAAAAGGAGGCAAAAAATGGGAAAGACAAAAAATAAATTTAAGACTATAGTTCGACTGTTTTCTTTTTTGTTTTTATTTGGTTTTTCTGCTTATAGTCAGGATTTTAATAAGGAAGAATTGAGTTACAGCGAATATTTAGGATATGTAAAAAAATACCATCCGCTGGTAAAACAGGCGAATCTTGAAATTAGCAATGCTCAGGCAGCGTTGATGCTGGCGCGCGGTGGTTTTGACCCTAAAATTGAAGTCGATTACAACAAAAAAGAGTTTAAAGGAACTGAATATTATTCGATTTTAAACAGCAGTTTTAAAATTCCGACTTGGTACGGAATCGAAATCAAAGCCGGATTTGACGATACAGACGGACAATATTATAATCCGCAGAATCGTACGCCGGATAACGGATTAACTTCTTTGGGAGTCAGCGTGGCGTTGGGACAAGGAATGTTTATCAACCAAAGAATGGCAGATGTCCGCGAAGGAAAACTGCAGTTAAAATTAAGCGACGCACAGCGAAAACTGAGAGCCATTGAGGTTTTGTATAAAGCAAGTGAAGCGTATTTTGAATGGAGAAAAAGCTATAATGAAGCTGAGCTTTATAAGCGATATCTTGGTTTTGCCAGTACACGTTTTACAGGTGTAAAAAAACTGATTGAACTTGGTGATTCTCCTGCAATTGACAGCGTTGAAGCCGGAATTACGGTTCGAAACCGAGAATTAAATGTTGAAAACGCAAATCTAAAATTAGCAAAAGCAAAATTGTATTTGTCTAATTATTTATGGCTTGAAAATGTGCCTGTTGAATTGGGAGATATGGTGAAACCGGAAGAAAATTTAATTTTGACTTTAGAAGAAACGCTGAAAACAGATGCGATGATGGTCAATGTTGAAACTTTAGATTCGCATCCTAAAATTCAGGCTTTAGAAACTAAAATGTCGATGCTCGAAGTTAACAGACAATTGAAAGCCAATTGGCTTCTTCCCAAATTAAATGTAGGCTACAATTATATTTCTGAGCCTTCTTATTTTGATTCTTTTAATGCCGATGATTATAAGTTTAATATTGATTTCAGCATTCCGATTTTTTTGAGAAAGGAGAGAGGAAGTCTGAAAATGGCAAAACTAAAGATTCAGGATTTAAAGTTTGATATTGAACAGCAGAGACTGGAATTGAAAAACAAAATTAAAGCACAACAAACTGAGATTGCTTCTTTAAAAAGGCAGAAAAATGTAATTGACAATTTGGTAAAAGATTATGTAACAATGCTTAATTCTGAAGAGAAGTTATTTTCCTTCGGCGAAAGCTCGATCTTTTTGCTTAATTCGAGAGAGAATAATTTGGTAAGCGCAAAACTGTCTCAAATTAGTATTGAAAATCAGTTTTACATTTCAAATGCTGAGTTGTATAAAATATTGGCTAATCCCGATTAATTTGAATTTCATGTTATCATTCCGTAGGAATGTTTCGTTGGTAGAAAAATAATGCCCAACGACATGTTTACGTTCCGTAGGAACGTTTGAGATGTTGGATTATTGAAAAAATGTCAAAATCAAACGTTCCTACGGAACGTAAACAATAATGACAATATATGTTTTCTACCAATGAAATGTTCCTACGGAACAAAGAACACATAAAATAAAAGGGATTGTTTCGATTTTTGAGACAATCCCTTTTATTTTCTAATTAAAATTTACTGGCAAATTCTTTTGCAAAATCTTCCAGTTTTATTTTTCCGTCAACAGAAGCGTTGCTTGATGTGAAATGTTCAATGATTTTTCCGTTTCTTAAGCCAGTTCCCATTTCGGCATAAAGATTAGCAATTTCTTCCGGAATTCCTGCTTGTGCCATTCCTCCAAGAGCTTGTTCATCTGTAAATTCTACCCACGGTAATTCTGGTTTTGCAATTGCAGCACCCAACACTTTTGCAGCATCAGCCGGAGTGCGGACATCACTGATAATATATCGGATATTTTTTCCTGCCGGAGTATGCTGTAATTCTTCTGCGACAGCCTGAGCAATATCTACTGGATGCACAAACGGAATTGTTATTTCTGATGGATAATTAGAACCAATAATTCCCGCTCCCTGAATCATCGGAACATCATTATAAAAATTAGTAAAGAAAAAACCTGCTCTTAAAAAAGTTACAGAAGTATTCAGTTCCTTATATATTTCTTCAATTTTATGAAGTCCTGCAATTGGGCCAGTTCCGTTTGGTAAATGAGCGCCAATACTGCTTAACATAACGACTCTTTTTACTTGTGCTTCTTCAATTGCTTTTGCAAAAGATTTTCCAGCGTTTTCAGTATTTGCAATAACATTTGCTCCGCCTAAATTTGGAGGTGTCATGGCAAAAATAGCATCTGCACCTTTTAATGTTTCCAATAAAAATGCTGCATCGCTTACAGAACCTACTGCAGTTTTTGCGCCCAGATTTTCGATTGCTGTTTTTCTGTCGGCATTACTGCTTATTACGGTTACGTCGTGACCTGCAGCGACAAGTTTTGTAGTTAATGGTTTTCCTATGTTCCCTAAAGAACCTGTTACTATAATTTTCATATATATAATTTTTTTTATTACAGTTACAAAGGTATCTTTGTACTTACTTTTATACAAGTACTTACCCTATAGTATGTATCATGACAGCAATTAAAGAATCATCGACAATTCAGGAAAATAAGCAGTATGCACTGGAAAAATGCCCGGTTACGTTTGTAATGGAAAAAATAGGCGGTTACTGGAAACCTATTATTCTTTGGCATTTATCAAGCGGAATGAAACGTTACAGCGAATTAAAAAGAGAAATTCCTGCTATTACAGAAAAAATGCTCATTCAGCATTTAAAACAATTAGAAGCCGATGGTCTTGTGATTCGGGAATCAAGACCTGTAGTTCCTCCTTTTGTAACGTACAGACTCAGCAATGCCGGACAAGGTTTACTGCCTGTTATTGAAGCAATGGCAGCATGGGCTTTTAAGGTTAAAGATGGAGAGTATTTATAAGATTCTAAGTTGCTGAGATGCTAAGATTCTAAGTTTTTTAGTCGAAGGTAGAAAGTTGCAAAGGTTCAAAGGTTTTAGAAAAATCTTAGCATCTCAGAACCTTAGCAACTTAGCAACTAAAAATTACTTAACCACCGTTGCTTCCAATTCTACTTTAACGGTTTCAAAAAGGCTTTTTACTTCCATTAAAGTTGTGGCTTGCTGAATGTTGTGTTTTGCAATCCATTCCTGCAGAATATTAAAGTGAGGCCAAAGCTCTGAAGTTGCAGTTGTGTAAATCGTTAATCTCACTATGCCGCTGCATTCGTAACCGGCTTCGGTGATTACTTGTTCCAGATTTTGGATCGCTAGTTTTAATTGCGATTCCATGTTTTGATTGCTTGAAATTCCTTCGGCGTTTATTGCGGTCTGCCCGGAAACATACAATGTTCCCTGCGGATTTTTTACTTCAACTGCCTGATTATAACTACGCTCATTTTGCCATTTCCACGGATTGATAACTCTTTTTTCCATTTGATTTCCTTTTTTAGTTTGTGCCAATATTGGCATTGCTGTGATTAATAATAATCCTAAAAGTTTTGTTGTTGTTTTCACGATTACAGTTTAAAATTTATATTGCAAAATTGAAAATAACTTGTGGAAACAGGTCTTGATATTTGTCACGATTATCATGTGCGAAATGTCACATTTACGAAGATAAACGGCTTAAGGTTTCGCGCGAAACGCCTAAATAAGAAGCGATAAGGCTTTTAGGAACGCGCTGAAAAAGAGATGGATATTGTTTCAAAAGCTGTTCGTAACGTTCTTTTGGGTTAGAAGTCATCCAGTAAAGAATACGACGCTGTGAGGCAAGAAAACCAAAGTTGGCCTTTTCAAGAAGAAAGCGTAGCATTTTTGGGGAATTATCGCATAGATCTTTATAATCATCGAGGGTAAAACAAAGCACTTCTGTATCTTCCAGACATTCTAAAGACATGGTTGCTTTGGTTTGGGTGAAAAAAGCATAATAATCGCTTTCCCACCAATCTTCCATAGCAAAGGAAGCAATATGCTGTTTTAGGGATTCATCGGTGTAAACCAATTTTAAAAGTCCTGAAATGACAAAATAAGCATATTTTACATCATCGCCTTCCTGAATTAAAAATTGGTGTTTTTTGAATTTTTTGGTGATAAAATGCTGACTGATAAATGAAAATTCTTCATCTGTCAGCTTTATTATTTTTTCGATATGTTCCCGAAGTTTTTCCTGCATGATATGGTCAAAGATATTTAATTTTTTCGATGATCAAAAAGGGTAAAATAAATCAGATAGCCATATTCAAATTAAACCGGATTGAAATCCAGCCCTACAATATGAATCATCCCTTCGGGATTTTACATTCTGGGTGTTAATGCGATCTATAATTTTCAGCATCAAAATAAAGAGCCGGAGGCTCGATTTATATTGTAGGGCTGGATTTTAATCCAGTTTGGGTTATGATATTTTAGGTGTACAATGAAATTAAACTGGATTGAAATCCCGCGTTACAATGATATTAAACCAGATTGAAATCAAACATATCGTTAAACCGGATTGAAATCCGGCCCTACAATATAAATCATTCCTTCGGAATTTTAAAATTGGGATTTAAATACGATCGATATTTTGCGGCATCAAAATAAAGAGCCGGAGGCTCGATTTATATTGTAGGGCTGGATTTTAATCCAGTTCATATTGTAGATCCGGTTTCAATTCATTTTTGCGGAATATAAATATTAAACGTAGCACCTTCCATAGGTTTTGCAGTCGCGTTAATAATGCCATTATGATTTTCGACAATCTTTTTTACGATGGCAAGACCAATTCCTGTTCCGTCATAAATATCCCTGCTGTGCAAGCGCTGGAAAACGCCGAATATTTTTTCGCTGTGTTCCGGTTCAAAACCAATTCCATTGTCTTTAAAACTTATGTGGCAATAATTTTCTTCTGATGATAATTTATCATTTTGTAATTCTTGACCGCTGACGATTCTGCTTTTGATTTCAATTTGAAGCGGAATTTCCTTCTGAGAAAATTTCAAGGCATTGTTTACCAGATTTTCGATAAGCTGAATAAACAAAAACGGAATTATATTTATTTTACCATGAAGATCCGTAATAATCGAAGCATTTTTTTCCTTAATATTTTCCCGAAGCGCTTCTTTAACATTTTCAATAATGATATTAAGATCCGTATTTTCATAAATACGATCTGTAATATTTGTTCGGGAAAAAGTCAATAGATCATTGATTAATTCCCGCATTCGGTTGGTGGAATATAAGATTCGTTCAAATTTTGCCTGTCCGTCCGGACTTAAATTTGGATATTCTTTTGCAAGGATAATGTTTGTAAAAGTTTGAATTTTACGCAGCGGTTCCTGTAAATCATGACTTGAAATATGAGTAAAAGCATCAAGTTCCGTATTTTTCTTTTTTAACTCAGTTGCATATTTTTCTATAGCAATATATTGCGCTGCCAGTTCTTCATTTGCTTTTGTGATTTTGGCATTAAGTGCTGTGGCTTCTTCTTCTCTAAGGCGTAATTCCCTGTTTTTCTTATACAATTCGGTAAAAACCATCACTTTTGCCTGAAGGATTTCTGCAGATAAAGGTTTAATCATATAATCAACAGCACCAGACTGATATCCTTTAAAAATATAATCTGTAGTGTTCATATTTGCCGTCAAGAAAATGATAGGCACATGTTTAAGTTTGTCGCTTTGACGAATGAGTTCGGCAGTTTCGAATCCATCCATAAGCGGCATTTGCACATCCATAAGAATTATTGCAAAATCCTGACTTTTGAGCAGAATTCGCAGCGCATCTTTCCCGGAAGTTGCTTCTACAAATTCATATCCCTTATCTGCAAGTATGACCTGAAGTGAAAGTAGGTTTTCCTTCTTGTCGTCGACAATTAATATTTTAACCGGATATTCTTCTATGGGGTTCTGGCCTTTCATAATAGGGGAATTATTTTAACCACACTCTCATTAAAGAGGATAATTGTTCAACATTAACCGGTTTTGTAATATAATCTGATGCGCCGGATTCGATACAGCGCTGTCTGTCGCCTTTCATTGCTTTTGCTGTTACGGCAATGATAGTTAAGTCTTTATGTTTTATGTTTTTTCTAATGATTTTCATGGTTTCATAACCGTCTAATTCCGGCATCATAATATCCATTAAAACAATATCAATTTTTAGATTCTGACTTAAAATATCAATTGCTTCGTGACCGCTTTCTGCGCTGATAACATCTAAACCAAAACGTTCTAAAGCAGTTGTAAGCGCAAATAAATTTCGAACATCATCATCTACTAAAAGTACTTTTTTATTGATTAAGACATCTTCTTTTAAATAATACGTTTCGATTCTGTCTTTCATACTTTCCGGCAGATCTTTGTGTATACGATGCATAAACAAGGCAGTTTGATCTACTAGTTCATCAATAGATACAGCACTTTTTGTAATAATACTGTGTGCAAAACGACTCAGTTTAGCACGCTGTTTTTTATTCACATCGCCCGCAGAATGCACAATTATAGGCGTTTCCTGTCCGCTGATATTATTTTCCAGATCGCTGATTAAATCCAAACCATCAGCATCAGGAAGCATTAAGTCTAATATAATACAATCGAATGATTTTTCCTGTATCAATTTTACAGCATCTTTTGCCGTTAAAGCAGTTGATACCGAAATGTCTTCGCCTTCAACAGCTTCAACAATTCGTTTCAGTTCAAATTCATTATCATCCACTACAAGAAGATTTTTTTCTTTCTTGTCTTTAAAATCCTGAATATCATTAAAAAGAGAAGTCAATAATTCATTTTTGACAGGTTTAAGGAAAAAGTTTCTGGCACCGCGTTTTAAACCTTTGTTTCTTTCATCTTCTCCCGAAATAATATAAACCGGAATATGACGAAGCGTGAAATCTGTTTTTAGTCGGTCGAGAATTTTCCAGCCACTGGTGTCCGGCATATTTAAATCCATTGTAATGGCGTGCGGCTGAAATTGATTGATATAATCCACCACATCATTTCCGCGTGTCGTTACAATCGCTTTTATGCCATGCTGATGTGCTCTTTCCAGTAATATTTTAGCAAAGGTGACATTGTCTTCGGCAATTAAAAGAATTTTGTCATTTGGTTTAATATCAGTTCTGTCGTCGCCAACCTCATCTACAAAATATAAATCCATATCAGATTTTTTGAAACTTGCAGACGGAAGTGATTTTAAACGGCTTTTTCCGGCGTGAAGAACATTGGTTTCTTCATTTACGTTAATGTCTTCCAATTCTGGAATATAAACGAATTTCAATGGTAAAAACAAGGTAAATTTACTTCCAATATTGGTATCACTTTCCAGTTCGATGCTTCCGCCTAATAAATCAGAAAGCCCGCGGCTGATAGATAATCCTAAACCGGTTCCTCCATATTTACGGCTTGTAGAACCTTCTGCCTGTTGGAAAGCTTCAAAAATGATGTTTTGTTTTTCTTTGGAGATTCCAATTCCGGTGTCTGAAATTTCAAAAGCAACAACGGCTTCGGCATTTTCTAAACTTGCATTTTTCGTTTTCCAGTTATTATCTGCTTTGTAAATGTTTAATCTAACGCCGCCTTTTTCAGTAAACTTGAATGAATTGGAAAGCAGGTTTTTCAAAATCTGATTCAATCTTTGCGAATCAGTTTCCATTACCTCAGGAAGATTATGATCCATCATAATTTCAAAATTAAGATGTTTAGCCTGAGAAATAGGGTTGAAGGTAGACTCCACAAATCGGCTGATTTCTGCAAAACTAATCGGGTTGTAATCCACAGAAATATAACCGGATTCAATTTTAGAAAGATCCAGAATATCGTTAATTAACTGAATTAAGTCATCTCCGCAAGAGTTGATTGTTTTGGCAAACTGAATTTGTTTTTCGGATAAGTTTCCGTCGCGGTTGGCAATTAATTCGTTGGCGAGAATCTGCAAACTGTTTAACGGTGTTCTTAACTCGTGCGACATATTCGCCAGGAATTCAGATTTGTATTTGGATGTCAAAGTAAGCTGATCTGCTTTTTCTTCCAATGCTTTACGGGCAACCTCAACTTCTTGGTTTTTAAGTTCCACCTCTTCTTTTTGATTGGCCAATAAAATGGCTTTTTCTTCCAGCTCTTCGTTGGTATTTTTTAACACTTCCTGCTGGCTTTTCAGCTCGCTTGCCAATGATTGTGATTGTACCAATAATTCCTCTGTTCTTGAATTTGATTCGATAGTATTTAATACGATACCAATACTTTCTGTTAATCCTTCAAGGAAATCTAAGTGCGTCTGACTAAAGGTATCAAGTGAAGCCAATTCAATAACAGCTTTAAGTCTTCCTTCAAATAAAACCGGAAGAATAATTACGTCTTTTGGTTTCGCATCTCCTAAACCAGAATTGATCCTGATGTAATCTTTCGGAACATTACTTAAAATAATTCGTTCTTTTTCTACAGCAACCTGACCTATAAGTCCTTCGCCCATAGCGTAGGAGGTAGGTGAATTTTTTCGTTTAATGTAAGCGTAAGAGGCAATTAAATTCAGTTTAGAATCCATGAATTCTTCGCCTTCTTCCAAAATATAGAAAAGTCCGTGCTGTGCAGTAACTACGGCGGCAAGCTCAGAAAGGATTTTCATGGTAACAGATTTAAGCTCTTTCTGCCCTTGAAGCATTTGAGTAAATTTAGCCAAATTCGATTTCAACCAGTCTTGTTCCTGATTACGTAAAGTGGTTGCTTTTAGGTTTGAAATCATTTGGTTGATAGTGTCTTTAAGAGCTTCAACTTCACCTTTTGCTTCAACACCAATTGTTCGCGTTAAATCTCCCTGCGTTACCGCCGATGCTACCTCAGAAATAGCACGTACCTGAGTGGTAAGATTTGCCGCTAACTGATTTACGTTTTCGGTTAAGTTTTTCCAAGTTCCAGATGCTCCGGGAACGTTTGCTTGCCCTCCCAGTTTTCCTTCGGCACCTACTTCACGGGCAACCGTTGTTACCTGATCTGAGAAGGTGGCAAGTGTATCAATCATCTCATTAATAGTATCCGTAAGCTGTGCTACTTCACCTTTTGCATCAATAGATAATTTTTGTTTTAAGTTTCCTTTTGCTACAGATGTTACGACTTTAGCAATTCCACGAACCTGGCCTGTTAAGTTTGATGCCATTACGTTAACCGAGTCTGTTAAATCTTTCCATGTTCCGGCAACACCTTTTACTTCAGACTGTCCTCCCAGTTTTCCTTCGGTTCCTACCTCACGCGCCACACGCGTAACCTCAGATGCAAATGAATTTAACTGTTCCACCATCGTATTGAAGGTATTTTTCAAATCCAGGATTTCTCCTTTTACGTCAACGGTAATTTGTTTGGAAAGGTCACCATTTGCAACGGCTTTGGTTACATCGGCAATGTTACGTACCTGACCCGTTAAGTTCGATGCCATTTGGTTAACGGAATCTGTTAAATCTTTCCAGGTTCCGGCAACTCCGGGAACGAACGCCTGTCCGCCCAGTTTTCCGTCGGTACCAACTTCACGCGCCACACGAGTTACCTCTGATGCAAAGGCACGAAGCTGATCCACCATGGTATTTACGGTTTCTTTTAATTGGAGAATCTCTCCACGAACGTCTGCTGTAATTTTTTTCGACATATCTCCGTTGGCTACGGCAATCGTAACCTCAGCAATATTACGTACTTGTGTCGTTAAGTTACCCGCCATCTGGTTAACAGAATCGGTTAAATCTTTCCATGTTCCGGCAACACCCGGTACGTTGGCTTGTCCTCCCAGTTTTCCTTCGGTACCAACTTCACGTGCCACACGAGTTACCTCAGAGGCAAATTCACGAAGCTGATCCACCATTGTGTTCAGGGTTTCTTTTAATTGCAGAATTTCTCCGCGAACGTCAACGGTAATTTTTCGGGACATATCTCCGTTGGCCACGGCAATCGCCACATCGGCAATATTACGTACCTGTGCGGTAAGGTTTCCTGCCATTTGATTAACAGAGTCTGTTAAATCTTTCCAGGTTCCTGCAACTCCGGGAACATTTGCTTGTCCTCCCAGTTTTCCTTCGGTTCCCACTTCTCGCGAAACCCTTGTTACCTCCGAAGCAAAACCTCGAAGCTGATCCACCATCGTATTAATTGTATTTTTTAACTCTAAGATTTCTCCTTTTACGTCAACCGTAATCTGGAGCGATAAATCTCCTTTTGCTACGGCTGTTGTTACTTCGGCGATATTACGTACCTGTCCGGTTAAGTTGGATGCCATTTGGTTAACGGAATCTGTTAAATCTTTCCAGGTTCCACCGACACCTTCAACCTGCGCTTGTCCTCCCAGTTTTCCTTCGGTACCCACCTCACGCGCCACACGGGTTACCTCAGAAGCGAAAGAGTTCAGCTGACCCACCATTGTATTAATGGTATTTTTCAACTCTAAGATTTCTCCTTTTGTATCCACCGTAATCTGGCGGGATAAATCGCCTTTTGCTACGGCTGTTGTTACTTCGGCAATATTACGTACTTGTCCGGTTAAGTTCGATGCCATTTGATTAACAGAATCGGTCAAATCTTTCCATGTTCCGCCGACACCTTTTACTTTTGCCTGACCTCCCAGTTTTCCTTCAGAACCTACCTCACGCGCCACACGGGTTACCTCAGAACCGAATGAGTTCAGCTGATCCACCATGGTATTGATGGTATTTTTTAATTCAAGGATTTCACCTTCAACGTTTACAGTAATTTTTTTAGATAAATCGCCTTTTGCTACGGCTGTTGTTACCTCAGCAATATTACGTACCTGACCGGTTAAGTTGGATGCCATCTGATTTACGGAATCGGTCAAATCTTTCCAAACTCCACCCACACCTCGTACTTTTGCCTGACCTCCCAGTTTTCCTTCAGAACCTACCTCACGTGATACACGAGTTACTTCAGAAGAGAAGGAGTTCAGCTGATCCACCATGGTATTGATGGTATCTTTTAATTCCAAAATTTCACCTTTTACGTCAACGGTAATTTTTTTAGATAAATCTCCTCTTGCTACGGCAGTTGTTACATCGGCAATGTTACGTACTTGTCCGGTAAGATTCGATGCCATTTGGTTTACCGAATCCGTTAAATCTTTCCATGTTCCACCAACACCTTTTACCTGCGCTTGTCCGCCCAGTTTTCCTTCTGTACCAACCTCACGCGCCACACGGGTTACCTCAGAAGAAAAAGAGTTCAGCTGATCCACCATGGTATTGATGGTATTTTTTAATTCTAAGATTTCTCCTTTTACGTCAACGGTAATTTTTTTAGATAAATCTCCTTTTGCCACCGCTGTTGTTACATCGGCAATATTACGTACCTGACCAGTAAGGTTACTCGCCATTTTATTTACAGAATCGGTCAAATCTTTCCAAACACCGCCCACACCACGAACTTTTGCCTGACCTCCCAGTTTTCCTTCTGTACCAACCTCACGCGCCACACGGGTAACCTCCATCGAGAAAAGGTTCAGCTGTTTCACCATTCCGTTTACCTCTTTTGCAATTCTGAGGAATTCTCCCTGAAGTGGGTTTCCTTCAATAGACAAGGGCATTTCCTGAGATAAGTTTCCTTTTGCCACCGATGTAATTACGTGGGCAATTTCGATAGTAGGGTGAACCAGGTCAGAAATCAGGGTGTTTACAGATTCAACACACGAACTCCACGAACCACGTGCACCGTCAAGAACCACGCGATTGGTTAGCTTTCCTTGTTTACCAATGCTTTTTCCAACCTTTTGAAATTCAAAAACCATTCTTTCGTTCAGGTCGATAATTTCGTTTAAAGTATCGCAGATTGATCTTTTTATTCCGTTTTGATCGGTTGGGAAACGCTGCGAGAAGTTTCCGTTTTTAACTTTCAGCAAAATCTTTAAAAATTCGGCATCGTTAAGAATGGATTCTTCGGGTTCGATTTTTTTTACTTTGGTTCCAGATGGTTTTTTTTCATCTGTTATGATTGGCAGTGCGATCAAAACCTCATTTTCTGGTGTTTTATCGGTGTGTTTTGCTTTTTTCATAATTGGCGGCTTGGTATATTTTAGAGTTCAGATTTTAGATTATTTCTGATTTCTGATATTGGAATTTGGAATTTTAAAAAATTGAAATTTCTATTAAATTTAAGTATTTTCATTTAATAAAATTTTCCTTAGATGAAATTGTACAAAAGCATCCATTGAATCGGGTCTTTTTGTATTGTCATTGTAATTCAATGGTTTAATGATATATCCTGAAATACCAAGTTCTTCGGCGGTAACCCTGTCGTTATTTTCAGAAGATGTCGTCATAATAAAAACATTTAGGTCTTTTAGATTTTCATCGCTTCTTATGATTCTAAGAAATTCAATTCCGTTCATTCTGGGCATATTAATGTCCAAAAGAATCACATCCGGCACAAGCGGATTTTCTGGATCTCTTAATAGTTTTAATGCTTCAAGTCCGTTGTAGGCGGTATGAAGAATATATTTGATTTCTAATTTTTTTAAGGAACGTTCTACCGATATAGTATCCAGTTCATCGTCTTCAATTAGTAAAATGTTTGGCTTTCTCATACGGCTTTATTATTTCTCCAGGTAAAGGTAAATTCTGCCCCTTCGCCTAGTTTTGATTGTACATTGATGGTTTCACCTTGTTCGTCAATTATTTTTTTGACAATGGCGAGGCCAATTCCGGTGCTTTCCATTTCATTTTTTTCTCTTAGTGTTTGAAATATTTCAAAGATTTTTTGATGGTATTCAGGATCAATTCCAATTCCGTTATCTTTTATCGAAAACTCAAAAACGTTCATTATTTTTTCGCATTTTATTACGATGCGTGGATTTTTTGGATTGGAGTATTTTACAGCATTACTGATTAAGTTAGAAAATACCTGCTCGAGTTTTAAACGTTCTGTAAAGATTACGGGAAGATTAATAATTTCTAACTTGAATTTCCTCGGAACAATAGACTGTGCAATTTCATCAACCATTATATTGGTATCCACTAATTCAGGAGTTGTTTTTCGGTTTATTCGGGCATAATCCAAAAGGCCATTAATTAAGGCTTCCATGCGCTGCGTTCTTTTCGGAATTATGCTCAGATAATTTTTTAGGGCAGGAGAGAGTTCTTCTGATAAATCTTCTTCAATCCAGCTGATAACATTATAAATACCGCGAAGAGGCGCTTTTAAATCATGAGAAACCACATAGGCAAATTTGTTAAGTTCTGCATTTTTGTTTTCCAGTTCCTGAATGTTTTTTTCCAGTCGGCGCGACATAATGTTTAAAGAGGAAGAAAGTGCACTTAATTCGTCTTTTCTATAATCTTCAACTATGGTAAATTTTCCTTTAGAGATTGTATCTGCCACACGAACCATGGAGTTGATTCGGTTGGTAATCATAATAACGATATAAGCTGTACTTGCAATACCAACAAATATGGTTAAGGATAAAAATATGAGCGAAAATGTTCTGGTATTTGCTAAAGACTGCAGTAACATATCGCTGTGGTATTTTCGTGTTTTATATTCGATTTTGTCAAACCGTTTGAACTTTCTACTAATAGCATCATTGATATTTTTGCCTATATGTTTTTTAAATTTAGTGTCTATAAGGTTTTGATAAACTACGGGATTATTGTTTCTGCTTTCGATTAATTCTGATGTATATACAAGCCACTCAATATGCAGCTGTGTTATAGAATCTATAATAGACCGCTGGGTATTATCAATGCCAATAAGGGAACGCTGTTCTCTAAGATATTCGGGTACTTTTTTTATTCCTCTATTATATTCTTCTAAAAATGTGGTATCGTTTGTTAAAAAATAACCTCTTACGGCACTTTGCATTTCAAGAATGGCCCTGTGGGTTTTATTAGAATTTCTAATTACGGCTTCAGATTTTGAAAGAAATTGAGAATTAAGCTGTACTTTTTTAGACAGCCTGTAATTCGTATAGGAATCTGCTACAGAAAGTAAAATGATAAGCGTAAAAGCTACAAGTATTTGAGTTGATAATTTCATTGTCTTTCTGTTAGGAATACCAAAGGAACCAGGGTTTAACAATAAAAAAAAGCAAAAAACGGCACAGCGCAGTAAACGGTTTGAGCAGTATAATTAAGCACAGTACACATTATGCGATATAATGACTTAGTATTTTTTTTAATTCATTGAAATCACTTGGTTTTGAGATGTATTCATCTGCTCCGTATTTTTTGGCTTTAAGCTTAATTTCTTCAAATTGTGAAGTTGAGAAAATAATGATAGGAATATCTTTAATGATTTCCTGCTTTTTAATTTCTATTAAAAATTCTAAGCCGGACATAACCGGCATATTAAGATCCAGAAAAATAACATCGGGATTAATTTTTTTGTGGATCAGTTTATTGAGTGCTTCTACAGGGTTTTGCATCGATACATAATCAGCACTGGAAACTGCCTGAAGTGCTTCCATAAAAAAATCGCAATCGTCAATATCATCGTCAATTTGTAATATGTTTTTATAACTCATATAAATATTAGGGTGTTTATAAAAGATGATATTTCGTTAAAAACGAACAGCATGACAATATTTTTCTTACTCAAATGTAAAAATAATTATTGCCAATTTTAATCTCTTTTGATGTGTTTTTTGAAAGAAATTTATTAAAATTCTTAAAAAATATTTTAATCGATAGTCGCTTCTAATGTGTCTGTTTTGTGAGTTGAAGCTTCTTTATGATTGCTTCTGGAATTATCATCTTCGCAAAGCGATTCGCAGCTGTAGTTCAAAATTGAAATTAGGATAACAATTAAGAAGATTGGTAAAAGTATTTTCATGGATTTATGTTTTGGTGAAACATTTATAAGACTGAAAAGTATAACTATGCCCTAAAATTTTCTTACACAATTTTTAAATATTGTTCTATAATTCTCATGCCAAAATAATGTACATTAGTTTTCTGAAATTTTGTAACGATGAAACATTCAAAAAAAGGCGAATTTTACGGCGATACAAACAAGACTATTTATCTCGACGGAATTACTTTAACTGATACCGTTTACACACATCCTAAAGTGGACTGGCATTACCACGAACATGCTTATTTTACTTTTATTCTGGAAGGAAATGTTATTGAAGGAAATAAAAAAGAAGTCTACAATTGTTCTCCCGGAAGTCTGTTGTTTCATAACTGGCAGGATGAACATTATAACATAAAACCAGACGGATTTACGAGAGGTTTTCATCTTGAAATTGAAAAGCACTGGTTTGAGAATCTGAGTTTAAACAGCGAGAACCTTGAAGGAAGCAGTAAAATTTTAGATCCTGATATTAAATTGTTGATGTACAAAGTTTTCAGGGCTTCAAAAATAGAGGATAATAGTACTGACCTTTCTACTCAAATATTACTGCTCGAAATAATTTCACGTTTACAAAACAATTTTAAAGCGGTTTTAGATAAAAAACCAAAATGGGTAACAACGCTTGATGAAATCCTGCACGAACAATTTGCTGAGCCTCTTACGTTAGAATATTTAGCCTCGATATTAGATATTCACCCGATACATTTATCAAGGGATTTTTCTAAATATTTTCATTGCAATCTGGGCGAATATATTCGGAAATTAAAGGTTGAAAAAGCACTTTCGCTGATGTCTTCCCAAAATCAGTCTTTTACCGAAATCGCTTATCAATGCGGATTTTCAGACCAAAGTCATTTTAATCGCTGCTTTAGGGAAATGAATGAAATTAATCCATCAGAACATAAAAAAATACTTTTTAAGAAATAACCGCAATGTTAATTCTGTACAATTTTTAGTGAATGGAACGACATAGTTTTGCTTTTCAAATATTTATTAAAACTAAAATAATGACACGAATAATATTGTTTCTTTTACTGTCTTTTTGCGGTAAAATTGCGGCCCAAAATGATTTATATAAAGCAGACGAAATCACTTATGATATTCATAAAGCCAATATTGGCAAGGTTACTTTTATGAATGGAAATATTCCGCTGGCTGAATATAAAAAGACGGACATTTTAAAATCATTTGAACTTAAACCCAGATCCGATTTAAATATCAGAGTTTTTATGGATAATTCAGTAGTGAATTATTTACATCAATTAGCTCCTAAACTGCCTGCAGAAACACTTTTAAAAACCGGAAATCTTCAGTTTTCTTTTTATGTTGACGGTAAATTGATTTATACCGAAAATATTCATCACGGCTGCAATTTTGGTTCTGGCGGAAACAAAAATACATCGACAGTATTTAGAGTTCCGCTAACGAGTACAAAAGGAGAAGATTGGTGGGCAATGAACATGTGGGAACGATTTAAAAATAATGGCGGAGAAAAAGCCCTGAATGCAGGAACGCATGAACTCAAAATAGAACTCAGGCCTTATATAAAAATAGGCGACACTATAAAAACAGGAAATTTAATTGCCGAAGGCGAGTTAAAGCTGCTTATAAAACCCATTGTATTAACTAAAAAACAAATTGAAGTTCAGCAGATTCAGCCGGGAAGCGATTGGGAAATTTCAAATCAGTCTTTTGATAAAAAGAAAATTGAGGAGTTAAATTCAGCTATTGGCACTTATAATTTAAAAGAAATTACGAGTGTCGTTGTAATACACAATGGTAAATTATTGCTTGAAGAATATTTTAATGATGCCAATAGAAATACGCTGCACGACACGAGATCTGCCGGAAAATCTTTTGCTTCTACAATGATGGGAATTGCGATTGATGAAAGTTTTATTAAAAATGAAAATCAGACTTTAAATACATTTTACGATTTAAAACAGTTTACTAATTATGAACCTAAAAAAGACAGCGTAAAAATAAGAGATCTTCTCACAATGAGTTCTGCTTTTGAAGGTTCTGACAGCAATGGAGATTCTCCGGGAAATGAAGATAATATGTATCCTGCTGAGAACTGGGTTAAATTTGCACTGAACCTGCCTATGGATAAAACCAAAACAAACGGCGGTCAATGGGATTATTTTACGGCTGGAGTTGTT
The DNA here is from genome assembly GCF_002210235.1 of Flavobacterium sp. NLM. Taxonomy (NCBI): domain Bacteria; kingdom Pseudomonadati; phylum Bacteroidota; class Flavobacteriia; order Flavobacteriales; family Flavobacteriaceae; genus Flavobacterium; species Flavobacterium sp. NLM. The sequence continues at coordinate 461,658 of NZ_LIAC01000002.1, forward strand.
GTTCTTGGTGATATTATAAACAAAATGGTTCCTCAGGGTTTAGAAAAATATGCCGATGAAAAGCTTTTTAAACCTTTGCATATTACGAATTATCAATGGCAGTATACGCCGCAAAAAGTGCCTAATACGGCCGGAAGTTTACAAATGACTTCGCTGGAATATGCTAAATATGCGCAATTGTATAAAAACAATGGTTTGTGGAACGGAAAACAGATTTTAAGCGCAGAATGGATTTCTAAAACTTTTACAAAACAAATCCAGATTCCGGAACGAAATAATGAATTCTACGGTTATTTATTTTGGAATAAAACTTTTGCTTTTGAAGGAAAAAATTATGAAACGTTTTATTGTGCCGGAAATGGGGGAAACCAGTTTATAGTTTTTAAAGAACTTCCGTTAGTGATCATTATTACTTCAAAAGCATATAATAAACAATATGCACATCCTCAGGCAGAAAAAATTGTAAAGGATTATATTTTGCCGGCTGTTTTAGATTATAAACGGTAATGTTTTAGGTTAAATTATCTTTCAAATGTGGGAAATATGTAAATTTAAACTGTAATTATTTCTTTACAATCTTCGCAGGCATGGTAAATTGGGCTTTCAAAATAACAATGCCCGATGATGAAAAAATTACGAATCTCAATTATAAATATACACGGACTTTTAAAGGGTTCCGGTCTTGAAATTGGCCGGGATGCAGACAACGGCGGACAAACTAAATATGTCTTCGAACTTGCCGAATTTTTATCCCAGCACAAAGATGTTGAGCACGTACATTTATTTACACGATTAATTGACGATCCTTTGCTTTCGCCGGAATATGCAGTTCCTGTGGAAGTAATTAATGATAAATTAGATATAAGGCGAATTCCTTTTTTAGGAAAAAAATACAAATCGAAAGAACTGCTTTGGGAAGATCTTGATACGTTTGTAAACGGAGCAATGCAGCATATTAAACTGCACAATATTTATCCGGACTGGATTCATTCTCATTACGGAGATGCTGGTTACGCTGCCGCCGAATTATCTGCGGTTCTCAATATACCTTTTGCCCATACCGGACATTCTTTAGGATTTTATAAAAAGAAAAAATTGCTTGAAAGCGGATTTACGGAAGAAGAACTGGAAAAGAAATTCAAGTTTAAAGCCAGAATTGCGGCTGAGGAAAAGACGCTTGAACTTTCGGAATTTATTGTTACTTCTACCGAACAGGAAATTGAAACCTATAAAGCATATAAAAATTTTGAGTTAGGAAAATACCACGCCATTTCTCCGGGAATCGATACCAGAAAATTTGTTCCTTATTATTTTCAGGAACCGGATAATGATAAACATTTAGAAGAAACGCAGCGGAAATACTGGGTTTCAGAAACGATTTCAAAATTCCTGACCAATCCGCATAAACCATTTATACTGGCACTTTCGAGGCCTGACCGACATAAAAATCTCCATACACTTATTGATGTTTACGGTAAAGATAAAGAATTGCAGAGTATTGCGAATCTGGTCATTTTTGCCGGAATCCGTAAAGATATTGCCAAAATGCCGGAATCTGAAAAAGATGTTCTGACGGATTTATTATTGCAAATGGACAAATACGATTTGTACGGAAAAATGGCCATTCCGAAAAAGCATGATGTGGAGAATGAGGTTTCGATTATTTACCGTTATGCTGCCGAAAAAAGAGGTGTATTTGTGAATTTGGCTTTGCATGAAAATTTCGGTTTAACCGTTATAGAATCTGCCAGTTCAGGACTTCCGGTTGTGGTTACCAAAAATGGCGGGCCATCAGAAATTATTCCAGTCTGTCAAAACGGAGAATTGGTGAATCCGCAAGATGAAAATCAAATTAAAAAAGCACTTCGAAATATTCTAACTGATGAAAATCAGTGGAAATATTATTCGAATAACGGCGCCATAAATATTCAAAAACATTACAGCTGGTTAAGCCATGTTAATCAATATGTGGAATTGGTAAAAGAAAATTTATCCTTATCATCCGGAGCCGGAATCAAAAAACAGCATTATCCAAATATCAATATTGACCGATTGAAAAGAAAGATCGAAAACTTATTGGTTTCGGATATTGACGGAACGCTGATTGAACCCAAACTAAATAATCCCGGATTAAAGGAATTAAAAGCGCACTTAACAAACCGTACGGATAAGATGGCTTTTGCGATGGCTTCGGGAAGAAATTTGACTTTGGTTAAAAAAATCATTGATGAAGAGGAATTTCCGCTGCCTGATTTTATTATTTGTTCGGTCGGGACAGAGATTTATTATACTAATGGGGAAGATTATATTCTCGACAAAGGCTGGGCAAAATTCTTAGCCGGAAGATGGAAAAGAGAAGATGTTGTCGAACGTTTAAAAGAGGTGAAATGGATCAGGCTTCAGGAAGAAGAAGCTCAGAATGCTTATAAAATTTCCTATTACTACAAAAAAGAAGATTACAATCACGACGAATTAATCAAGGCTTTAGGAACGGGCTGGTATAAAATAAATATTATTCCGAGCCATGGTCAATATCTGGATTTTATTCCGAAGCGGGCTTCAAAAGGAAATGCTATAAAATTTTTATGCCGTAAATGGAATATTTCATTATCGAATGTTATTGCAGCCGGAGACTCGGGAAATGATGTTGATATGTTCAGAGGCTTGGTAAAAGGTATTATTGTGGGAAACAGAAGCGCAGAACTGGCCGATTACGAAACGACCAAAAGTGTTTATGTGGCTAAAAATTCGGCTTCTGAAGGAATTTTAGAAGGATTGAAATATTATAAAATCATAAAATAACCGTTGGGCATTCAAAAGAAATAAGCCACGAATTTCACAAATTTCCACGAATTTGAAATTGGTGAAAATTGGTGAAATTCGTGGCAAAAAAAAACATACTAACAGATTAAATAAGTAATAAAATGTATTCAGGTTCAGGATTTAGCAATTGGGAAATTGGAGATGTTGATGTATTTATAGATGAAAAAGGAATGCATCATTTGTTTCATTTGATTATTCCCAATCACGATTATATTGCGCACGCAGTTTCAAAAGACGGTCTTTCTTGGAAAAGAGTAAAAAATGCTTTGTTTGTAGGTGATCCGGGAGAATGGGACGATGATATGTTGTGGACAATGCATGTAAGCAAAAGATCGGATAAAAAGGGTTACGAAATGTATTATACCGGTTTGAAACGTCAGGATAAAGGAATTGAGCAAAAAGTAGGCAGGGCAGTTTCGGCAGATTTAATTCATTGGGAAAAAGAAAATTTTGAAGGCCTGCCTTTTAAAAGTGAAGCACCACATTATGAAAGTTTTTCTAACAATCCACGGGAATGGATTAGTTTTAGAGATCCTTTTAAATACACGTATGAAGGCGAAGATTATTTATTGATTTGCGCCCGAAGTGCATCCGGACCAATTTACCGACGAGGCTGTATTGGTGTAGCCAAAAGAGAAAAAGAAGGTTTTGTGCTGCAAAAACCGCTGCATTTCCCATATGTATATGATGATGTTGAATGTCCGTGTGTTATCGAAATAAAAGGAACTCATTATTTACTGGGCTCCATTCGCGAAGATGTTAAAGTACGATATTGGTCGGCGCCGGAGTTTAGGGGAGAATATTGTGCTTTTCATAATAATGTATTGCTTCCGCAGGGGAATTATGCTGCGAGAGTTGTAAAAGACGGTGCACATTTTTTAGTCTATAATTTTTATTTTGCCGATGGAAATGTCAATACACACCGAGTAATTCCGCCGCCAAAAGAACTGGATATTGACAAAAGCGGCAGACTTTTATTAAAGTCTTATTATTACTGGGAAAAACTCTACCAAAAAACAATTTTGCAAAAAGATTTACCGCAGCCCGTACCAATTCTGGGAAATCCAACTGCTGATTTTGTTCAGGAAAATGAAAACAAATGGAGATTTGGATGCCGAAGCGGTTATGAAATTTACTGCTTCGAAAAACCTTCAATGGATTTTGTATGGGAAGGAACGCTTGCGGTTGAAGGAATGGGAAAAACAGGATTTGTAATTGAATGTGATAAAGAAGGAACAGCTTATTATATTTCGATTGATTTTGTAAACGGATTTGTTCAGTTCAGGGCTTGGGGATTTAATGAAAAAGACGTTAAGAATAATTTTATTTTTGAAAACATTCAAACCAATCAATTTGAAATTCAGGATAATAAGCAAATCTATTTTAAGATTATCCGTTACGGAAATTATTATGAACTTTCAATAAACGATGTCGTGAAACTAACTTTGCTGGATTTTAGATATAACGAAGGCAAAATAGGAATTTATGTCTGCTCGGCTGTAATATCCGTAAGTGATTCTAAAATTCATGTAATTCCCGAACCGGAAAATGAATACGCAGCATCAGACCCGGAAAAATATTCTAAAGATTACAGCCGGATGGTGCAGATTAATCCGAGTTAAATTAGAAAAAGCCATATCGTTGTTGATATGGCTTTTTTGATGGTTCTGATATTTCTTTTAAATAATCTTTTTTTGAAGGTTCTTTAAAACTACAGCAAACATTGCTTTCGAAGGTTTTATGTTTTAAATTTAATAGTATAATTCTGAATTGTTGATAATATGCTGATAAACAGTTAATAACTACTGCATTGATTATTATATACTTAAATAATCGAATGTTTATATTTGATAAAGGAATAGTTAAGGAATTAATTTAAATATTAATATATGGAACGAGCTATAAAACTACAAGTACGTAAAGAATTAGACGGACGTCAACAATTTAATGTAATTAAGTTAAAAGGCAGTTTAATCTCCAAAGGCTACACTGAAATAATACATATATTAGATCAGGACGAAAATTATCATATTAATTCTTTTGCCACTTCGGCAGAAAGCAGGAATGAAGTAAAAGATTTTATTGCTGATTTTATTTCCAGCCAAAATCTTACTGATGCAGTTACTGTTTTTAAATAAACAAATCATTTACACCAAAACCAAAAAAAGCTATCTGAAACCAGATAGCTTTTAATGATTATTTATTATTGGAGAGATTTACAACGGTCGATCATAGCTCTCTAAAGTTTCCTCTTCATCTTCGTAATAATTGTCTTCTTCCTCAAGGCTGTCATCTTCATCATCCCAGGAAACATTCTTACTCTGACCTCTAAAATATCGACTTATTTCCTGATCGTCGCATATTGTTATCGAATCATACAGACAAAAAGATTCTTGTTTTCTAAATGTGGTTTCGTCATTTTCATTGCCTTCAAATTTCATGATATCAGTATTTAGAGGTTAATAATTGCTGTTTAAATTTAGTTCTTGCAGATTTTTACTGCGGGAATGTAAATGTAGAATTGTTAATGGGAAAATATTTTATAGTTTAAATTGTAAAAGTTATATAATTCACATATACAGTTTGTTAACAGAAAAATATTTAAATTCTTTTACTAAGTTATCCCAAATTTTTATTCTTCCGTTTTTTTAAAGGTATTGGTAACAAACCAAACGAAATGTTAATACAATGTTTCATAATCCTGCTGTTTTATTAATGTAAACGTAACCTAACCGACCTACCCTCAGTTTTAATTTTGAAGACATATTATTAAACAAACTATTGCAGTATATGTCATTTTTCAAAGTAAGCATACTTCACCAAATAAATGTTTTAATAGACATTATTTTCCCGGTCAATAATAATAAAGTGAAGTATTATGTATAAAGGTTATTCTGATGAAGAACTTGTTGAATTATTAAAACAAGGAAAAGATAAAGCTTTTGATGAGCTGTATTTTAGATACCGTGATTTGCTGGTGCGCTTCGTTTATTTAAGGATGAAATCGGTTCCTATTTCTGAAGAAATTGTTCAGGAAGTTTTTACCAGCATCTGGGAACGCCGCAAGACCATCGTAATTCAAAAAAGTTTTGCAGCATACATCTACACTTCCGTTCGTTACACAACTTTAGATTATATAAAATCCCACACCGTAACAGATCAATATATTCAGGAAGTTTTAGATCGAAATACCGTTTCTTATAACAGTCATAATGCAACCGAAGATTCTATTTTTTATGATGAATTACAAATAGCGGTTGACAAAGCAGCTTCGTTACTTCCAAAAAAATCAAAAGAGGTTTTTATTCTCAGCAGAATCAAACATTATTCTAATAAAGAAATTGCTGATGAACTTAACGTTTCGATCGATACGGTAAAATATCATATTACATACGCCTTAAAATTTATGCGGACTTATTTAGGAGAGTTTAATTGATTTTAAAATTTCCGAAAATGATAAGCCGACTTTTTTCTTAACAAAAGCGTAACCTTTTCAACCTACCTGAATTTTCAATTCACAAGACATACTATTAAAGACATAAAGAAATTATAATGCCTGATAAATTAAAACAAGAAATAAAACATTTTTTAGGGGGAAGTTATTCTCCAAAAGGACAAGAAATGTGGAATAAATGGTACGATCGTACTGATGAAGCTTTCGAGAATATGGAGACTATACAATCAGATCGTTCCAAACTAAAAAAAGAATTAAGACAAATAAAGAAATCAAACAAGGTTATATTTCTTCAAACTAAATATTGGGCAGCAGCGGCTTCCTTATTAGTATTATTTGGTGCATCATTTTTCTTTTACCAAAAATTAATAAATGCTGTTGAGACTAAAGAATATGCGGCAAAGTTAGGCGAACATGCTAAACTGACTTTAAGTGACGGAACACAAATTTGGTTAAACGCAGGAAGCCGTTTAAAATATCCAAAAGAATTTAAAGGAGATACGCGCGAAGTTTATCTAACCGGAGAAGCTTTTTTTGATGTTGCCAAAGACAAAAAACATCCCTTTATAATCCATACCGATAAAATGGACACCAAAGTTTTGGGCACGAGCTTTAATGTTCAGGCATATCCGGACCAAAGAACACAGGAAGTTTCTGTTATGACAGGAAGAGTAAATGTAAAATCAACTGTTACAGAAGAAAATGTATATGTAACGCCGGGTCAGAAAGTAGTTTTTAAATCCAAAAACAACAAACTGCAAGCCTTTAAAGATGTTCCTGTAAACACGATTTCATTATGGCGTAAAAATATTATTGTTTTTGAAGATACGCCGCTGCCGGAAGTTATCGCAACCATAAACAGAAACTACAATGTTGCCATCGAACTTAAAAACAAGAATCTAAACGCACTCAAAATAAACGCCTATTTCAAAGAACTTCCTGTAGATCAGGTTGTCGCCTTGGTTTGCAATATCGTAAACGCCGAATATAAAGTTGAGGACGGAGTTTATAAAATACAGTAGTAATTATTAATTGTGAATTGTTAATTATGAATTATGAGTTGAAAATTAAGTACTTAAAATAAAAATCTAAAATCTAAAATCTGAATTCTAAAATTAAAAGCCAAACTTAAAATCCAAAAACTATGAATGAAAAACAAAAGCGGTACGTCGTAAAGTTTCAAAGCATTAAAAAAGCTATGTGGGCAAAAGTAATCTTATTTATTGCTTTGTTTTTTACCGGATTAATAAATGCCGGAAATATTGATTTTGATAAAAAAGTAACTTTAAAGGTAGAAAATGAAAGCTTGAAGAATGTTTTTCAAAAAATTGAAAATCAGGCTGGCGTTCATTTTATGTACGAATCAAATCAAGTTAATACGAACCAAAAAATCAGTTTAAAACTTACGAACGTTAAACTGGAGCAGGCATTAGATAAAATATGCAGTAATTTTTCGCTTCGATATGAAATTGTAAGCAACAATATTGTAATTAAAAAAACGCAAAAAGTAGCCGGTTTAACGGATGATCAAAACAAAATTATTGTTTCGGGAACTGTTTTTGGCGAAGACGATAATATGCCATTGCCGGGAGTTGGAATTAAAGACAAAGGTTCTAATACAACAACGGCAACAGACTTTGACGGAACGTTTAAAATGGAAATAAACGCATCTGAAGCGGTACTTATTTTCTCTTATGTTGGTTATGTAACACAAGAAATAAAAGTAACAAAATCAGAAAATATCACTGTAAAATTAGCAGCCGATATGAAACAGCTTCAGGAAGTTGTGGTTATGGGTTACGGAAGTGTAAAAAAGAATGAAGTTTTAGGATCTGTAGGATCTGTTTCTATGAAAGAAGCATCAAGCAGAACGTATAACAATGCAGGTGAATTATTGCAGGGAACTGTTGCGGGTGTTACGGTTATCAACGATGGAGGAGATCCAACAGCTTCGCCAACAATTAATATTCGTGGTATTGGATCTTTAAACGCAGAAACACCGTTAATTGTTTTAGACGGAATTATCTACAGTGGTTCGTTAAATACGATTAACCCAAATGATATTGCTTCGATCAGCGTTTTGAAAGATGCGGCATCAGCAGCGATTTACGGAGCAAGAGCTTCTGGAGGTGTAATTTTAATTACGTCTAAAAAAGGAATTTCGGATAAAATTAATGTAAACGTAAATTATCAGGGAGGTTTTCAAAATGTGGCTAAAAAATTAGATGTTTTAAACGCTGCAGAATATGCTGATGCCATGAATACTGCAAGAGATAATGCGGGTTTACCAAGAATTCCTGCTTTTGATCCTGCTTTTGAACCAACAGCAAGAACGACAAAAACAAACTGGATGGACGAAATTTTCCGTACAGGAGAAATTCAGGATTTATCTCTTTCGATAAATGGAAAAACAGAAAAATCAAATTTCTTTCTTTCAGGAAGTTATAGAAGAAACGAAGGTATTTTGTTAAATACTTTTGGAAACCGTTATACCGTAAGAGCAAATACCTCTTTTAAACTGGCTCCAAATTTTACACTTGGAGAAAATTTATCATATTCCTTAACAGATGGTCAGTCTGCTAATACATCAAGCGCTTATACAGGAGCAATTTTAGGAGCGATTTTTTATCCGCCAAATGCAACAATTTACAGAGAAGATGGTTCTGGACAATTTGGAGGAGTTCCTGAAAAATATATCGGTTCTTACGGAGACGTTATTAATCCGGTTGCTTACTTAAAAAGATTAGACAACAGAAATCCAATTTCTACAGTTTTAATCAATCCTTATGCAGAATGGGAAATTATTGAAGGTTTAAAAGTGAAATCAAACTGGGGTTATACAAGAATACAAGATAACGCAACAGATTTTACGGTTAAAATTACTGAACCGGGAAAAATATTCGACTTTAACAGATTGACGAAAAAGTCAATGACCACGACTGATTTATTGAGCGAGCAAACTATTTCTTATGAAAAATCATTAGGAAAACACAACTTCAAAGCTTTAGCAGGATATACGTATCAGGAAACAAAAAGAGATTATTATACTGTGGAAGGAACTGGATTCGATAACGAAGATCCATCCCAGCGTTATTTACTAAATGCTAAAGTAATTCAACAGACAGGAGCAGGTTTATCTGATGAAATTATTTCTTCTTATGTGGGAAGGTTAAACTACGATTTCAATCAAAAATATTTATTATCAGGAATTGTACGTCGCGACGGAACTTCAAAACTTTTACAAAATAACCGTTGGAAAGTTTATCCATCAGTTTCGGCAGGATGGTTAATTTCTGAAGAAAGTTTCATGAAAAGCATAAACCCAATTGTAAGCAATTTAAAACTTCGTGCAAGCTGGGGACAAATAGGAAACTTAGGAAACCTTGGGCCTTACCAGTTTAGTGTGCCTCTTACGCAGACATCAGCTTTAATTGGAGCAACTCCGGTAATTAATTACGGTTATGCCGAAAGTGAATTATCAAATCCTAATTTAAAATGGGAAAGTTCTGAGCAGACTAATATTGGTTTAGATTTTACAATGTTTAACAATACAATTGTAGGATCTGTAGATGCTTATGTAAAAACAAACAAAGACATGTTAGTTCGTGACCAGCTTCCTGGAGTGTCTGGAACGCCTCTTGGCAGAATCGTGAATTCTGGAGATGTAGAAAACAGAGGTCTTGAAGCAAGTTTAACGTACCAAAAAACACGTGGAGAATTTAAATTTGATGTAACAGCAAACGCTGCATTTTTAACAAACAAAATCGTTTCTATTAAAGATGATTTGACTTCACTTGAGCCTTTAAACTTAAGCCGAGTTCGTAGTTTACCATTAGCAAATATTTATCAGGTTGGAAGTCCGGTTGGTGCATTTTACGGATACGCAACTGACGGATTGTTCCAAAGTACTGCAGAAGCAAAAGCGTATGTAAATGCAAATGGAGTAGCGTATCAGCCAAATGCTGTTGCGGGAGATATTAAATTTAAAGATGAAAACGGAGACGGTGTTATTAATAACAGCGATAGAGTAGTGCTTGGAAGTCCGTTTCCTAAAACAACTTACAGTTTAAATGCGAACTTCAAATACAAAGGTTTCGATATGAATATCTTTTTTAACGGAGCTGCAGGAAACAGTGTTTTCAATGCTGTAAAACATACAGGTTTAAACGGTTCTTTCCCAGGTTACAATTTATTGGCTGAATCTAAAAATGCCTGGTCACCAACGAATACAGATACTAATATTCCGGTTTTATCTTCAACAGACAACAACAATAACTTCGGAAGAATCTCTGATTTCTATATCGAAGATGCTTCTTTCTTAAGATTGAAAAACGTGTCAATAGGATATACAGTTAAAGAAAACTGGTTAAACGGAAAAGCAAAATTAAGATTCTTTATTTCTGGACAAAACTTGTTTACGATTACCAATTATTCAGGAATGGATCCGGAAGTTGGTCTTAGAAACTTCGGAATGGATGTAGGTAAATATCCACTTTCAAGAATTTATATGACTGGTGTAAACGCTACTTTTTAAAAATATAAAATAAACAAAATGAAAAAATTAAGTCTTTTATTATTGAGTTTTGTGCTATTGGTAAGCACCACAGCTTGCGAAAGTGAACTTGATGTAATTCCACAGGGAGCGCCGTCAAGCGGAAATTTCTGGAAAACTCCGGCAGATGCACAAGCAGGAGTAAATTCGATTTATGCTTTGTATTCTGATGATAATATGTACGGTCGTGGTTTCTTTTGGTTAAACAACGCCAGCGACGATATCGGAACAAAACCAAGACAAAATGCAGAACGTATCAAAAATTTTATTGTTGACGGAGCTGAGTCTGATACAAAAGATATCTGGAGACTTCACTATGAAATTATGAAACGCTGTAACGACGTAATTCGTAATATTCCGAATATTCCTTTGGATGAAAAAACAAAAAACGGAATGTTGGGCGAAGCTTATTTTAATCATGCTGTAATGCATTTAGAATTAGCATATCATTATGGAGACGATCGTGCCGGAATTCCTATTCAGGACAGAGAAAATTTTACAAACGTTTACGTTCCGCGTGCTAAAAACGTTGGAGAAAACTACGCTTATATCGCTGCCGATTTAAAGAAAGCCGCTGATTTATTACCTTATTTTAATGAGCTTACGCCAGACAATTACGGACGCGCACACAAAACGGCTGCATGGGCTTATTTAGTTCGTACATACTTGTATGCTAAAGATTGGGATAATGCTATAAAATATGCGAACATGATTGTTGCAAGTGGAAAACATAAACTGCTTGACAATTTTGAAGATGTATTTAAAATTAAAAACAACTGGTCTACAGAATATATCTGGTCTGTAACTTCTAGTGCAGAAAATACAGGTTTGGGTTCAATTTTTCCTGGAGTTTGTTTAGAAGATAAAGGATGGGGAGCTTACAATGGCTGGGGGAATTTTTATCCAACAAAAGAATTGTTTGATACCTATGATCCAACTGATAAAAGACGAAGCGCTACAATACTTCAAAAAGGAGATAAATTCGTTTATTTTGGAGAAGAAGTAACTTTTAACGAAGGCAAAAACATTGTAAGTTCAAGTAACAGAACTGGTTATCAGTTTAAAAAATATATGGAGCCGTTTAGTTATCCAAAAACCAATTCGGGAGCTGTAGATATTCGTTATGTAAATGCAAACGGAGACAAACCTTCAACAGCTTTAAATGTGCCGCTTTTACGTTATGCTGATGTACTTTTAATGTTAGCAGAAGCCAAATTAATGAAAGGTCAAAACGCAGATACTGAAATCAATTTGATTCGTCAACGCGCAGGTCTTGGCGATCTTGCCGGAGCAACATTGACTGATTTAAAAAGAGAAAGAAGATGCGAGTTAGCAGGTGAGTGGACAGACCGTCATTTTGATTTAGTGCGTTGGGGAGATGCAAAAGAAACTTACGCAAAACCGCTTCACCATTATAACGGAACTGTAATTTATCCGGCTCGTAATTTCAACCCGGCGATTCACCACGTTTGGCCAATACCACCAGATGAAATCGCTGTGAGCAAAGGAGCTTTGACTCAAAACCAAGGATGGTGATTTAATGGTTAATTATGAATTGTGAATGGTTAATTATCAATTAGTCGTGAACCATTAATAATTTATAATTAACAATTTACCATTCACAATTAATTAGTTTGTTTGTTTATTTTTTTTTTACGCTGCAGGCTTGTTGTGGAGTCTGCAGGCGGTAAAAAATAATTTGCAGTATCAAATATTATAAAACCAGTCTTTTTTTGAAGGACTGGTTATTATTGTTTTTTTAGCCACAGATTAAAAGGATTAAAAAGGATTTTTTTTTCGCCACGAATTGCACGAATTTCCACAAATTTTATTCGCAGCAATCAAAAAAATAATTAGTGAAAATTCGTGCAATTCGCGGCAAAAACCTTCACACAAAGTAATTCAAAAATCATTTTAATCCTTTTAATCTGTGGCAAAAAATAAAGATCATTAGTAAATATTGTTTTAGCCGCGAATTACACGAATTTCCACAAATTTTATACGCAAGAATCAAAAAAATAATTCGTGAAAATTAGTGTAATTCGTGGCAAAAACCTTTTTACACAAAGCAATCCAAAAAATCATTTTAATCCATTAAATCTGTGGCAAAAAACAAACAGCATTAATAAAAACATTTTCAATGAAAAAAATATTCACCCTTTTCTGCCTTCAATTCTTCCTGTTTGTGCAAGCACAGGAATATAGTTCTTCTAACATACATTCGCATAATGATTATGCAAGTCCGCTTCCGTTTTACGGGGCGTATTCAAACGAAACCGGCGTTATTGAAGCCGATGTTTTTGTAGTAAATAATGAATTGTTTGTGGCGCATAACTTTAAAGACATTACGCCTCAGAATACATTAAAAAGCATGTATTTGGAACCTCTTTCTTTAAAATTAAAAAGTTTAGGTAGTAAAGCTTATCCAAGCAATAAACCTTTGATTTTAATGATTGATGTTAAATCGGATGCCGATGCTACTTTGAAAGTTATTGCGCAGCAGTTAAAAACATTTCCTGACATTATTGTAAATAAAAATATTAAAGTTGTCATTTCTGGAAACAGACCAAATCCTGCACAGTGGAAGGATTATCCTGAATTTATTTATTTTGACGGAAGGCTTAACGAAGAATATTCTGCTGAGCAATTAGCTCGTGTTGAAATGATCAGTGAAGATATAAAAGTGTTCACGCCTTGGAACGGTAAAGGAGTTTTAACACAAGCCGATTTAGAAAAAATTCAGGCTGTGATTAAAAAAGTCCACAATCAGAATAAAAAAATAAGATTTTGGGGCACGGCAGATAACGTAAATACATGGATGACTTTGATGAATTTAAAACTTGATTTTATTGGTACAGATAATGTTTCTGAGTTGACGCATTTCATTAATAATATCAAATCAACGTTTTACCAAAATACAGAATTTCATCAAGCTTATGTTCCTAAAAATGTTTCGGCTTTCGCCAAAAAGAAACCTAAAAACGTTATTCTTTTAATTGGTGACGGAATGGGATTAACGCAGATATATGCAGGTTATACAGCCAATAAAGGACAGTTAAGTTTATTTAATATTCCAACACAAGGACTTTCGATAACAAAAGCTTCTGACAGCTATATTACAGATTCTGCAGCCGGAGCAACAGCAATGGCAACGGGACATAAAACCAACAACAGGTTTATAAGTGTTGATGAAAGCGGAAAACCTTTAGAATTAATTACGCAGCAATTGGCTAAAAAGAATTATAAAACAGCCATTATTTCAGCAGGGAATATTACAGATGCAACTCCGGCTGCTTTTTATGGACATCAGCCAGAAAGAAGTTACAATGAACCTATCGCAAATGATTTCTTAAATAGTCCGTCGGATATTTTAATTGGAGGTGGAACAAAAGAATTTAAATCCAGAAAAGACGGGAAAGATTTATCTAAAGCATTAATGGAGAAAGGTTATACTTTTTCAGATAAATTCAGCGCTTTAGATACTATTAAAAACAGCAAATTTGTTATTGCAGATGATGCGGCGGTAGTTTCGATGAAAAATGGAAGAGGAGATTTCTTAACTAAATCTTTTGCTAAAACAGTAAGTACTTTTACAAAATCAAAAAATCCGTTTTTTATTATGGCAGAAGGTGCACAGATCGATTACGGCGGACATAGTAATAATGTTGAATATGTGGTTCGCGAAATGCTTGATTTTGACAAATTAGTAGGGCAGGCAATGGAATTTGTAGATAATAATACTGAAACTCTTTTAGTCGTAACGGCAGATCACGAAACAGGCGGCCTTTCCTTAATTGACGGAAGTATTGAAAAAGGTTATGTTCATGGAAGTTTCAGCACAAATGATCATACAGCAGTTCCGGTTCCGGTTTTTGCTTATGGAGCAGGAGCTCAAAATTTTGCGGGTGTTTATCAAAACACTGAAATTTATGCTAAAATAATAGAAGCGATTACTAAGAAGTAATTTTCTAAAAAAAGCAAAGAGGCTGTCTCAAAAGTCGGGACAGCCTCTTTTTTATTTTTACATGTTTCCTTGTTCCGTAGGAACATTTCATTGGTAGAAAATTATATTGTATTATGGTTTACGTTCCGTAGGAACGTTTGATTTCGACATTGTTTTTTAATAATCTGACCTGTCAAACGTTCCTACGGAACGTAAATGTCGCTGATCTTTAATTTTTCTACCTACGAAACATTCCTAACGGAATGATAAGTCGGATATCAAAAAGTGGTCAATTAAGTCACTAATAACAAACAAAATAATTATAGTGAAAAGCTGCATTGACTTTTGAGAGAGTCTCTTTGGTTATTTTATATATTTCCATGTTCCGTAGGAACATTTCATTGGTAGAAAATTATATTGTTATGATGGTTTACGTTCCGTAGGAACGTTTGATTTCCGACATTGTTTTTTAATAATCTGAGCTATCAAACGTTCCTACGGAACGCAAATGTTGCTGATCTTTATTTTTTTCTACCTACGAAACATTCCTAACGGAATGATAAGTCGGATATCAAAAAGTGGTCAATTAAGTCACTAATAACAAACAAAATAATTATAGTAAAAAACTGTATTGACTTTTGAGAGAGTCTCTTCGATTATTTATATATTTCCTTGTTCCGTAGGAACATTTCATTGGTAGAAAATTATATTGTTATAATGGTTTACGTTCCGTAGGAACGTTTGATTTCCGACATTGTTTTTTTTAATAATCTGACCTGTCAAACGTTCCTATGGAACGCAAAAACGACTGATCCTATTTTTTCTACCAACGCAACATTCCTATGGAATGATAAGTTTGGGTTTTCTCCCAAAAATAGGCATCGCTGTCAAAGTAAGGTATATCTAATTTTTTGGATAAGGCTTCACCAGTTGTCGTTACACCGCTCCCGGATGTGCCAAAAATATGAATTTTCATTACGAGGAGTTACTTGCTGATTTATACATCAAAATTACAAATCTTTTAATGATTTGCTAATACAGCGATTTTTAGAAATGCGTGAGCCTCTCGTAAAACCCTTTAAACACAGGAAACTGGTTTCAATATTAATAAATTATTAAATGACCAAATTGTAAAAAATACCAATAAATGTTTATTATACTTTTGTAAGGCTCTTCTTTAACATTTAAAATTGCATTATGAGTTCTAATTTGATATTAAGGTTGCGTGCTGGAGATGATTCTTGTTTTAAGGAAATATATGAATTGTATCATTTTAAAGTTTTTTGTTTTGTCAAAAAATATACAGCGCAGCTCGCAGATTCAGAAGATGTGACGCAAAATGTATTTATTCATCTTTGGAAATATCGGGCAAAATTAGACCCAAATGTTACACTTGAAGCCATTCTGTTTAAAAGCTCCAAACAGGAAATCTCAAAATGGTACAAAAAGCAAAACCGAATTTTTTCTGTAGAAGATGATCAGCTGATCAAAGAACTCGACAGTGCTGCCGAACCTGATGAAGATATCAGTTCGCAGCTGGAAAAAATCGAATATCTGCTTAATAAAATCCCTGAAAAAAGAAGAAAAATATTCAGTCTTCATAAATTCGAAGACCGCAGTTACAAAGAAATTGCGGTTGAAATGAATATGTCTCCAAGTGCCGTAGCGAATCAAATCTCTAAAACTTTACAATTTTTAAAGAAAAACTCGGTGAAGAACCATGAACTTTATTGGTTTGCGCTTTTCTTTATCAGTCAGACTGAATTTATTGCGTATTAATTTGTCATTTCGAAATTCAGATTAACAGAAAAGAGCCGAAGGTTCGATTTATATTGTAGGGCCGGATTTCAATCCGGTTTACAAAGATTGGCGACAATATTGTCATTTCGACCGAAAGGAGAAATCCTATATGTAATTCGACAAAGATTGGTGACATTCTGCACGGATTCCCGCGTGCGATTTACTTCGTCTGTTCGCTATCGCTCGGTTCTCCCTTCGGTCGAAATGACAAATAAACGTTTTATGCTGCCAAATCTTCTCGCAGATTAAGAAAACGTTAATAGTAACAATACCCCGTGACATTTAAAAGAATGAAAATCTAATGTAGTTGAATCGGGGAGATTCGCGCATGATTTTTCGATTCTAAATAAATCTAAATGAGAAATAAAAAATTAAAAGAAGAATGGAATGCTATACCCAACAGAGGTATTCTTCCAAATGATACGGAAGCCCGAATGTGGGATAATATTCGGAAGGTGACAATTCATAAATATAGAAACCTTTACAATTGGGCTGCCGTGGCGTGTGCTGTAATTGTTCTTTCTATTGGAAGTTATCATTCTTTAAACCGATTAGATTTATCTAAGCCCAAAATTACTTCAACTATAACTTTTAAAGATGATATACGTCTTATAACGCTGCCTGACGGTACAAGAGTCTGGCTGAATCAAAATACAGAAATTGATTATCCTGCAAAATTCTCAAAAAAGGAACGAAAGATAACTTTAAGAGGAGAAGCTTTTTTTGAAGTAAAGCGGGATGTTACACGTCCTTTTATTATTACTTCAGGCGCTGTAAAGACAACTGTTTTAGGAACTTCATTTAATGTTAAAGCCTACAATGACAATGATGCACAGGTAAGTGTTAGAACAGGAAAAGTAAAAGTAGAAAGCACACAAAATACGGTTTTCCTTGAAAGAGGTTACAGAGCCATATATGCCGAAAAAACGGCTACAGTTAATAAAGAGAAAACAAACAATTTTGAACCAGAGTGGAAAAAAGTATTGCTTTATGTTGACGGTTTAACTCTCGATGAGGTTATTACAATACTGCAGCGCGATCACAAGTTTACGGTGAATTATCTGGATGACAATTTAAAAAATCTAAAAATACAGGGAACTCTGGATACGCGACAAGGCTTTTATGAAACACTGCAAACTATTGCTTTTGCTTTAGAAATACATATCAGTCCGGCGGGAAACAGCACTTATATAATCGGTAAAAAATAAACAGCAATTTGCTGTCTCACAGCCATTATTTTAAAACTACAAAATAATTAACGCAAAATATCTCATTAAAATTAATTACACAAACTAACAATTTCAACTATGAACAATGATTTTTCCAGGCATTATTTTATTGCCATCTGGATTTTGCTTTTGGGATTTTTTCTCGGAACAAACACTATTTATTCGCAAACAGGAACCGTATCGGTTGATTTTAAAAACTCTTCGCCTCAAAAAATCATTGATAATTTAAAATCACAAACACCTTATCAATTTGTTTATCAAAAAGATCTTGACCTTAGTTTTCCGCTTGTTACCTTAAAAAAAGATAATGTAACAATCGATGAAGTACTGAATGATTTACAAACCTTAACCAATTTAGATTTTAGAAGAACGGACAATAATATTGCGGTTAAAAGAAACGACGCAGTTAAAAAAAAAAGGAGAGGGAAAATTGTAGGAAAGGTGGTTGACAACAACGGACTTTCGCTTCCGGGAGCCAATATTAAAGTGGTTGAAACCGGTTTTGGTGCACAGTCAGATATTGATGGCAGCTATATTTTAGAACTTGAAGCCGGAGAATATACTATTGAAATAAGTGTAATTTCTTTTCAAACCCAAAAAATTACTCATGTAAAAGTTGAGGAAGGAGAAGAGACACCACTGGTTGTTTCTTTAAAGGAAGATGCACAATCGCTAAATGAAGTAATCATTGTACAAAATTATAAACAGGCCACAGCTTCGGTTGAAGGAATGTTAATACAGCAAAAAAAGGCGGCACAGTTTTCTGATGGTATTTCGGCAGAACAAATCGCAAGAACACCGGACAGAGACGTAGCGGCTTCCTTAAAACGTATTACAGGAGTTACAACTGTAAATGATAAATATGTTGTAGTACGCTCGATGGGAGAAAGATGGAACCAGGCCGTTATGGATGGAATCGCTTTACCAAGTACAGATGCTTATCAGCAAAATTTTTCGTTTGATATTATTCCAACTGCAATGGTAGAAAGTATCGTTGTAAGCAAATCTGCAACGCCGGATATGTATGCTAATTTTGCCGGAGGATATGTAGAAGTAAAAACAAAAGATATCCCAAAAGAAAACTTTACCAATTTTTCTATTAGTAATTCTTATAACAGCAAAAGTACTTTTAAAGACAGACTAACAAGACAAGAAGGCGATTATGATTATTGGGGATTTGATGACGGAAGACGTGATTATCCTACTAATCATACTACAATAGATCCGCCAACAAGCTTAGCGACATCAGGACCTTTTATTGATTATTCTAAACAATTTACCCAAGATAATTTTAGTACTTATAAAACATATGGAGCACCGGGAACTACGCTTCAGTTTGGTTTAGGGCGTGTTTATAAATTAAAAGACAATAACAAATGGGGGTTTGTAGGTTCTTTTATTTTTAAAAACACGCAGGAAACCTTAGAAATTGAACACACTCAAAGAGGAAGTTACCAAATGAATTCTGAATTTACTCCAGAGAAAGACAATTCAAGTTATTCGACTTTTACAAAATACGGATTTAGAAATTCAGGAAACAACTATAATTATAATTCAACATTAGGCGGAATGTTTAATGCTGCAATTCAGTTGGATAACCATAAAATTACAGTGCGTAACACTGTTATGCATATTTACAATAATCAGTTAACACAAATTAGCGGCTGGGCAGATGGAGCTTATTCTATTCCGGAAATACTAAGCGGAAGCATTTTACCAACTACATCAGAGTCTAATTATCCTGTTTACACCACATTTATTCAAAATAAAGTGGAAGGAAATCACAAATTCGACAAACTCGAAGTGAATTGGTACGGAGCATACGGAAATGTTACAAAAGATACTAAAGACGCCACATTTGTAGCCATAGGAAAAGGAAAAGTAGGTGATGATATTATAACAAATTATAGTGTCGATAACAATGGAAACAGGTTTCCGTTTAGCCGAAGTTATTTTACAAATGATGAAGTAGATTACAATTGGGCAGTCAATTTTAAATACACTTTTAATTTTGGAGAATCTTTTACAAACGATATCAAAGCAGGATATTTTGGTACTTATAAAAAAGCAACCAATCAGCAGGAATCGGCTAAATTAATTACAGTTGGTCAACCTTCTGCTTTTGCAACAATTTATGAGCCGCTTTCGGAATTTCTAGACGGATCAAACTATTATTATGGTGGTTTTGGATGGCAGAAATATGGCATCTACGGAAACAAATATGTGGGAGACGTAAAAATACATTCACCTTATTTAATGCTCGATGATAAAATTGGTCAATACGTAAGATTGGTTTGGGGAGTAAGAGCAGAAAGTTATTTATATACTCAAATAGAAAGCCAGTCTGAAACTCCAGATGGTTTCTCAGAAGCCCAGGGAGATGATAAAGTGTGGCAATTTTTACCATCTGCCAGTTTAATTATTAGTCCAACTAATAAAATGAATGTAAGATTGGGTTACAATAAATCAGTTTTACGTCCGCAGTTTGCAGAGCGATTAAGCATTCCATATTATGACCCGCTTCGTGCCGCTAAAATTTATAATTATACAAACGGCATAGTTTCAAGTGTTGCTAATAATTACGATTTAAAGTTAGAATGGTTTCCTTCTGGAGGTGAGATTTTATCCTTTGGTGTATACCATAAAGACATAGATAACCCAATTGAAGCCGTAGGTTATTTAAATCCGTCTGGCGTTAGGGATATCTATAATATTAATTCAAACAAAGCCAAACTTTGGGGAGTTGAATTAGAGTTCTACAAAAATCTTTCTTTTTTAGGAGAAGGTGATCTTTTAAAACATTTGTTTGTTTACGGAAATGCTTCTGTAAATGATACCAAAGTTACTTCATACGTTAATCTGGATGGCACCGGAGGACTTTATGAAGCAAACAGACCGCTTTACGGGCAGTCGCCTTATACTTATAACTTAGGAATGGATTATGTAGGCGACCGTTTTGGGTTTAGCCTTAGACATAATGCCGTTGGAGATCAGTATATTTTAGTTGGGTTTGATTATTCGGCAGAAGAAATCCGCATGCCTTACTCACAAACAGATGCGCAGCTGAGTTATAAATTCTTCAAGAAAAAAGACTTGCAGTTTAAATTCAGTATCAAAAACATGTTTGATACAGGCGTGCAAACCTACAACAATACAAACAGCTACAGTAAAATAGAAGATGTTCCTACAGGATCTAACCCAAGATCAAGATTTAGCCTTGGAGCAAATGCAACCAATAAATATGACCCGGATATCGATCAGGTAGTTTTTAAATCATTTGCCGGAAGAACGATTAGTATTTCTTTAAACTATGATTTTTAAAATTAGCTATTGTTAATACTAAATTCATAATCATAAGTATTTTCCTGCTGAATATTAAGAAAAAGTTAACAATAAAAAATACCCATGATATTCTGTTATTTCAAAAGCTAATACTAATAAATAAAGAAGTTGGGTAAAATAAAAACTCTTTTTGCTGAGAGTATTTAAAATGTTCCTCGAAAAATTTAAATAGATAAAAAATGAAACCTGCAGATATACGGAATCTTCAATTTAAGCCAAAACAATAAAAGAAGACAAAGGCATTAGGTTTATCATATCCAAAGACATTTATCTTTTTGTGTATTTAAATTTTAAAGGGAATCGAAGTTGATCCTTTCATTGAAATGAAAAAAATCCTAATAGTGAAAGATGGAAGTTAGGTAAGCTCCCCCGGACGGTAAAACGGATGCGTTTGAAAAAACAAATTTACCAAAAACGAGAAAGACCTGAGGAAAGAAATTTTGCTGCTCTCTCCAAAGGCCTAGTTTAATAGCGGCAAATATAGCAATAATTAAATTATTATGAAAAAATTTTTTATGTTCGCAATTGTAGCTCTACTTGTGAGTTCTTGCCAAAATGATGATTCTTCTGCTGATTCTTCTTTTTCTATGAAAGCTGCTGGGGCTGACTACAGCGGATATCCTGCAACAGTACAAACTGTAAGTGGAGATATTACAACTAACACAACTTGGACAAGTGACAAAGTTTGGGAAATTAACGGAGTAGTTCGTGTAAAATCTGGAGCTACATTAACAATTCAGGCTGGAACTTACATTAAAGCAAAACCTCTTGCTGCTGGTGTTGCTACAGGAGTTCTTGTAATTACTAAAACTGGTAAAATTAATGCACAAGGAACTGTAAATGCTCCAATTATCTTTACAAGTTACAATCTTTTAGATGGTAACGCTTCTACAAAAGGAGCTCCTGGAGATTTTGGTGGTCTTGTAATTTTAGGTGATGATCAGGTAAATAACGGATCAACTACTAATATTATCGAAGGATTAGGTGATCAGCCAAATGTTTCTGATTTTTACTATGGTGGATCTAACGCTTCTCACAATGCAGGAACAATTTCTTATGTTCGTGTTGAATTTGCTGGTAGAATCTTAGATGCTGCAACTGGTGTTGAAATCAATGGTGTAACTTTTGGTGGAGTTGGTGCTCTTACTACAGTTAACCACGTTCAGGTTTCTTACGGTAGAGACGATTCATTTGAGTTTTTTGGAGGTAGAGTTAATGCTACTCATTTAGTTTCTTTTGCTCCGGATGATGATAACTTTGATTTTGATTTAGGATACACAGGATCAATCACAAAAGCAATTGCACTTGCTGATATTAATTCCACTCACAGTACAAGTGGTACTGCACCAAACTTAGTACCAGATTCTAATGGTATCGAGTTAGATAACAATGCTGGTGGAACTTCTACAACAATTATCACACGTCCTGTTATTTCTCAATTATCTATTATTGGTGTTAGTTCTGCAACAGCTGCTAACTCATATGAAAACGGTATCCACGTACGTAGATTAGGGCAAATCAGCCTTACTGATGCTACTGTAACAGGATACAACAGAGGAATCAACTGGGAATCTCCTTCAGTATCAACTGGTTCTACTTGGTCTGCAATATCTATCCACGGATATGTTAATCCAGTATTGCCAACAACAGTTGCTTTAGGTTTTGGAAACGCTACATCTACTGTTGCTCCAGGAACTAAATGGTCTTTAACTCAGCCATTCTTTAATGATGGAGCATTAGACTTTACAGGTGCTACAGGTGCATTCAAAACTGAAGCACTTTGGACAGCTACCTGGACTAAGTTTTCAAGTTTTTAATTCGTTAGGTTAAGCAATATTTAATTCAGCATGGGCAGCATTTCTGCCCATGCTTTTTACAAATAAAATATGAAAAAAATTATACTATTATTTTTATTACTAATGATTACAACTGTATCATCTGCCCAGTTTACAATTTGGGAAGATGATTTTGAGGATGGTGACGTTTCAGATTGGACTTTATTAGACAAAGATGGCAACAGCAGTAACTGGAGTGCCCGAAAAAACATTCAATTTGATGAAAGTACAGGCGGTATCAAAGATGGTAATTTTAATGTATTAGGTACTTATAATATTGATTTAAATTCAGGTGCACCGCTTGATATAATAGAACAAAACTGGGCCATGCTGCCAGCAATAGATTTATCGTATTACAGCGGAAAAATTGAATTGAATTTTACAGCACAAATGGCAATTTTTGGCGGGAGCAAAAACATTTTAATTTATGGAGGAACATCTCCAGATCCTGCTTCAGCGACACTTTTAGGAACCGTTTACATGGAAAGAATATCACAATTAGATCCTGAATTTAAAGATTATGTGGTAGATATTTCGCAGTTTACAGGCAATCAAAATGTTTATATTTCTTTATTAAATGAAAACAGCAATTTTGTTGGATATGAAGTTGATAAAGTATGGATCACAGCCGAAGCACTTTTAGGTGTTGACGATTTCGATAAAAATAATACTATACGCCTTAAACAAAATCCTGTTGCCGAAAATTTAGAATTAGAAATAAGCGAACAATTTCTAAACGAAGATTTTGCAGCAAAAATTTACAGTTCTACAGGATTATTAGTTAAAAGTAATGCAGATTTAAAAGAAAACATTTCAGTATCAAATCTTCCGCAGGGAATCTATTTTCTGGTACTATCAAATAATACAACTTCCAAAAAAATAAAATTTATCAAAAAGTAAACAGATAATTATTTTCAGAAATAATTATAAAGACAAAATATAAAATATGAAAACTAAAATTGTTCCAATACTTTTATTTTCAATTGTACTTATTCTTTGCCAGGCCTGCATCAATGAAGATATGGTTCCTTATTATGAAGAGCAGCAGCCCGGAAAAGTTGTAATACAAGGTTACAATGCACAAAAAGATTCTATACAGATAGCGGTAGATGGAAAAATCCTGACAGAAGGAAAAACAAATGCCTACATAAAAAAAGTTGCTAAAAATCACGAATTTGTATTTTATTCAAATAAAACAAAATTGGTTGAAATTACTAATAAAGTAAGCAATCAGCTTCTTTATTCTTATCAACTAACAACTGCAAAACCTATTGATACCATTTCTTTTTATACCAAAGAAGATTTATGGATAAATAATGTTTTGGCTACGAAACCAGGTAAAATAACACAGACAGGAAATGCCGGTTTCAAATTTATTTTCCCAACCCTTAATAAATATTCTGCCAGCGGTTATACCGGCAAACTAGACGGAATAATGCGCAAAGTAAACGGAGAAGTAGTAGGAGTAGTTAAAAACATTGGCAAAGATAATTTCAGCGATTTTATAGAATTCCCTTCAAGTCTGCCTCCAATTATCAGAATGGAATTGGTGAAACACAATACAACTGAATCTTATATAAGCGGCAGACAAGTTATTACAGTGATGCTGATGCTGCCAAACAAATCAGGATTAATCGTTTTGGATGAAAGAAAAGATGAAAGCGGAAAATTTCAAAGTGTAGATGCAAGTTTAAATCTGGTAGATTTTTTTGACTTTACTGCTCATTAAAACTAATTAATTCCATGATATCCAATGAAAAACTGTTTACACATTAAGTTGTTTTCTTTTTTATTTTTTGTCCTGTTTCTTATTTCGTGTGAAAACACAGATGAGCCAATAACTTATGAAGAAAACACAAATGAATATGTAAACGACTGGATGTACAATCAAATGAAAAGATATTATTTATGGAATAATGCAATAAAAAACCAGGGTAATTTAGCAGTAGATCCAAAAGAATATTTTAAAACATTATTGCAGTCAGAAGATATTTATTCCTACGCGATACATCCCGAAAAACCCGAAACTTCGCCTAAAAGCCTTAGAAGTAAATTCGGGTTTGACGTAAGTTTTATTGCTTTTGAAGGAAAATATTATGGTGTGATATTATATGTTTTAGAAGATTCTCCGGCAAAAAATACAGGTTTACAAAGAGGACAGCTTATAACTCATATTGACGGAACAGAATTGAAATTGGATAACTACGATAATCTGTATAATAATATGCTTGCCGATACGCAGCTCAATTTAAAAGTCGTTTCTTATTCTGCTCAATCAGGTTTTTCTAGTCCCAAAACAGTTTCTATTTTGCAGGGCTTTACCTTTTTACAGCCCATTCCGTATCAGGTAATCGAAAATAACAATACTAAAATTGGTTATGTAAGCATTCCGCATTTTGATGTTGGACAAGCACAATTGTATTTGCAGATGTTTCAGGAATTAAAAAGCAAATCGATAACAGAATTAGTTTTAGACTTAAGATATAATGGAGGAGGAGATGTCTCATCTGCGACAGCATTAAGTATAATTCTGGCACCAAATATTAAAGCTGATGATCTTTTTATAAAATTTGAAGGAAATCAAAACGGAGGAAATGTTGACCAGTCTTTTGCAACAGCTTTAAAAAGCAATGAATCTTCAGTAAGTTTTGATGCTTTACGCAATGCACATCCTGGAATTAATAAAGTTTATATTTTATGCGGAAAAAGGACAGCATCGGCATCAGAACTTATTATAAATAATCTAAAACCTTATATGGAAGTTATTACAATTGGCGAAAAAACATTTGGCAAAGATGTAGCAGGATTTCCTATTGTAGACGACCGAAATCCGGATAAAAGAGGCTGGATATTGTACCCTTCCATATATAAATTATTTAATGCCAGACACGAAGGGAATTATTCAAAAGGAATAAACCCTGAAATAGTTTTAAATGAATTACAACAGCCGGAAGTATTTGCTTTAGGAAACCGCTCTGAAACTTTATTACAAGGAGCCTTAAATAGAATATCAGGAAACACAAACAAAATAAAAACAGAAACTGTACAATCATTGCCGCTCAGCATAATAAGTACAGATATTGACCCGCTTTTGCAAATTACACCATGAAAATTATAAATACATTGATCGTTCGTTATGCAGGGAATTGATAACATTGAACATCGAAAATTGCTGCAAATTTTTGAGAAATACAAAGATGAATCTATTGCGGTACAAACAACATCAGAAGATGATCTTAAGATTTATCAAAACATGGAAGAACTCGATGTTTTGTACAATTGTTTTAAAATCTTACTGGCAGAATTACAAAAATGTACCAGAGATTATGAACTAAAGAAAAAATCAACCCGCAGCATCATCCATAAAAACTTAAGAAAAATAAAAACAGGATCTGAAAAGAAGCTGTAATCTATATTTCAGGATTTATTATAGATGGTATCCCTTCTTTTTTGATCTGGCGAAAAGGAGTCCTAATTTTATTTCTTTTAAGCCTTATTTTCTTTATTTGGTAAAAACAATCATTTAGTAATGCCTTTATTTCCAAATAAGAATTATGATGAAAAGAGCTGATATTGTATTTCAGTTTTTCGATATGGTTTCCTGCGTTTATTAAATCAGTTTCAAATATTTTTAATAAACCAACTTCTATATTTTTATTCTTTTTGTAATAATGAATACAGTTATGAAGATCCTGAATTTGTCCCGTAAAATCAAAAACGGCTTTTTTAGAAACGGCTCTGTGGTAGTAATAAGAAAACTCTAGCGGATTAAATTCAATTACCTTATCAAAATCTTCAATGGCTTTATAATGATGTTCCAGTTTTTGAAAACAACTCGCCCTTAATTCATAAGCCGTCGAATCAAATTCATAATTGACCACATTATCTAAATGAATTATAGCCTCTTGAAAATGGCTGGTGGAATAAAGCTGTTTTCCTTTCTCTAAATCCACAAAACTTTTTTTAAGGTTAGATTTAAAAAATTTGTCCTTAAATGTTGTTTTTAAAGTCACGAACCATTTCATAATTTTAAATTTAGGAAGTTACAATATTCAGCTGGCTAAATTTTGATGGGACGTTAAAGTTAATAAAAAATTAATACACAGCACATTATAAATTTTTATTTGTAGAAAATAATGGTTTGGTTTTTACATTTTAAAAAAATATTCTTTTTAAATTAGAGGCTTCAAAGCAAATAATGATTATGAATTCGGCCAAAGAAATATTTCTAAAATCAGTAAAGGAAATTTGTCCTAATGTTACTGATGCTGAACTTTCTCAATTTGCTTTAAAAATTACTATTGAAGAATTCAACAAAAAAGACTTCTTTCTTCAATACGGTAAAGTACAAAAATCAATAGGTTTTATAGCAAGCGGATTAGTGCGTTCTTCTTTTATAGATAACGAAGGCAATGAAATTACCGTAGGTTTTTATGCCGAAGGTGAATATGCCACACATTATCCCGCTTTTATTACACAGCAGCCCAGTAAATATTCCATTCAGTGTTTAGAACCAGTAATTATGGTTTGTCTTTCGTATGAAAACATACAGTGGATTTATGAGCATTTACCGAGCTTTGAACGATACGGACGATTAGTTGCCGAAGAAATTTTAAAACGTCAGCAGGCCCGTATCGAAAGCTTTATATTTCAAACCGCCGAGGAACGTTATCTCGATTTTATAAAGTGTTATTCAGAGCTGTTTAACAGGATTTCCATTTCGCATCTTTGCAGTTATCTGGGTATTGAAAGACAAACACTTACCAGAATTCGTCAAAAATTAGCGCACCAATAGTTTTTGACACATTTGTGTCAGGAAGTACTTTCCATTATTTAAAATCTTTGCAGTGTCAAATTAAAATGATGCGCAATGAAAACGAATATCTTATTAATACTTGGTCATCCTTCTCAAAACTCATTTTGTAATGCCTTGCTTAATGCTTACAAAAAAGGAGTAGAGCGTACAGGAGCAATTTGTAAAACCATTTATATTTCTGAACTTGATTTCGACGTAAATCTTGCTGACGGATATAAAACGGGAAAAACAGTACCGCTTGAAAAAGATTTAATTCAGGCTCAGGAACTCATTTCCTGGGCAGATCACATTGTATTGTCTTATCCTAATTGGTGGGGTTTTATGCCTGCCATTACCAAAGGATTTATAGACAGAATCTTTATGCCTGATTTTGCATTTAAACATCACTCAGGAAAAATCTTCCCCGAAAAACTTTTAAAAGGAAAAAGCCTTAGGCTGTTAATTACGATGGACACACCAAAATGGTGGTTCTATCTCATCTACCGTGCTTCTCAATATCAAATCCTCAAAGACATCGTATTCGGTTACGTAGGATTCGATCCTATCAAATTTACCACTTTTGGTTTTATGAGAAAATCAACAGAAGAACAGCGCCTTAAATGGCTAAAAAAAACAGAAAAATTAGGAACACAACTTATATAAAACAATCAATTAATAAAATTTAATATCATGAGACATCTAGCAAACGAGCATACAACTGCTCACATTGACCATAAAAAAGGTTTCAGAATTCACTTATTAGTATTTGTATTATCAATTCCTGCCATTTGGACGATTTGGTTTTTAACAGACAGAACGTATCTATGGCCGCTTTGGCAGACTGGCGCATGGGCAGTAGGTTTATTATTTCATTATCTGGGCATTTTCATCTTTAAAAATGGAAATAAATAATCTTTAAATTTTAGAAGTTATGATCACAAAAGCAAAACTCACAGTTTCTAAAAAAGTCTTAGGGATTTTCACCGTTCTATTTTCATTGCAAAGCACATTAGCGTCAGCACAAAATGAAACAACTAAAATTACACGCTACGAAGTAAAAGAGCAATATCTGGAAAAATTTCAAAAAGCCATAAGCGAGTACGTTCAAAAATCGCTTTCAAACGAAAGCAACATTATGTCTGAAGCTTATTTTGAACAAAACAACAAAACGGTTATCTGGTTATTTGAACGCTGGACGAACAAAACAGCATTGGATAAAAATAATTCAAAATCTGTAAAAGAGCTTGCCCAAACTGCTTTAGTAAAACCTGAGGAAATAATCTATGTAAAAGATTTAGAACCTCTCAATAAAGAACAATGGAGAAGAACAAGTAAAAAAGAAGACAATCAGTTAACCATTATGCTTTTTGTAGATGCAAAAGCCGGAACAGAGAAAAACTTTATGGAAGTTTACCATACCGCAATGCCGCAGTTTAGAAGTGAAGCTGGTGTAGTAACATATCAATTATCACAATTGGAAAATGATAAAACCCAATTTGTAACCTTCGAAAAATTCAGAAACAACGATGCATTTCAATATCATTTAAATTTTCCGCCAATTCAACCCGTAATAGATTACCTGAATACGAGTATAAAAAAACAGCCGTTTCAGGACGGAATTCATAACCTAATCGAATTTGCACCGCTTACTCGGGAGTAACATTCAGCAGAAAAAAATCAACACAAATTATTAATATTTAAAACCTAAAAAAATGAAAACAATTAGTAAAATCATTGCAGCAGGTATGACAAGCGTACTTGCTGTAGTAAATGTAGAAGCACAAGTAACCGTAAAAACAAATGAAATGAAAACAAACTACAGTCATGAATTAGAAGTTGTAAATCAATTGTCTACTCAGTCAGTCGTTGTAAATATGCCGGTGACAAAATTATTAAACGCACCAGGAAATGAAGCATTAAAAGATTTCTTCTTTACACCTGTAAAAAACAAAACAGTCCTAAAAGGGAAAAAAATTGCCGTAATCGTTGCCGATGGTTTTGAAGAAATTGAATTAACAGGACCAGTATGGTATTTTAAAGAATTAGGAGCACAAGTTGAAATAGTGTCACCAAAATTTAATCCCGCTCCAGAAAGATATGGTTTAGTATTTCCTGAAATGGCAAATACACATGTTATGGCAATTCAATACTTACAGCCCGTAGGATGGATAAAATTTGACCGTACCGCAGACCAAATAAAAGTAAGTGATTATGATGCGGTATTTATTCCCGGAGGAGCCTGGAATCCTGATAACCTGCGTTATGACAAAGATGTAATCAAATTTATTCAGGACTTTAATAAATCAGGAAAACTAATTGCTGCTATTTGTCACGCCCCGGTTGTTTTGGCTTCCGCTGATATTTTAAAGGGAAGAAAGCTGACGGGATACTGGAACATTCAGGTAGATTTAAAAAATGCCGGTGGAACTATTTTGGAACAACCTGTAGTAACAGATGGAAACATTATTACCAGCCGTCACCCAATTGATGTAGCAGATTTTTCAAGAGCTGTTGAAAGCTGGTTAATTAAAAAATAAGAATAAAGTTTGAGCCTGTCTCTAAGTGGGGGCAGCTCTTTTATTATAATTATTTTGTTGTTTTTAGTACTATAGGTGACTTTTTGATATCCTAATTTATCCATTCCATAGGAATGTTTGGTAGGTAGAAAAAAATAAAGATCAGCCAGATTTGCGTTCCGTAGGAACGTTTGATAGGTCAGATTTTTTAAAAAATAAGGTCAAAATCAAACGTTCCTACGGAACGTAATCCATTATAACAATATAATTTTCTACCAATGAAATGTTCCTACAGAACAAGGATACATGTAAAACAAAGAGGCAGTTTCAAAAGTAGAGACTGCCTCTTTGTTTTTAATCAGCAAAACTTCTGTGGTAGTTTATATTAAGATTTTATCTATTTTTATAAGGAACGAAAGCATCTTAAATATGGAATTGCCTAAGTTACCTTTTTATAAAAAATACGGTCTTGTTATAAAAGCCGCTATTGTTGGCGGAATCTTAGGTTTGCTATATGCCTCAATTACAGATGCAGAATCCAACTTTGATTATTTAAAGCTTTTGCCCGGCATAGTTATAGGCGTCTTTATTGGTTTTATTATTATAATGTTTGAGAAACGGCTTATCAATTTAAACCGATATTCCTTTTTAGGAGCGATGCTTTTAAAAGCCCTTATTTACAGCGTAAGCATATTGTTGTTTTTACTATTCTTTGTTTTGATCTTTACAGAAATGTTAGGGCATCTTTCTTATCAGGAAGTTTTTATTAAATATGCTAAAGAACGTCTGTTTGAAGATTATATGTTTTCTCTTGGAGCATCTATATTTTTGATTCTGTTTTTAGAAATCAGCAGTTTATTAAGTTCTCGTTTTTTCTATAATTATTTTACAGGACAATACCACAGACCAATTCAGGAAGAGCGAATTTTTATGTTTGTCGATGTAAAATCATCTACCACACTTGCCGAACAATTAGGGGATATTCTATACAGCAATTTACTGCAGGATTTATTCAATGATTTTACAGAAGCAATTCAGGCTTCGCGTGCAGAAGTTTACCAATACGTGGGAGATGAAATTATTCTTACTTGGAAATCTTCGATTGGATTAAAAGAGAAACGATGTCTTTATTGTTTCTATCTTCTAAAACAATCTATAGAGAATAAACGCGAATATTATTTAGGAAAATATAATCTCGTTCCAAAGTTTAAAGCCGGAATGCATATAGGAACCGCCGTAACAACATGGGTAGGAAAAGTAAAAAAAGAAATTGTTTATCACGGAGATCTCTTAAATACAACTTCAAGAATTCAGTGCGAATGCAATAATTTCAGCCATGATTTTGTTATTTCTGAAACTATGAAAAACGCACTTCCCGAAGATCATTCAATAACCTATATTCAAAGGGGAGAAATACTATTAAGAGGAAAAGCAAAACCAATGAAATTATATACTGTTGATTTTAGTTCAGTCGTTCTGTAGTTTCCAGTCTCAAACAATGTTCTGTACCTAAAAACAGCGGATTTCCATGTTTTTCTGACCAAAAACCATCCAGTACATCTTTAGTAATGCATCTGTAAACCACAACGCCTTTATACGTTTTATTGTCGTCGCCTTTATAACTAAAATTAATAACCAGGATATTATCTTTAAAGAAACCATGACCTTTTTGAACCTGTGCATTATTGATGAACCATTTTGCAATAATTCTATTGTTATCATCTAAAGACAAACTCAAAGTTCCTTTGTAAGTAACCTGATTACTCTCTTCCTGATTACTTCCGGAAATGGAAAAATCACCAACTAAATCTTGTATTGTCATTTATTTTTTGATGGAGAAATTGAATAGATGTTGAGGTATATATTAACCTCAATAATTACTGCAAATTTATAAAATTTTAAAGTTTCGAAAATTTACCGTTTTTATACCTTATTGGGTTTGCTGACATATTTATTTCCTTTAATAAAAAATCGCCACGGTAAAAGTGCATCTTCCTGTGCATAAGCAACGCCCACACGAGGCGATGCTGCAATTTGATCTTCAGTATATCGAATGCCGTGATCTTCCAGCCAGATTTCTTCTCCGCCTAAATCCTTTTTATTAAAAGAACGGTCAATACCCAAAGCCTTTGCCGCAGAACCCGGACCAGCAGAAATAGCCCCTTTTGATGCCGACATATTTCGTCTGGTTTCCATAATATCTTTTCCGGTCAAAGGTTCAATCCCCCGAATCAAAACTGCATGAGGTTCACCTTCAACAGAACTTACAATATTAAAAAGATGATGAATTCCGTAGCATAAATAAACATACGAAACGCCGCCCTGACTGTACAAAGTCTCCGTTCGATCCGTTTTTCGTCCGCCGTAAGCGTGAGAAGCCTTATCTTGTATCCCGAAATAAGCTTCTGTTTCTACAATTATACCAGAAGTAATTTCGCCGTCAATTTGTGTACAAAGTACTTTTCCCAAAAGATCTTTGGCAAGGAAAATAACATCTGAATTAAGATAATAAGAAAACGGAATTTTATTAGGAGATTCGGCCATTGCTGTTCAATTATAATTTTGATACGAAGGTCGAAATTTCGAAGCAATTTATAATTCTAAATTTATTGAATAATTATTATTTGTGATTATAACTAAAAAAACCGCCTGCAGTACAGGCGGTTTATTTTAGTATTATAAATTTCGATCAGGATTTGTACCTTCTTCATCGTCATCGTCAACTTCTTCTTCATCGTCATCATCTATATCACCAAGACCTTCATCTCCGTAATCATCGTCTTCTTCGAATTCTTTATCAGTATCGTTGTCGCTTGCGAATTCGTTTTGTTCAAACTCATTATTCCCAAGTCTTTCATTATCGAAAGATTCATTACCAAGATTTTCTCCTGATAATTCCTGATTGTCAACTTCTTCGGTTACCAAATCATTTCCATAATCCGGTTCTGCCGAATTGCTGATAGAATGATCTACTGGCGGCGCATCGATTGCATTATCTTGATATCCTTTTTCATTTTCTTGAAAATTCTGGTCGTCCTGACGGTAATTTTCTCTTTCATCTAAGCTCATACTATATTTTTTAAAAGTTATTTTTTAGTAGTTTTTTTATCCGCAGCAGTTTTAGAACCGCTTTTTGATGTTTCCTCTTTTTTATCAGTTTTTTTATCTGATGCTTTAGCACTCGCTGTGCTTGCTTTGCTTTTTGAAGTATTCATGGTTTCTAATTTTTTAAATTGTTATAAGTCAAATGTACGACGTCTGAAAATCAGAATCTTACAATTAAGAGGCTTGTCAATTATATAATTTACGGTTACAAACCCTAAACACAATATGTTATCTAAAATCAATTATAGAAAAGCTGTAATATTCTCCTAAAAAAGTATAATAAGAATCATTGTTTTTTGCTGAATTTTAAGAATTGATAAAAAAGAGTTCTTTAGTTCAATTTTAAAAAAGTAAATATGGAAACGAGAAACAGCAATAGCGATTTTTTTCATGATGAAAATGATCGCCACGAAAATAAAATTTGGAGCCCGACTGTAGATTCACGTTTACATTCTCAGGACAGAAATCCGGATGAAGATAAAGAGTACGGAAACACACACGCCAACGATCCTGCTCAAAAACCGAATACAGGCGATTGGGGAGACGAAAGTGATTTTGAGGAAAACGAAGAAACCGATGAAAACCTTGGAAACGATAACAGCGGCGGGGCTGGAAGCACCGGAAGCGAATCGACCAATAGCGGAAGTAATTAATAAAAAGCGGAAAATAGATTTTCCGCTTTTTTTGATTTCATTTCAAAATTTAGTTTTTTTAATTTACAGACTTTTGTTTGCATCAAGAATTTTATTAATCAAAGCCAGTAGCGTTACAACGCTGCCTCCCATTAAAGTTACCTGGTCATAACTGTCTTTGTTAAGATACATTAATAAAACTAAGGCGCTGACTGCAATAATTATTATTGGAAATTTCAATTTACTGTAAGTTCCATTTTTGCTTTCATCTTTAAATTTCTGTACAAATAATTCATCACGTTTACTCTTAGATAAAATAAAAATCCTAAAACTCAGGCTCATCATTTTTAGTCTTCCCGTTAATTGATGGCAGTCAATAATTCCTCTTTCCATAAGGTTTATAAGAGTATCTTTATTTTTGTAATTTACAAAGTGATCCTGGGCAAAATCAAAAAGCACATACTGCGTTTCTTCAGGCAGGGATTCCCAGATATCTTCATACTGCTCACAAAATTGCTTGTGATTGATATTCAGTATAAAATCCATTCTTAAATAAGGGCTTATTTCATTTTTTTTATCTTTATAAAAAACCTGATCGATACTAATTTCACGTTCAGGGCAGTCTTCATTACCGGTATATCTTTTGTCGGGTTGTATTTCGCAGCTATTATGATCAATTTGAATTAGTTTTTTAATATCATAATTATTTACCATAGGTATAAAAATATGATCGTTTGCTAATTCATTTTTTGTACAGGGATAATACTTTTCATAATATGCCTGCATTAAATCATAAAAGAAGAAACGATTACTATAATAGTTTAATAATTTATAGGCTAAACTGGCTAGAAAGAAGAAAGTAACCAACAAGAAAAAAAGTGTTAGGAACGAAAAATTATTGTTTTCGTTATGTAGAATTGCAAGCAGGTTTAAATAATATTTGCGGCTAAGTTCGTTAAATGTGAAATTTTTAATTTCGTAACTCGAAGGACGATCAAAAAAGCCAAGATTAGCCTTTTGCATAATTTGATCATTCGTTTGGTCTCTAGTTTGCTCCTTACAATTACAGTTGTAAGCATTGGTTATTCTGTCTTTTATAATAAAATCATTTTTATCTTTTATTTTTTGTTCTTTCGCGTCAAGTGACGAGCAGTAATAGCGCGCAAAATCATTCAATTCATTTACATAAAAAGCACTAACAAGAACAAACGGAAATACAACAAATTGATATAATAATCTTGCTGTCAGGAATCTGGTATAAGCTTTTCTGTTTACTCCTTTGTTTTTCTTTGCAAATACACTAAGTTCTGCTTTTTCTCTTTTTCGCCAGTTTTTATAATACAAGATTATTAAAAGAATATGTGTGCCTAAAAGCGCAAGAGCAGCAATAAAAACATTATAATAAAAGAACAAAACCATAGGCAGGCAAATTGCCGGAAGAAACAAAATCAATACTAGTTTAATAAGTTCTTTTTTAGGATTTAATGTGCGGATATTTAAAGTAATTAAATTAATAAATGCAACATTAACACCCAGTACGATACAAAAGATAAATGCCAATGAAGGAGAAGACTTAAAAGCGACTATTAGGGCCAATACAATAGAAACACAATTTACAATTAATAACTTTTTATATTCAGTAGTTCGGCTGCTGTCCGGGAAAAGATAATAGAAATGATGTTTTGATAATGTACCTATTCGGCCATTGTAAAAGATTGTTGAATAGATATAATTAATTAATAATATGAAAAAGCCATATAAAAATGAAATCAGGAATCCGTTTGTAAAAGTGAATATGGATAAACGATTGGTGTGTGACAAGTCACGGATTGCCAGAATATAAACTGGTGATTCAGTTTTAATATTTAATTTTTTTGCACAGATCTGATAAGGTATTCCCATATATTCCATCTCAAATGACGGTATATCTACGCCAGCTAACAGACTTATAAATACAGGATTGTTTTGAGATACATAAAGCAGGTTTTGATAGATGTTTTTTTTGGGATCGTTCTGCATTAATACATCTCCATCTTTATCGACAAGCATATAACCGGTTCCGGGCGGTAATTCTAATTCATTAGAAAAATATTCCCTAAACGCAATTCCTTTAATGCCATTACTTTCAGATTCCTGATTGATCTCTTTAAGAGTATCTTTTTCAGCATATATTAATTGATATCGATTATTTTCTCTTGAAAAAACAGCAGTAAGTACAGGATCTGTTTTTTTATTTTCTATATTTTTTTGCTGAAGCGCTTTAAAATACATTCTATCCGCATATTTTCTCGATATATCGGGAGCATTATTACTCAGGTTTTTTGTAATTAATGCTTTATTATCCATTCGGAAATAACCATCTAAATACTTAATCAGCTTTGAGTTTTTTGTACCCTTTTTAAAATCAGTATTTCCATTTATAAAACATTTTTGATCATCAGGCAAAGAATCTTTTTTAGTAAGAAGCTCTCCATTTAAAGCCGTTTTTTTTGAACCGGTTACCAGAAATATTTTTGCAAATGAATTTTTTTGGTTTTTCCATTCTTTCCCAAATAATAAATCCCTTTTTTTCCAGCTTTGATAAGCCGTAATTTGTTCTTTGAATGAAGTATCGATTTTATTTACCAATAGTTCTAAGTCATTTATATTTCTGGTTTTTATGGTATTGTTCCAATACGATAATGCTGCAAAAACCACAATAACAGCGACCAGTAATCCTATAGAAAACACAACACCAACCAGGTCAATTTGACTGAGTCTTTCTTTGTAACTGCTTATAATGGGTTTTATGAAATTAATGCCTAATATTAGAACAATAATTGAAATAAGACTAAAAATCAAAAGGTTAGAGTTTATCTGCCGAACGTTGAGGTCAAAAGCAGATTTATCAATTCCTGCGGCTAAAAATAAAGTGTGATTGGTATGAGGAATGTTGATTTGATCCGTATAATAATGTTTTGAAGATTTTTTGAAACTAAAAGGACCATTTTTTCTATTGTATTTAATTAAACTATCCTGATCAATAAGACTGACATTTTGGGAAAGAAATGATTTCTCAACCCGACATTTTCCTTTCTCAATAGGACAAATATAAAAGGAAGTAAAATGCGTGGTAGAATTAATTTTATTGAGAAATTTAGCCAAATCAATACTAATATTGTCTTTAATGATACTATCCTCTAACTTGCGGTTTTTAAAAAAAATATTTTTTCCTGATAACTTAATTGTTCTTGAGAGCTTGATAGTTCCGTCTTGTAATTGCTTAAACCCTTTTTTATCAATTAAAATAGTATCAATATAGACATCAGCAGAGCCTTTATATTGTAAAAGCTTAAGACTCTTCATTTTTTCTTCACTAATATATTTTACCTGATCATCAATGTATCCAACTAAATGTTTTTCGATACCTTCCAGAATAGATATATTTTTTGCGTCTTCTTTACGTTCATTATTAGGAAGCACATAAGAGAGGTAACCAAACGTTAGCAGCGCAATAACCGCAGCTGTTACGATGGAATAAATATGTTTCTTAAATGATTCGTTTACGTTAGAAGTCAGTCCCATTGTATTTATTTCAATTAATTAAAATATCACGCTCTTCTAGGATCTCCTTTTAAATACGTTTTACTGAATTTAAAATACTCAGATGAGGTTCTTTCGCCTGCTTTTCCGTCAACTCTTAATATACTTCCGGCTTTATTAAGCAGCGTCTGTAATTCTTTGGCTTCATTGGTTACAGTTCCAGTATAGTAGGCAGTTTTATTGCCCTGAGCTAATATTTGTTCTACAATATGACCATTAGGAAGTGTTATGAGTTTTTGCTCACTCAAACGTCGCAGCAATACCGCAGCACCGCATTGTTTAGAAACTGCATTCGGATCATATTTTCCGTCTTTAACATATTTTCCTTTTGTATAATGATTCGAATAACTCCATAAATAAGGCGAATTAATACCTTGTCTATAATAACCTAAGCCATTAAATAATTCCAGTTTATAGAGGATTCCGGCAATTTCCCAATTCGTCCATAAGTTTAATTTGTCAAAAACTAAAGCATCATTAGCACTAAATTCCCATGTAAAGGGAGGATTTCCCGTTTTTGGACGTCCAGCAGGAACCTGAACGGTACGTTTGGTAAGCGGATCGCCATTATGTAAATGAGTATCAAACCTTAAACTAGCTTCCATGCAATGTATTATTGCAATGACATACCAGGGAATGTTTAACGGATCTCCCACAGCTTGATATCTCGCTTTATTCGAAGCCATTTTCTCAACTAGTTTATCAATTTCAGGATATTTAGCCTCTCTGATAATGCAGGAAGCAAATAATTTTTCATAATTAGCTTTCTTGTCTGGTGGTACTATTGAACTCATAATCGTTGGTTTTTAATTTATTAATTCATTTGATATCGTTATTTTAATTTCAAAAGTTTTATAAATAAAAGGCAGGGCAAAGAATACGTTATGCTGCCTGATTCATGCAAAGGCATACGAAATAATTAAGCAGATAGTAAAAAGAAGGCATGTAGAATATTCTCTTTGTAGGTGCGTATGAGAATAAATAATTTACTGATTGTAAGTGTATTATGTAAATACGGATCAAATTTATCACAATATAAGAAATGAAAAAAGGGTATAAACACCCTTTTTTTTAACCAAAAATCCCACAGATTATTGCACATGATTCAGGATAAAATAAGGACTTAAATACTTCAAAATAGTCGCATAATCTTCGCAAACGTGTTTTTTATATATTAATTAATTGGCCGATTTTCGTTAAAAAAAAGAGATTCTTCTTTTTTATGTTTAAAAAATTGATAAATAAACAGTAAAATCTATTTATGTTATTATTATTTGGAATAAATACAAATAATTTGGTTTGTTTTAACACAACACATAAATTTGCGCTATTAAAAATAATTCTAAATAACATGAAAGTAAAAATACTACTTCCGCTATTGAGCTGTTTTATGCTGCTTATGGGCGCTGCTTCATTTGCACAGACAGGTACAATTAGAGGTACGGTTTCATTATCGAATGATGAAATTGCCGATAATATCTCTGTAACTTTAAAAGGAACAAAGATTGGAACCGTTACTGATGCTCAGGGAAACTACGAAATCAAAAACATTAGACCGGGTAATTATACACTAAAGGCTTCTGTAGTAGGGTTTTCACCTAAAGAAGAAATCATTACTGTTACAGCAGGAAAAGAACTTTTGGTAAACTTTACATTGATAACTACATCTGAAGCCTTGACAGAAGTATTTGTTAAAGGAAATGCAAACAAGTATACTAAAGCAGAAAGTCAGTATGTATCTAGAATGTCTGTTAAAAACCTTGAAAACGCACAAGTTTACAATGTTGTAACTAAAGAATTAATTAAAGACCAGTTAGTAACAAACCAGGACGAGGCTTTAAAAAACGTTCCGGGTTTATACCAATTATGGGCAGCTACTAACCGTGCAGGTGACGGAGCTTCTTGGTATTCACTACGTGGATTCACTACACAGAGTTTAGTAAGAAACGGTCTTGCGGGAAAAGTAAACAGTAATACAGATGCTGTAAACCTTGAAAGAATTGAAGTTATTAAAGGGCCATCGGCTACACTTTTTGGAAACGTAGTTTCTTCATACGGAGGATTAATCAACCGTGTAACTAAAAAACCTTTTGAAACTTTTGCAGGTGAGGTTTCATACCAAAACGGAAGTTACGGTTTCAACCGTTTAACTGCCGATGTTAATACTCCAATCAACGATGACAATACAGCATTATTCAGATTAAATGCTGCTTTTGGAAGTGCCAATACTTTTCAGGATTTCGGTTCTTCAAAAAGCTTTTTCGTAGCGCCATCTTTCTCTTATAAAGTAAATGATAAACTTACTATTTCTATTGATGCAGAAATTGGAAATCAGGACAACTCTGGTATGCCATTAATTTATCTTCCTTTCGGAGTTTCAATAGCTGATTTAGGAGTTAGCAGTGCTAAAGATCTTGATATGAATTTCAAAAGATCATTTTTAGGAGATGAATTCATAATGAATACTAAAACATTGAATGTTTTTGCACAGGCTAATTATCAAATGTCTGAACAATGGACTTCACAAACTGTATTTAGCAGTAGTTCTAATAAAGCAACTGGTTTACAGACATGGTTTTACCTATTACCAAATCAACAAATATCAAGAAATGCATGGGATGCAAATGGTAGAGACAATGCTATCGAATTCCAACAAAACTTTAATGGTGATTTCAACATTGGATCCATGAGAAACCGCTTTTTAGTAGGTGGTGATATCTATTATGGTTCAAATAATTTGGTGTTCAAAAATCTTCCAGGTTATGCCGCTTATGATGTAATCAATTACACCGGGACAGCAGCAAATTATTATGATTTTAACCCAACCAACGTAAAGAACAGACTTGTTGGAGATGGTGCTAATTATATTCCTTACACTAGTAATAGTTCTATCTCAACTTATAGTGCTTATGTTGCAGATGCCATTAACATTACAGAAAGATTAATTCTTTCGGCAGCGGTACGTTTTGATCATTTTGAAAATCAAGGATCATTTGATCCACTTTCAAATACTGAGGCTGGCAAATTTTCTCAAAATGCATTCTCTCCAAAATTTGGAGCTGTTTTTCAAATCTTAAAAGACCAGTTATCTGTATTTGGTAACTACCAAAATAGTTTTAAAAATGTAGGATATGCAAGTGCAAATGTTGGAGGAAATCTTGAATTGAAACAATTTGATCCTGAAAGAGCAAACCAGTTTGAATTTGGTGTTAAAGCAAATGCTTTCCAAAATAAACTAAGTGCTACAATTAGTTATTACAACATCAAAGTAAAAGATATTGTAACTGCTGATCCAAATTTCCCAAATGCAAACGTACAAAACGGAACACAATTCAGTAAAGGTTTTGAATTAGAAGTTACAGCAAACCCAATCCCGGGATTAAATTTACTTGTAGGGTATGCAAAAAATGATTCTGAGTTAAATGATATAAGACCTGTAACTGCAGGGCCAGAAAATTTAATCAACTACTGGTTCAGCTACAACCTTCAAACAACAAAACTAAAAGGATTAGGTTTAGGATTTGGTGGTAACTATGGAGATGCTACATACATCTACAATAATGGAGCAGGAGAGACTTTTGAACTTCCTTCATATTCTGTAGTAAATGCTGCATTGTATTACGATCAGCCTAAATACAGAGTATCATTAAAAGTAAATAACCTTACAGACGAATTATACTTCAACGGTTATACAACAATCAACGTTCAGGCTCCACGTACATTGATGGGAAGCGTAGCGTATAAATTCTAAGCGAATTTTAGAAGCAAAATAATAGTAAGAAGCCCGGACAATGTCCGGGCTTTTTTTGTTTTACTACATTCAGCTTATCACAAAAAACTATTATGATTATAAGAAAAAAACTATTTTTTTACATTTAATAGATGCATAATATTCATTTTTATATTACTTTTGTTTAGACTAAATCTAAATAGTAAAAATGAAAAATTTCCTTTTGGCCGATTCCGAAAACCTACACATAATTGGACTGAGGCACACACTTAAAAAGCTGGTAAAAACACCCAGTTTAAAAGTGGCAAATTCAAGAGAAGAATTGTTTAAGTGTTTGGATAAAAATAATATAGAATGTTTGATTATTGATCCTAATAATATCTTTTTGTTTTATGATGATGATCTCAGGATTATTAAAACAAATTATCCCAAATGCAAAATAATAATCCTTTCGTATTTTAAGAATAAACAAACCATTGACAGCTTCTTAAAAGATAATATAAACGGTTTTATATCAAAAGATTGCGAAGAGCAAACCATTTTTGATGCCTTATATAAAATCCAGCACGGGGAACGTTATATATGTCCTAAAACCTTAAATACATTTATTGATGTTTTTGCTCTGCCAACTTCCCAAAGTGATGAAAAACTGACTTTAAGAGAGTTCGAAATCCTAAAACAAATAGCACAGGGAAACAACGGAAAAAGTATTGCCTCACAGCTTTTTATCAGTATTCATACTTTCAGGACGCATCGAAAAAATATCATGAAAAAAACAGGCAGACATACCACTTCTGAACTGATTCTCTATGCATTAGAGAAAAAAATAAAGTAATTTTCGCACTATTTAAGTAAATTTTATGCTTTATTTCCTACTATAATTGAGGTATTTTAACTACCTCAATTATAGAAATAATTTTCCCTTTTTTATGGTATTGATTTAATTTTCGTACAAATCTACATTTGTGAAAATTATTCTTTAGAATCAATCTAAATAAATACCACAATGGAGGCACAAGAAAAATTAGAAACAATACTGCAAGAAGTCATAATTGAAAATGCGCACGATAAACATGTTTTTTCTAACAACAATAAATCAATTGGGATTTATAAGAAAAGCATGAAAAAGGCCATTAAAACAATTGGAAATCATTTAAAAGAAAGAGATACACCATTTACCGGAACCAGTATTTCGACAATTAAGCAAAGAATCGACAACATTTATCTCGAAGAAAATAAAAAAGGAAAAAGCCTGAATTATGTTCTGGATGAATTAAAAGATATTTATTTAGATGATTGTATTCATTTTCATAATCCCAAATACATAGCGCATCTTAATTGCCCAATTTTAACGCCAACACTTGTGGCTGAAGCTTTTGTATCATCGTTAAATTCTTCGATGGATACGTACGATCAAAGTACGGGAGCAACTTTTATCGAATTAAAGTTGGTAGAATGGACGTTAGATAAACTGGGTTATCCTGAAAATGCAGATGGAATTTTCACCAGCGGAGGAACACAATCGAACATGATGGGATTGCTTTTGGCAAGAGATCATTACATCAAAAAACATTTCGGAATTGATCCAAAAATGGACGGACTTCCTCCTGAAGCTTCAAAATTCAGGGTTTTAT
Organism: Flavobacterium sp. NLM; assembly: GCF_002210235.1. Taxonomy (NCBI): domain Bacteria; kingdom Pseudomonadati; phylum Bacteroidota; class Flavobacteriia; order Flavobacteriales; family Flavobacteriaceae; genus Flavobacterium; species Flavobacterium sp. NLM. The sequence continues at coordinate 504,630 of NZ_LIAC01000002.1, forward strand.
GTTCAGAAGTTAGCCACTTTAGCTTAAAGAAAAACTTAAGTCTTTTAGGTTTGGGACAAAATGCCGTAATTCCTGTTGCTATAGATCCTGATTTTAAAATGAATGTCAGCGCTTTGAAAAAGGTAATTCAGCAGCAAAAAGATTTAGGAAATATTCCAATTGCGATTGTGGGAACTGCAGGAACAACAGATTTTGGTTCTATAGATCCATTGGCAGAAATTGCTTCAGTTGCCAATGAAAACGATATTTGGTTTCACGTAGATGCAGCTTATGGCGGCGGATTATTAATCAGCAATCTTCATAAAGAAAAATTAAGCGGAATCGAATTATCAGATTCTGTTACCATAGATTATCACAAAACTTTTTATCAGCCCGTAAGTTCAAGCGGTTTTTTTATGAGAGATAAATCATTTGTAGAGTATATCAAATACCACGCTGATTATCTGAACTCTAAAGAACAGGAAGATGAAGGAATTCCAAACATGGTAAAAAAATCAATCCAGACAACACGCCGTTTTGATGCCTTAAAATTGTGGTTTACGCTGAGAATGATCGGAACGGAAGGTTTAAGTTCCTATATGGAAAAAGCAATCTCAAACGCTCAATTTACCGCAGATTTACTGAGAAACAGAGACGATTTCGAAATCATCCATAAACCTGAAATCAGTGCCATTGTATTTCGTTATACGCCTTTTACTGGAAATGAAAATTCATATTGCGGCATCAACAGTTACATTCGTAAAGCTATTTTTAACGAAGGTAAAGCCATCATTACCAGCACAAAAGTCTACAACGAAGTGTTCTTGAAATTCACTTTATTAAACCCGTTAACAACCCCAAAAGATATTGAAGAAATCATCGATTTGATTGTATATCACGGAAATGAATATTCATTAAAAAATTAAAATAAAATGCAAAACAAAATATACGATTTCATAGCCGTTGGAGTAGGGCCTTTCAATTTAAGTCTGGCTTGTTTAACAGCACCAATTGAAAATTTGGACGGATTATTTTTCGATAAAAATGAATCCTTCAACTGGCATCCGGGAATGTTGCTGCAAGACACCACTTTACAAATTCCGTTTCTGGCAGATTTAGTGACTTTAGCAGACCCAACAAGTCCGTTTAGTTTTTTGAATTACATCAAAGAACAAGGAAAAATGTATTCCTTTTACATTCGCGAAAACTTTTTATTATTAAGAAATGAATACAATCAATATTGTCAATGGGCAATTAAAAAGTTACCCAATATTCATTTTAATACTGAAGTTACAAGAATTGAATATGATGAAAATCAGCAGCTTTATATCGTAAGTACGCTTTCAACAAAAACAAATGAGACTACAATTTACAAAACCAAAAAGATAGTTTTAGGAACCGGAACAGCACCGCATATTCCAAAATCTTGTCAGTCTTTAAAAGGAAAAGCAATTCATTCCTCAGCTTATATCCAAAATAAAGCTTCACTTCAAAAACAAAAATCAATCACGGTTTTAGGAAGCGGACAAAGTGCTGCCGAAGTTTTCAACGATTTATTGCAGGAAATTGATGTTTACGGATATCAATTGAACTGGATTACAAGATCTTCTCGTTTTTTTCCAATGGATTACAGCAAGTTAACCCTCGAAATGACTTCTCCAGAATACGTAGATTATTTCTACAATCTTCCATCAGACAAAAGAGATCATTTGTTGAAGAATCAGAAATTATTATACAAAGGAATTAATAAAGACTTGATCGCCACAATTTTTGATACGATTTACAGTAAAAAAGTAATTATGGAGATTGATGTGAATTTAAGAACCAATGCGGCTTGTACCAAAGGAACTTACGATGAGACGAATCAATCTTTTGAATTGGAATTACATCAGGTGGAGCAAGATAAAAGATATCGTCACAAAACCGATGCATTGGTTTTGGCAACAGGTTACGGCTACAAATTGCCTCAGTTTTTAGAAGGAATTGCGAACCGAATTCAATGGGACGATAAAGGTCGTTTTGCCACAAACAGAAATTACTCAATTGATAATAGCGGAAGTGAAGTTTTTGTACAAAACGCTGAATTACACACACACGGTTTTGTTACGCCAGATTTAGGAATGGCATGCTACCGAAACTCATACATTATTAAAGAAATTACCGGAGTGGAGCATTATGCTGTAGAAACCAAAATTGCTTTTCAGGAATTTGGTGTTCCCGCAGCAGAAGTGATTGAATCTCCGGCATTTGAAACTATTGTATAATTATGGAAGCAGTACAACAAAAAAAGAGAGTTTTGGCAATAGATTTTGCCAGAGGAACAAGTGTCATTTTAATGATGATGGTGCACACTATGCTTATTTATGGTACAATCGCCACACAAACCAACACTGTTTTAGGAGAAATTATTTTATGGTTAGGCCGCGGAACAACGATGTTTTTGGTCAGTATGGGAATTTCTTTTGTATTATCAAGACGACAAAGTTTTCTGGCTGTTTGCAAAAGAGCTTTATACATTCTCGCTGTTGGTTACGGAATGAATATTTTGAAATTTCTGGTTCCTGAATTTATTTTTGGCGGACTTCCCGAAGCTTTTATTTCGGCTTATGGTTTACAATCAGGGACATTACAAACAGGAATTTTCTTTTTGCTTTTAGGCGATATTTTGCAATTGGCCGGAATCACTTTATTTATTATGGGACTTATTAATCATTTTAGCAAAAGCAAATATGTTCCGTTAATCGTGGCTTTAGTAATCATTTCAATTTCTAAAGAATTAAGTGGTTTCAGAGTTGGAATTGCGGGCTTAGATTATATCTGCGATTTACTTTTCAGCAATCAGTTTAATGTTTATTTCCCGGTTTTCCCGTGGAGCGCTTTCATTTTAATCGGCATGTTTTTGGGAAGATGGTACAAAGAACTCAACGAAAATCAGGAAGTATTTTTCAAGAAAATGTTGTTTGTTGGTTTGGCTTTTATTGCTGTTGGAGGAATTTTAAACTTTTCAAATTCCGAATATCATTTTGGAGATTATTACCATTTAGGACCGGGCGGAAGTATTTTATTACTTGGAACAAACCTTGTTTTATATTGGTTTGTGAACATCATTGTAAAGCTGTTTAACGAAAACAATCCAGTATTTAATTTATTGGCTTTCTGCAGTAAACACGTAACAAGTTTATACGTAATTCAATGGGTTTTGATCAATTGGGGCATGTATGTTTTAGGTTTTTGGCAGCACGATCAATGGTTTGTTTTAAGCTTATTCCCAGTTGTAATTGCCACAAGTATAAGTATTCAGTTGGTTTATAATGGAATCAAAACACTTTTTAAAACCAAATGGAGCAATAAAGACAGCAATGAATTAATTGTAAATAGTTAGAAATCAAGAATTGGGCGCAATTTATTTAAACACATAGAAACATAGATTTCTTTTAATTAAGATGAAGCATGTTTTAGAAAATCTACATTTTTCACATATCTATGTGTTTTATTTGAAGTGAAACGCCTTTTTAAGCTATGAAAACTATGTTTCTATGTGTTTAAATTACACGCAATGATTAAAATCTAAAATCAACAACCTAAAATCTAAAATCAAATGAGCACATATAAACCTATCTATTCAACCACAATTCCGGATTTTGGAGTGATAGATTTTCGCCCTTTGGAGCTGGAAAACGACGCTGTAGTAATTCATGATTGGGTCAATCGTGATTATGCACAATATTGGGGCATGCAGGGGAAAAATCTGGAAGAAGTTCGTTTAGAATATGAAAAAATCACCAAAGAATCGGATGTTTTTATCGGATTGGTAAATGGAGAAATTTCGTTTTTATTAGAACGTTACAACCCAAAACAAGATATAATTGGGAACTATTATACCGTTCAGGATTATGATTGCGGCATTCATATTATTGTCGCGCCATCAACAAAACCGGTGCATCAGTTTACGTGGCATATTTTTTCGAGCATTATGAAATTTATTTTCAGGGATCTTACCATCGAAAGAATATTGGTTGAGCCTGACATTCGCAATAAAAAAATGTTCGATATCTGTCACCGTGTAGGTTTTGAAGATGCCGATGTTGTCAACTTACCACATAAAACCGCATTATTGGCCTTTTGTACACGAGAACAATTCATTAAAAAAATAGATTCATTTAACCTTAATTATACCGAAATGAATAACGAAAATCAATTAGAATTTCCTGAAAAAGCCATCACACATATTCAGCCCGAAGTTTGGGAAAAAGCCAATCGTTTATTGGTGAAAAAAGCGATTTGTGAGTTCTCGCACGAACTTTTAATAAAACCAACATTAGAATCTGCAAATACATATTCGCTGTTTTCTGATGATAATTCGGTTAAATATACTTTTGAAGCAGAATTATTGGCCATGAATCATTTGAATATTGAAGTCAATTCGATTTCAAAATATAAAAATGTAGCATTAATTCCTTTAGACGCCGTTGATTTTATTCAGGAATTCAAAACGAGTTTAGGAATTTCAGAACAATTAATTCCTTCTTATTTAGAAGAAATTATAAGCACACTTTACGGAAGCTGTTATAAATTATTAAAGGAAAATTCGACTTCAAAATCGCTTGCTAATTCTGATTTCCAAACCATTGAACAAGCCATGATGGAAGGACATCCGGGTTTTGTTGCTAATAACGGAAGAATTGGTTACAACAGCATGGATTACAAAGCCTATGCGCCTGAAGCTGGAAATCCGTTTAAGATTTTATGGCTTGCCGGACATCGCGACAGAACGGTTTATGCCGGAACTCAAAAACTGGATTATGATACCTTGATTCAACAAGAATTAGGATCTGAAACTATTGCGAAATTTAACGCGACGATTTCAGAAAAAGGACAAAATCCAAACGATTATTTCTTTATTCCCGTGCATCCGTGGCAATGGTTTAATAAACTCGCTAATTTGTTTTCACCGGAAATTGCCAAACAAAAATTGATTTGTGTTGGTTATGGACCTGATTTATATCAGGCACAGCAATCGATCAGAACTTTATTTAACTTAAGCAATCCTAAAAAATTATATACCAAAACATCGCTTTCTATCCTTAATATGGGCTTTATGCGAGGTTTACCGGTTTTTTATTTAGGAACAGCGCCGGAAATGGCAGAATGGTTAGATCAATTATTAAGCGGAGATCAATATCTGCAAAAAGTAGGTTTCGGAATGTTGGGAGAAGTAGCTTCTGTAAGTTACATAAATCCGTATTTTGAAAGCTTCGGAAAACACAATCCGTACAATAAAATGATTGCCTCCTTATGGAGAGAAAGTCCCGTAGCGAAACTTAAAAATGACGAACAATTAATGACAATGGCGGCATTTTTACATTTGGATAAAGACGGTAATTCGTTGTTATCTGAAATTATAAAAGCATCTTCATTATCAATAGACAATTGGCTTACCGAATATTTCAAAGTTTATTTGAGTCCGTTATTGCATTGTTTTTACCAATACGATTTGGTTTTTATGCCACACGGCGAAAACCTTATTTTAGGATTAGAAAAGCATGTTCCCGTACGTTCTTTCATGAAAGACATTACCGAAGAGGCCGTGATTTTAAATCCTGATGTTGTAGTTCCAAAAAACATTGACAGAATTTATGCTGAAGTTCCCGAAGATGTAAAATTGCTTTCGATTTTTATTGATGTTTTTGATGGATTTTTCCGTTTCATGTCGGCTATTTTGGTTTCAAGTGATAATTATTCAGAAGATCGTTATTGGGAATTAGTGGCAGAATGTATCTCTGATTATCAGGAACAAAATCCGCATCTGGAAGCTAAATTCGAGCAATACGATTTGTTTGCCAATGAATTTCAGTTGTCTTGTCTGAACCGTTTGCAATTGAATAATAACAAAACCATGATCGATCTTGATGATCCTGTGGCGTTGTTACAATTTCAGGGAAAACTGCAAAATCCAATTGCTCCGTATAAAAAAATAATAGCCTAATTCCTTAAAGATGAATAGTATAATAACTCATCCTGAAAATGATGTTGCAAACGACGTTGTTTTTGTAAAAACAATTCCCGGTTTAGGCGTTTTTGAGCTGCGTCCGATTGATATGGAACTCGATATTCCGTTGATTCACAATTGGGTAAACCGTGAATACGCTGTTTATTGGGAAATGAATGGATTTTCTGTAGAAGAAGTAAAAAACACCTACTATAATATTCAGGAAAAAGCGCAGGTTTATATTGGAAAATTCAATAACAATGTCGCTTTTTTACTCGAATGTTATAATCCGGAAGATGATATTGTAGGCAAATATTACGAATCGCAAAAAGGCGATAAAGGCATGCATATCTTGGTCGCACCGTCAGAAAAACCAATTCCCAATTTTACCTGGAATATTTTTACGGTAATTCTTGATTTTATATTTAGTGACTGTAAAAACCAAAGAATTGTGGTTGAACCCGATGCAAGAAATCATAAAATTCATTTGCTGAATAAAAGAGCCGGATTTGTTTTTCAGCGTGTTCTCGATTTGCCGCATAAACAAGCACATCTCGAATTTTGTACGCGCGAGGATTATTACAAAGCTTTACAACAGGTTTAATTTGATACAAATGAAAATACCAACTCAAAATATACAGCATTTAACGAAAGAGAATTTGGACAAAGCGAATGGTATTCTGCTAAAGAAAACTTTAAGTGAATTTGCACACGAATTATTGATTGTTCCAATAAAAAATGCTTCCAATTTATATAGTATTTCTTCGCCCGATAAAAAAGTTGAATATACTTTTGAAGCCAATATTTTAGCTTTAAATCATTGGTCAATTGCTGTAGATTCTATTCGAAAGACAATAGAAGGAAAAAAATCGCCTTTACGTTTATTAGAATTTATTATTGAATTTAAAGACACTTTAGGAATCAGCGAAAGTTTACTGCCAACCTATTTAGAAGAAATCACGAGTACATTATACAGCACAGCCTATAAAATCGCAAACGAAAAATATACCTCAAAAGATTTACTGGAATTAGATTATCAAAAAATCGAGCACGCCATGACCGAAGGACATCCGTGTTTTGTCGCCAATAGCGGTAAAAATGGTTTTAATATTGATGATTTTGCCACTTTTTCTCCAGAAGCGAATGCACCCGTAAAATTATTATGGATTGCCGGACATAGGAGCAAAGCCACTTTTACAGCCATTGAGGCTTTAGATTATCAAAAAGTATTGCAGCAGGAATTATCTGTTGAAAATATTGCAGCATTCGAAAATATATTAAAATCTCAGGATTTGAATATAGACGATTATTATTTCTTTCCCGTACATCCGTGGCAATGGTTTAATAAACTCGCTCTGATTTTTGCACCCGATATTGCCGAAAACCATTTGGTTTGTCTGGGTTATAGCGATGACGAATATTCGGCACAACAATCGATTCGTACATTTTTTAATACTTCGTCACCGGAGAAATTTTACGCCAAAACGGCACTTTCGGTAATCAATATGGGATTCATGCGCGGACTTTCTCCTTATTATATGGAAAGCACGCCCACAATTACCAAATGGGTTGCAGACTTAGTTGAAAACGATGCGTATTTGCAGCAAAAAGGTTTTACACTTTTAGGTGAAGTTGCCACAATTGGCTATCGCAATTTCTTGTACGAACCTTTAGGAAGAAGTATTCCGCATAATAAAATGTTAGCCACTTTATGGCGCGAAAGTCCGATTCCGAAATTAGAAAAAGGACAGCATATCATGACAATGGCGGCTTTATTGCACGTCGATCAATCTGGAAATGCCTTTGTATCAGAATTGATTCAAAAGTCAGGAATTAGCGCAAAAGCCTGGATTAGTCATTATTTAGACGCTTATCTTTCACCTTTATTGCATTGTTTTTATGAGCACGAAATGGTTTTTATGCCACACGGCGAAAACCTGATTTTAGTCTTAGAAAATCATATTCCGGTAAAAGCAATAATGAAAGATATTACCGAAGAAGTGATGCTTTTTAATGGAGAAATTCCGCTGCCCGAAAAAGTAAAACGCATTCATATTGATATGAAAGAACCGTTGAAAATCCTTTGCATTTTTAATGATATTTTTCAGTTTTATTTCCGTTTTCTTTCCGCCATTTTATCCGAAACCAAAACACTTTCCGAAGAAGATTTTTGGTCTGCCGTTGCCGATTGTATTCACGAATATCAGTCAGCTCATCCGCATTTGCAGGAACAATTTAAAAAATACAATTTGTTTGTTCCTGAATTTGATTCGTGCTGTCTGAACCGTTTGCAATTGCGTAACAACAAGCAAATGCTTGATTTAGCTGATCCTATTGACAGTCTTCAGTTTGTTGGAAAATTGACAAATCCTGTTGCTGTTTTTAGCAAAAAACTAGATTCGGTTTCTGCTTAGTCATTTCTCGCAAAGTCTACGTTTTTTTGTCATTTCGACGAAGGAGAAATCTCCGCAAGTAACTCCGCAAAGAAAATCGCCAATCTTTGTAGAGCTTCTCGCGAAGATTTCTCCTTCGTCGAAATGACAAGATTACGATAAAAAACTTTACGGCTTCGCGACTTCGCGAGATTATAACATCACAAATATTAAAAATAAAACTTTGCGCCCTAGCGCCTTAGTGGCAATAAAAAAAACTATGTTCAAACGTTTAAATAAAATAATGCAATATGCAGAATCATTTGATTTCACTAAAGGAAGCATCAAAAAAGGAATCCTGATTCTCTCCATTCCAATGGTTCTGGAAATGGCGATGGAATCTGTTTTTGCTTTAGTCGATTTGTATTTTGTCGGACATTTAAAAGAAAGCAATTATGCGATTCAGGTTGTTGGTTTAACCGAATCTGTTTTTGCGATTATTTATTCGATTGCCATCGGAATCAGTATTGCAACAACGGCAATTGTCGCAAGACGTATTGGCGAAAAGCAAACCCAAGAAGCTGCAAAATCTGGCGTGCAAGCCATTATAATTGCAATTGCCATAAATGTATTCATTAGTTTGGGAGGATTTATTTTTGCCAAAGAAATTCTCATGTTAATGGGCGCTTCTGCATCTGCTGTCGTCTATGGTGTAAATTATACCAGAATCATGATGGCAGGAAGTGTTTTCGTGATGCTGATTTTCCTGATTAACGGAATTTTCAGAGGTGCCGGAAATGCCATAATCGCCATGAAAAGTTTATGGATTGCCAATATTTCGAATATTATTTTATGTCCAATTCTCATTAACGGATTTTGGTTTATTCCCGCAATGGGCGTTACCGGCGCGGCTGTTGCAACCACAATTGGAAGAGGAATTGGTGTTTTATACCAATGTTATTTCCTGTTTTACGGACAGGGAATTTTAAAAATCAAATGGAATTACTTCCTGCCGAATTACAAATTAATTCAAGGGATTATAAAACTGGCAACTCCCGGAGTTTTGCAATATGTAATTGCTTCCTGCAGCTGGATTTTCCTGGCTAATTAGGTTGCCGTAACGGGTGGCGATTATGCTTCATCAGGTTATCAAACGGCAATTCGAATCATGATGTTTTTCATTCTTCCCGCTTGGGGATTAAGTAATGCCGTTGCGACTTTGGTTGGACAAAATTTGGGTGCAGATGAAATAGAAAGGGCAGAAAAAGCCGTTTATAAAACCGCCAAATACAATATGATTTTTATGGGATCTATTATGCTGGTTTGCTTTTTCAGTGCACATTATCTGATTTCGTTTTTTACAAATGACCCAATTATTATCAGGATCGCCGTAAACGCATTGCAGATTATGAGCGTTGGTTTTATTTTTTACGGTCTCGGAATGGTTTTAAACAATACATTTAATGGAGCAGGTGATACCTGGACACCAACCTGGATCAACATTTTAGGATTCTGGATTTTTCAGGTTCCGTTTGCTTATCTTTTGGTGCATTATTATGAAATGGGACCAACAGGCGTTTTTATCGCGATTCCAACTGCCGAAACATTGATTACGATTTTGAGTGTAATTGTTTATCGACAAGGAAAATGGAAGAAGATTTTGGTTTAAGAAAATTTAATTTATTTCTTTTTAGTCTCAAGCTGCACTGTGAATTTACCATAAAACGGATTATCAGCCATTTGCGAATGTCCAATTACCAAAATATAATTTCCTTTTTGCTCAAGGCTGGTTTTTAAATCAATTCCAAAAGGCCCATCTGAGCTTTTATCAGGAGAAATAATTTGATTGAAACGAATATTTCCTTTTCCTCCGGCTGGGATAATCTTTCCATTCAATTCACCTAAATCTTCATTTTTAAATTTCACATATATTCTCGAATGAATAGAATCTAAAGTGCCTTCAGCAATATAAAGATCTTTTTCATTCTTAAAATTCATGAAAATAGTATCACCAATTTGTTTGTTGTCTTCTTTGTTTTGCTTTACAACAACGGTATCTTTTGCAGCAATTGAATCTGAGGTCTGGACAGAATCAATTTTAGTTTCTTTTTGCTGACATGAAAAAAAGAGAATGGATAATAAGAGTATGGATATATTTTTCATTAGTTTATCTTTTAATATTCATCTCAAATTTAGTTTATTTTAAAGCTGGGATATTACATAATAGCATTTGTAATTTTATAAAATCTTGATATAATAATTGGAATAATTAATTAAGATACTGAAGATTTTGCATAATTATGGGAATATAGATATTAAATGTAACTCCCTCATTTAAATTACCGTCTGCTGTAATAATTCCATTATGGTTATCTACAATTTTCTTTACAATAGCAAGACCAATTCCTGTTCCTGAATATTCTTCAATATGATGGAGTCTTTGAAATATAATAAAGACAATCTGGTTGTATTGTGGTTCAAAACCAATTCCGTTATCCTTAAAAGTGAAATTCCAATAATCGCATACTTGTGGACTATTGGGCAGATTAAGCAGACTGAATTCCTTATATTTAAGAATTTTGGATTCTATAGTTATATGTAGTTCACTATTTGGGATTGCGAATTTTAATGAGTTGCTGATTAAATTAAAAAGAAGCTGTCTAAATTGAAATGGTCTTATACATACAGGTATTAATTGCTTTACATTAAAAACAGCATTTTTTTGATATAAGGTATCTGAAAGTTCTGATTTTACATCTTCTATAATAGTACTCAGATCACTCATTTCATAGGGATGTTCCACAATACTTACTCTTGAAAAATTCAGTAAATCTTCTATAAGCTGTCTCATTCTTGTTGCGGAGACATGTATTCGTTTTAAATTGTTTTTTCCCGCTTCAGTCATCGTTTCCATCTCTTTTTCCATAATAATAGAAATGAAAGTCTGAATTTTTCGCAGTGGTTCCTGCAAATCATGACTGGATATAAAATTAAAGGCAAGCAGTTCTTTATTTACATTGAGTAATTCAACTGCTCTTTTTTCCTTTTCCGCATTTTGAAGTTCCAGTTCCTTATTTGCTTTAAGTAATGCTGCTGTCTGTATTTTTAGTTTTTCAACAAGCTCTTCTTTCTGAATTAATTCTTCGGCTTCTTTCAAGGCACGGATTATTTTTTGAGTCAGGGATGAAAAATTACTTTTAGAAACATAATCCGTTACACCCTCTTTTATAAGCATGACTGCATTCTCTTCCCCAATTGTGCCCGAAATTATTATAAAAGGTATATTAAGGTTATTGTTTTTTATCATTTTAAATGCAGAAACAGCATCAAATGAAGGAAGTGAATAATCTGATAATATAATATCTGGTAAAAATGTGCCAAGAGATTCTTCAAAAACTTTTTTTGAATCAACGATTTTTGACACAAATGTGAGTCCTGATTTTGTCAGGTGGCGGACTAATAAATCTGCATCAGATGTATTGTCTTCTAATATCAATGCTCTAATATCTTTTTTCATTTGTGAGAATCGTTGCTGGGTATAGTACTTAAATCCCTAATTGGCTGGCTGGCTCAATATCATCCAATACATTCCAAGTTCTTTTATTGCATTAAAAAAATTATTACTGTCTACCGGTTTTACAATGTAGCTGTTAGCACCAAGACTGTAGCATTTTGCAATATCAGGATCTTCTTGAGACGAGGTAAGAATGACAACCGGAATAGATTTAAGAATATCATCGCTTTTAACCTTTTCAAGCACCTGCATTCCGGACATCTTTGGCATTTTTAAATCTAAAAGAAGAAGTTTTGGATGCAATTTTGGATTCCTTTCAGAATAAATTCCTCTGCAGTATAAAAAATCAAGTGCTTCAGCACCATCTTTAACATGCAGGAGTTTGTTGGTAAAGCCGCTTTTATTAAGGGCACGTACTGTCAGTAAGGCATCTTCTATACTGTCTTCGGCAAATAAAATTTCAATATCTTCGTAATCCATTTTTATATTTTTAATGTTTAATATTTGGCAGGCTAAAGTAAAAATTAGCACCTGCATCAAGTTTTGATTCTGCCCACACTGTTCCCGAATGGCGGTTGACTATTTTTTGCACGATAGCCAGTCCAATACCTGTTCCTGCAAATTCATCTTGTGAATGCAGACGCTGGAAAACGCCAAACAATTTATCGTAATAAGCCATATCGAATCCTGCGCCCCAGTCTTTTACACTGTAAATAATTTTATCCTTTTCAAAGGTCGATGTAATTTTAATCCTGATTTCTGGTTTATATTTGGAATATTTAATGGCATTAGAGATTAAGTTGATCCAAACTTGTTTAATTAACGACGGATCTCCATTGGAATGAGCAAGCTCTTCAATTTCAAATATGGGGATATTTTCACCTTTTTCAACAGTTATTTCACTTATAACCGCGTTTACAAGTGCCAGCATATTTATATTGGCAGAAGACACTTCTTTACGGCCTAATTTGCTAAAAGCAAGTAAATCGTCTATTAATATTCCCATCTTATTAGAATTATTAATTATAGCCTGTATGATTTTTTTTCCATCATCATCTATTGAATCAGCATGATCCTCTATCAGGATTTGTGTGTAACCATTGATCGCCCGGATTGGAGCACGTAAATCATGCGAAACGGAATAAGAGAACGACCCGAGTTCTTCCTGAGCTTTTCTTAGCTCGTCATTAGCCAGTGTAAGTTCACTGCTTCGTTTTTCCTGATAAGCAAGTTCCTTGTTTTTAACAATCAATTCTGCCGCCCTTTTTAACTTTTCCAATTTTCTTTTTTCTTTCAGAATCTTTTCAGAAGCAAGTTTCTTATTGGCTATTATAAGTTCAGCAGCACGTTTTTCCTTTTCCCTGCTTTGAATAGCCAGTTCTTTATTGGCATCAATTAACTCATTTGCCCGTTTTTCTTTTTGTTCATTCTGAAATTTTAATTCTTTGTTTGCGATAATTAATTCTGCAGCCCGATTTTCTTTCTCTTTATTTTGAAAAGCAAGTTCTTTATTAGCAATAATTAATTCAGATGATCTTTTTTCTTTTTCTTCTGCCTGAACGGCCAATTGTAAAAACTGCGTTTTTGCAAGTGTTATATCAGTCGCTATTTTAAGGATTTTATACGGTTTTGACTCCGTATTAAAAATAGGATTATAACTGCCTAAAAACCATATCAACCGGCCATTTTTCGCCGTCAGGATAAATTCGTCCTTTTGGTAAATACCCTTTTTTAGATCGTTCCAGAAAAAATGATATGCATTTGATTTTGAATAGGAGGAATCAACTAAAAGACTGTGGTGTTTTCCCAGTAAATCTTTTGCAGTGTATCCCATAATTTTCCGGAAATTTTTATTGGCAGTTAAAATATTGCCTTCCATATCAAATTCTACAGTTGCATTTGTGGTGTTAATAGCATTAGTTAAATTTAGTAAATACTGCTCTTTTGCATGAAGCTGTTCTTTAAGCTCAAAGATTTGAGTTTCTATTTGTTTTTTTTGAAATGCAGGTTCCCCGCTGTCAATAGCAGTATGGATTGTTTTTTTTGACTTCCTGATTTTCTGAAGCGGGTTTTCTTCTGTAAGATGGTCTTTATTGTCTGGATGGTTTCCTTTTTGAAGGACTTCTTTATGGGAAAGGACAATTTCCTTATTACCATTTTTTTCTTTAATGCTCATATAAAGCGATGTTTTGTTTGAAAAATAATGGCAGTAATTTGCTGGAAAAGCACCTATATTTTAATAATTATCTGGAATAGTGGTCTTGAATTATAAATGAAGTAATTTGATATTAAACGAATGTAAGTAAATAAAACGGTTATACAAGTAATTATCTTAATATACAGCTATAAAAGGGTGTTATTAAAATGTAGAAATACTTTGAGAATCATTGACTTCTTCAGTTTACAAAAAAATTAAATAAGCATTTATAATAAATTAGTCAGTATATATACTAAATAAAATTACAACAGCTTAACAATACTTTTGATAAATGAGCCGTGACTATTTTGGATAAATAGTAGATTCAAATTTTCTAAAATTAGATGATTTAAATTAAAGAATTTTAATGATTGCGGGATTAATCCTCGTGTTTCATTTTTTTTAAAAAGACCAATTCTTTTCCGTATTTTTGTATTAATATTCTGATATTCAAGAATTTGATTTGTTTTTATCAGATTCATTTTTTACTAGCAACCTTTCGCTATATAGGAATTCTTCCTTTAAAATTTAACAGCCTTTTTCATATATACCCTAATCTATAAGTTTAAAAACTTTTACGGGCAAAAATAAATTGATTTTCAAGAGAACTTTGCACCTTCAAATCTAGATGTTTGAATTTTAAAGACTTAAGAAAATAATTAAACACATAATAATTAAAAGGTTATGAAAAATAGATTACTCCCTTTATTTGTTGTTTTGGCTACCTTCTCGGCCCGTTCTCAGGTTGGTATTGGAACTAAATCACCAATTACATCGGCTCAATTAGAAGTCACAACCACTGAAACTGATAAGTACGGTGGTAGTAACAAAGGTATATTGATACCTAGGGTTAAGCTAACAAGTACACTTATTTATTCGCCAATTATAGGCGAAAAAGCTGAAAGTTTATTGGTTTTTAATGTTAACACGGAAGGTGATGTTACGCCAGGTTACTACTTCTGGCTAAACAACAAATGGAATAGATTCGCTGTTTCTGGTGAAGCTGGTTCAGGAACCGGAAAAGATGGTCTTGATGGAATACCGGGAGTTGATGGTGTGCCGGGAACTAGATAACAAAAAAGAATTTTTAAAAATGTTTAAGAGAAAGTTCAAAGACAAATTTGAGTTTTATCAGGATTCTTTTTCATTATGCAATGAAAGTAAATTGACCGATTATCAACGATGTATATTTGTTGTTTATAATCAGACAGAGTTGATGGATTTTTTCAAATTGGAAAAAGAAGGAATAAATGTAATGCTTTTTTTATCTAATAAATACCTGCATGATTGTATCTCTTTTTTTGACGATACCACAAACTTAAAATTGATAGACGCTTCAAAATCCAGAACAGAAATTTTAAATGATTTAAAATCCTATTTTTATAGTTCAAGAATTGCTGAAAGTTGATATAAAGCTGTGATTAAATATCGTATTTCCTCAATTAAATATAACGAAAAAGAGATACAAATTTATTCAAATAATAGTCTGGAAATTGAACTTAAAAAAAACGAGTTAAGTTATTGATAAATAAAACTTAACTCGTTTTTTTGTTTTTTATATTGTGATATTTTGCTTCTCTATTTGCCGATGCAGAAATTAGCAAAAATATTCCCCAGTAATTCATCATTTGAAACCTGACCTGTAATAAGCCCGAATTGATATAAAGCCTCACGAATATCAAGCGCAATTAAGTCACTTGAAAGATTTGTTTCAAGACCAAATTTTACTTTTTGGATTTCATCTAAAGCTTTTAATAAAGAATCGTAATGTCTTGTATTTGTGACAATAGTTTCATTATTACGTAAAGCTCCGGTATTTACAAAAGACAGTAATTTATCCTTTAATTCCTCAACGCCAATTTTTTCTTTGGCAGAGATTTTTAAAAGCGTTAATTCCAGAGTTTCCAGTTTTTTATTGATCAAATCAATTTCATTTTCACTCAATAAGTCAACTTTATTTATAACAACCAAAATTGGTTTTAGAGGATATTTGTTTTTAACTTTTTCAATTTCTACAATATAGTCAGAACCTGAAACCTGAAATTTGAAACCATCAAACAAGAAAATTACAACTTGTGCCTGTTCAATTTTTTCGAATGTTTTTTTGATTCCAATGCTTTCTACAACATCTTTAGTTTCGCGAATTCCGGCTGTATCGATGAATCTAAAACCAACTCCGCCAATTACCAATTCATCTTCAATAGTATCACGGGTTGTTCCGGCAATGTCAGACACGATCGCACGTTCTTCGTTTAATAAAGCATTCAATAAAGTCGATTTACCCACATTTGGTTCACCCACAATGGCAACAGGGATTCCGTTTTTAATAACATTTCCAACAGCAAACGAATCAATTAAACGTTTTAAAACAAATTCAATACGGTTTAATAATTCATGAAATTGTGTTCTGTCTGCAAATTCTACATCTTCTTCAGCAAAGTCTAATTCCAGTTCAATTAAAGAAGCAAAATTCAAAAGTTCTTCACGTAATTTGGCAATTTCATTGCTGAAACCGCCGCGCATTTGCTGCATGGCAATTTGGTGAGAAGCTTCATTATCAGACGAAATTAAATCGGCAACAGCTTCTGCCTGCGATAAATCCAGTTTTCCGTTTAAGAAAGCTCTTAGCGTGAATTCTCCCGCATCAGCCATTCTGCAGCCTTTTCGCAATAATAACTGAATAATTTGCTGTTGAATATAAGTAGATCCGTGGCATGAAATTTCAATCGTATCTTCGCCTGTATACGAGTTTGGTCCTTTAAAAACAGAAACTAAAACTTCATCAAGTGTTTTTTCATTGTCCATAATATGACCCAAATGCAGCGTATGTGTTTTTTGCTTCGTTAAGTCTTTGTTTTTTATGGATTTAAAAACAGAATTTCCTATTGAAATAGCTTCAGCGCCCGAAATACGAATGATAGCAATAGCTCCGGCTCCGGATGGAGTCGCTAATGCTACTATAGAATCTTGATTTATCATGGTGCAAAGGTAAGAAAAAAGCAGAAAATTCTAAAGCCTTAATCACAGGTTAGTTATCCTGTTTAAACGTTGAAAACGGTAATTATTTAAGAAATCATTAACTGTTAAATTCCTGATAATTATCAGGTTGTTTTGGATTTAGAATGATTAAATTTGAGTAACAAACCTATAATCTGAAATAAAATGAAAAAGATATTATTCCCTACCGATTTTTCTGAAGCAGCTACAAATGCGTTTGTACATGCTTTAGAATTTGCAAAAGTTGTAAAAGCCGAACTTATTTTATTGCATACATTTGAGATTCCGGTTTATGACAGCCAGTTTTTTCCAGAAAATTATGCATCAATATACAGTTCTATAGAATTGGCAAAATTTGAAATGTTTAAGGATGAAATTCCAAAACTTAGAGCAATTGCAGCCGAACGTAATCTTGATAACATTGTAATAAAACACCGACTGATGGACGGTGACTTGGTTTATAACCTGAAAAATGCGGTTGAAGAAGATGAAATTGATTTTGTAATAATGGGAACCACAGGTGTTTCTGACTGGACAAAATTCTTTACCGGATCTAATACAAATTCGGTAATTTCAGAAGTAAAAGTTCCGGTTTTATGTGTTCCTATTGATGCAAAATTCAAGAAAATTAAAACCATTGGTTTTACGACAAAATATCGTGAAAAAGATAAAGCTGAACTTAGAAAAGTACTTAAAATAGCTAAAAAAACAGATGCAAAAGTAAAAAGCCTTTATGTTAGATCTTCAAGTACAGATGTGACCGATATGACTATTAAAGAATGGCAGACTGAATTTGCTAATGAAAATGTAGAGTTCCTGGTGTTGCCAAGCGACGAAGTAAAAGAAACAATTCTTGATTTTGTACTATTTAAAGACATCGATATCCTAACTACAATTAAGCATAAACGATCTTTCCTTGAATCTATTTTTGATTCAGGTTTTAGTCAGAAAATCACAAAAGAAGTTTCTATTCCAGTATTGATAATGCATGAGAATTAAAATTCTACTTTAAATGAATAGCTTTTTTGTAAGTGTAAAACCTATATTTGTATTTCATTAAATTTAAAAAATGGAAATATATTTAAGCAAGGTCGAACATTATTCAAAAGTTTTTAATCAAACCAGCAAAAGGTACAACAGCATAAGTCTTCTGCGACTTTTAAGCATATTTTTTTGTTTGTTTATGTTGTTTTATTACATCAAAACTAATGAAATTGGATATGCAGTAACTGCTTTTTTATCTTTTGCCGGTTTTCTTTTTTTAATGCGAATTCATTCGAAATTATCTTTTAAAAGAGAATTAACAAAAGCTATTTTAAAAATCAATGAAGATGAAATATCTTATTTAAAAAGAGAAAAACTTCCTTTTGAAAACGGAATTGAATTTAACGATTTTCACCATCCATATGCTTATGATCTGGATATTTTTGGAGAACATTCCTTATTTCAAAATTTAAACAGAACGGCTGTTTTTATCGGTAAAAAAACATTAGCAGAGAAGTTGTTAAGCTTATCATCTAATGAAGTTATTCTTGAAAATCAGGAAGCCATAAATGAATTAAAAACGAAGATAGACTGGCGTCAGGATTTTGAAGCTCTTGCCATTGTCAGTACTGACAGTAAAAGTGCCTATGACTCATTAATTCATTGGATTTCATTTAAAAATAATTCTTTATCTAAAGTTTTAATTTCACTTTCAATTATCCTTCCGGCATTATTTTTTGGTTTTGTAATTGCTTATTTTGTTACTTCAAAAGCGATACTTTTATCTTACGCCACTTATATTTTTATTTTCAATTTGATTGTTTTGGGAAGATCACTAAAGCGAATTCAATCTGAAATTGCCAAGGCAGATAATATTGATAAAACTATTAAACACTATAGTTTATTAGTTCAAAAAATAGAACTAGAAAAATTTGAATCTAAAAAACTTATTGCATTACAAAAACAGTTAGTTTCTAAAAATATATCGGCAAGTTCTCATTTAAAACAATTGTCAGAGCTGTTTTCGAGAATGGATACGATAAGCAATTTTGTTACGGCTATTGTTTTTAACGGATCATTTTTATTTAACCTGCATGTTTTAAAAGCGCTTTTAAAATGGAAAGAAGATTATGCTCATGAACTGGAGAACTGGATTAATATTATTGGAGAATTTGAAGCTTTAAATAGTTTCGCAAATTTAGCGTTCAACAATGCAGATTTTGTTTTTCCGGAAATCAATTCAGAATATAAAATTGGATTTGAAAATTTAGGTCATCCGTTATTAAATCCAGCGACCAGAGTAGGGAATGATACTCATTTTTATCCGGAATCTTTTATGATTTTAACCGGATCTAATATGTCCGGAAAAAGTACTTTTTTAAGAAGTTTAGGAATCAATATGGTTCTTGGCGGAATTGGTTCAGTTGTTTGTGCCTCAAAAGCTAATATCCATCCACTTCCAGTTTTAGTTTCAATGCGATTATCTGATTCTTTGGCGGACAGTGAATCATATTTCTTTGCAGAAATTAAGCGTTTAAAACAAATTATGGACGCCCTGGAAGAAGGCCCTGCTTTTGTTTTATTAGATGAGATTTTAAGAGGAACAAACTCTGATGATAAACGTAACGGAACTATTGAAGTGGTTAAAAAAGTAATTGCTAAAAAAGCAATTGGCGCCATAGCAACACACGATATCGAAGTCTGCTTAACAACTAACGAATATCCTCAAACTTTAACGAATCAATGTTTTGAAGTCGAAATTCAAAATAATGAACTTCATTTTGATTATAAACTCCGCAGCGGAATCTGTAAAAATAAAAGCGCGACTTTTTTAATGCAGAAGATGGGAGTTATATGATTTTAGATTTTAGAATGTAGATTTTAGATTTTAGATTTTGTGCTGAATGTTTTTTCACGCAAAGCACGATAAGTTTTTTTGCAATAGTTTGTATTTACAATATGAAAAGTTCGCAAAGGTTTGTACTCACCAAGCTTTGCGAACTTTTTTTATAAAATTTTATATGCAAAAAACTTAGCGTGCTTTGCGTTAAAACTACACATTAAGTTTTTGTTTCAAATTTTGAAATAATAGTTAAATTAACATAAATCCAAGATGATTTTTTTTCAAAATAGTGATCAAAAAATAACTTAGAAACACATCAAAAGCTTATCAAATTATCACATTTACTATTAAAAACGTTATTATAGTCAAAATGGAAATAAGTGAGTAAAATACCGTGATTACTGATAATTCTGTTTTATTTTGGGAGAAAAAAATCATTTTTTTGAAAATAAATTTTACTAAAACGATTTTGTTGGTTTCGTTTGCTATATTTGCCATGTACTAAAATAGTCAAGAATATAAATAATACCTGATGAAAAAGATTACAATTAAAGATATTGCTAAACAGGCAGAGGTATCTATTTCTACTGTATCTTTTGTTATCAATGGTAAAGGAGAGAAAATGGCGATAAGTCCGCCGGTAATAAAAAAAGTTCAGGAAGTTGCTCAAAAACTTCAGTATAAACCAAGCATGATTGCGAGCAGTTTGAGAACTGGAAAAACAAGATCAATTGGACTTATTGTTGAAGATATAGCCAACCAGTTTTTTGCAGATTTAGCAAGAGTAATTGAAGATGAAGCAAAAAATATAGATTACAGGGTTTTTTATTGCAGTACAGGTGATGATAATGATCGATCTGAAGAATTAGTACAGAGTTTACTGCAGGCAAATGTTGAAGGATTTATTATTACGCCAACAAAAAATTTAGAGCGAACCATTGGTATGCTTTTAAAAATGCAAAAACCGGTGGTATTAATTGACAGGTATTTTGCCAATCAAAAAGTAAGTCACGTCGCAATGGATAATTATGAAGGTTCTTATTCTGCTGTTAAGTATTTAATTGAAAAAGGCCGAAAAAATATAGCCGTTGTAAATATTAAAACTGGAATGATCCAGATGAAATTACGGGAAAAGGGATATATAGAAGCTTTAAAAGAAGAAGGAATTTATAATGAATATTTTACGCTGCATTTAGAATATCAGGTAAGTGAAAAAAGCAGGATTGATTCTATTACAAAATTTTTTAAAGAAAATCCTGAGATTGATGCCGTATTGTTTTTATCTAACTATTTGGGACTTGCCGGGCTTCAGGCCTGCAGAATTTTAAATTATAAAATTCCGGAAGATATAGCAGTTATAAGTTTTGATGATCATGACAGTTTTGAACTTCACACGCCAATGATTTCAGTAATTGCTCAGCCTATTGAAGAAATAGCCGTAAAATCAATACAATTGCTGATGAGCCAAATGACAAATTATGAAGATTTTAAAATAGAAAAAGTTCTCAAAAAAGGAAAATTGATTATTAGGGAATCAGTTTAAGAGAAAAAAGTAAAAATAAGAAGAAGACTATTTTTTTAGTCATTTCACTAAATCGATTTAGTTAAAACAACCCTTGATTTTACTGGTATTAACGCCGTATTTTAAGAAGTAGTTTTTAAAGAAAAAACCATAAGATAACGCGTTTTTTGAATATTCACCGTATTGTCTGAAGGTTATATATCCACAATTAAGTTCAAAATTTTATTAATTATTTAAACAAACACAAAACAAACAAACACAAACGAACAAAACAAAATCCAAAACCCAAACCAAAAAAAATGCTTATGAAACGAATATTAGCAGTGTTGGCAATCGTATTGTTGGGCAGCTTAAGTGCTGCGGCTCAAAACCGATTAATAACAGGCATAGTAACAGATGCAGAGAACAAAGGAATTGTTGCCGCATCAATCGAGGTTCAAGGAAAACCATTTAGTGCAATTACAGACGCCGAAGGGCGATTTAGAATGAATGTTCCTGAAGGTAAAGTTACCCTAAACATATCTTCAATAGGATTTGAGTCAAAGTCAGTAGTACTTCAGGAGAACGAAACAAGAGCTGCTGTTACTTTAACAGAAACTACACAAGAACTTAAGGATGTTGTAGTAACTTCTTTTGGAGTGAAAAAACAAAAGAAAAGTCTGGGTTATGCCGTAGGGGAACTTAAAGGCGAAGACCTGACAAAAAATAAAGAAATTAACTTAGGAAATGCTTTGCAAGGTAAAATTGCAGGGGTAAACGTTTCTGCTCCGGTTACAGGACCTTCTGGTTCAAGCCGTGTTGTTATTCGTGGAGCAACTTCTGCATCTGGGCTTAACCAGCCGTTGTATGTTGTAGACGGAATTCCAATTGACAATACGCAGCAAGGAAATGCAGGAATGTGGGGAGGTGCAGACAAGGGTGATGGTATGTCTTCTTTCAATCCAGATGATATTGCTTCGATGTCAGTATTAAAAGGTAGTGCCGCTTCTGCTCTTTATGGGTACAGAGGATCAAATGGTGTTATCTTAATCACAACTAAAAAAGGTAAAAACGGAACTGGAATTGGAGTTGATTTCAATACAAATTCAACTTTTAATACACCGGCAAGTCTTTTAAACTGGCAGGATCAATATGGTGCGGGAGCTCCAAATGCAAGTGGTGTTCCAACAAGATTTACCAATCTGCAGGAACTTAGAGACTCCTACTATTTTGCATGGGGTGATAAATATGACGGAACACCTTCTCTTGGTTTAGACGGTAAAACCAGACCATACCAAGCATACGGAAAAGATAATGTTGAAAATTTCTACAGAACCGGGTATTCTTTCAGTAATACTTTAGCACTTTCTGGTGGAAACGAAACAACTAATTTCAGATTATCTTTCGGAAATACTAAAGATGAATCTATTATGCCGGGAACTACTTTTGGTAGAAATAACGTGGCTTTGAGTTTAAATTCTTCTCCAAATAAAAGTATCAGCATTGAAAGCAATGCACAATATATTTCTGAGAAAAGTCATAATAGACCTTATTTGAATGATTCGCCAAGAAACCCGTCTTTCCCAACTACTTTCATGACACCAGGTTCTGATATTAGATGGTTAAGCAATCCATACGATGCAAACGGAGGTGAAGAAGATTTCTTAGGAGCAAACGTATACCATACAAACCCTTACTTTGCTACAAAATCACCATTAAACGATGACCTTAGAAAACGTTTTATTGGTTCTGCAAAAGTAACTTATAATATTACAGATAAGATTTATGCGAAAGGTGTACTTGGAATTGATGATATCAACTACGAATACACTGAAATTGAACCAACTGGAATTAACTACAGTCCAGGCGGATCTATCGAAAACAGAATCGAAACCCGTTCAGAGGTGAATGCTTCAGGTTTCTTAGGATACAAAGGTAATATTGTTAAAAACCTTTCTTTAGATGCTTTCATTGGTGCAAACCGTCAACACAACAGATACAGCGGTATTAAAATGAAAGGAAACAACTTTATTGTTCCATTCGAATATTTCTACGGAAATACACAGCCGGACAAAACTGAAAAATTATTCTCTGAAAGTGAAGTAAACTCTCTTTTTTACTCTGCTGATATTGGATACAAAGATTTCTTATATGTAAGTTTAACAGGTCGTGAGGATTGGTTCTCAACTTTAGATCCTAAAAACAACAGTACATTTTATCCTTCTGTAAGTTCAAGTTTTATTTACTCAGAAGTTATAGGTCTTCCTGAATGGATTTCTTACGGTAAATTCAGAGCGGGTTGGGGTAACGTTGGAGGTGCATTGCCAGAAGCTTATGCTTTAGCATTGACTTATACTACACCAGACGGACAAACAGATTCTTTAGGACAGCCAATTTTAGGTGTTAACGGAGAAACAATTCCAAACAGAACTTTGAAACCTTACAATGTAAGTACAATCGAATTTGGTTTTGAAAACACATTTTTCAATAACAGAGTAAGTACAGATTTGACTTTCTACCACAAGAAAACAACAAATGATATTACAGATGCTGACGTTTCTCAGGCTTCTGGTTACAGAACTACAAAAATCAATGTTGGAGAAATCCTGAACAAAGGGGTGGAGTTTGCTATTAATGTAAAAGCAGTAAAAACACCAAGTTTTGCATGGAGTGTAGGTTATAATTTTGCTTATAATGATAGTGAAGTTATCAGCCTTTCTGATAAAATTACAACAAAATCATTAGAAGGAAACAGAGACGGTAGAGCTAACGTAGTTTTAGAAAAAGGACAGCCTTTTGGAGTTATTAAAGCGTATGATTATTTAAGAGATGCAAGCGGAAATATTGTATTGGATACAAACGGTAAATTCATGAGGGGAGATTTGATCATTGCCGGACAAGGTGTTGCGCCAACTTCAATGGGACTTTCAAATGATTTCTCTTATAAAAACTTCACACTTTCAGTTTTTGTTGATGCTAAATTTGGAGGAGAAATCTATTCTGCTACAAACCAGTTAGGAGCTCGTTACGGATTATCTGAAATCACACTTCCAGGTCGTGAAGGCGGTGTAGCAGTAAGCGGAAGAGATGTAAACGGAAATCCGGTTAACACAACAGTTTCTGCATACGATTACTGGAGAAGTTATAGTGATGTAACGTCAAACTTTGTATATGATGCTGATTTTGTGAAACTAAGAGCGATTTCTTTTGCTTACAATTTCCCAAAAATGTTTTTACAAAAAACACCTTTTCAGTCTGTTAGCTTAGCATTTTCTGCTCATAATTTATGGACAATTTATGACAAAGTACCAAACATTGATCCAGAGTCAAACTATTCTAATAGTAATGCACAAGGTATGGAGAGAGCTTCAATGCCGTTGACAAGAAACTATGGTTTTTCTCTTAATGTCAAATTCTAATACTAATAAAAATGAAAAATAGATATATAAAAATATTTTGTGTCGCAATTGTTAGTGCATTGACATTAGCTTCGTGCGATAAAGGATTCGAAGAAATGAATAAGAATCCAAATGCTTTAACAGATCCGGCTGTAAAATCAATGTTTACACTTGCAGAGATCTATGTTGACGGACAGGATTTTTCTAACACCAGAGGAAATAACTTATACGCAGCACAAATCGTACAGCAGTTTTCTTCACTTGGAGGACCAGGTTCTAAGTACACCTATTCTTCTGAATATTCTGCGGCTCTTTTTGGAGAAACATACGGAAAAGGATTAAATCAGATTTTCCAGTTATTATCTGTAATAGATAATACTCCTGAAAATTCAAACATGATTCAGGCATGCAGAATCATGAAAGTTTTCTTGTTCCAAAAATTGACAGATACGTATGGTGAAGTTCCTTATTTCGAAGCTGGAAAAGGATATAACGGAAACGTTTTTTCTCCAAAATACGACACGCAAGAAGCAATCTACAATGATCTTTTAAAAGAATTAGATGAAGCCGGAACCGCACTTGATGCAACAAAACCTTTTGTAGGCAATGCCGATTTGTATTACCAAAGTGATGTTGCAAGATGGAAAAAATTAGCAAACTCTTTAATGTTGAGAGTAGCAATGCGTTTGTCTAAAGTAAATCCTGCGAAAGCAAAAGAATATGTAGAAAAAGCATACTCAAAAGGAGTTTTTACTTCAAACGATGACAGTTTAGTTTTAAAACACGATGCAGGTCCTGCCGGGGTTAAAACAAACCCAATTACTTCTTCATGGGTTAGAAATGACTTAAACGGAGGAGAATCAAACATCAAATTCAGTAAAACATTCATCGATTTGTTGAAAAACACAAACGATCCGCGTTTAAGAATTTATGCAAAACTTGAAGCAACAGGAAATAACAATCCGGCAAGTCAGCAAGGTTTGGCTAATGATGCTAAAGAATTTCCTGGAGGAGACAAAAAACTTTTCTCAGATCCTAATACATCAACAGTATTACGTTTAGACGCACCTACATTAATTATGTCTTATTCAGAAGTTCAATTTATATTGGCAGAAGCTTCAGTAAAAGGATGGAATGTTGGCGGATCTGCACAGACTTATTACGAAAACGGAGTAAGAGCGGCCATGAATATTTTAACGATTTTTGGAGATAAAGTGCCTGCAGTTACACCAGCAGAATACAACACTTACATCACAACGTATCCTTTTAAAACTGCTGGAACAGATGCACAAAAAATCGAGCAGATTATTACACAAAAATGGATTGTTTTATTATTCAATGGTTTTGAAGCTTTTTCAGAATACAGAAGAACTGGTTACCCAGTATTAGTTCCTGTTAATGATCCAACAGGAGATACTAAGGGAACTATTCCAAGAAGATTAATTTATGATCAGTCAGAGCTTGTTACAAACGCGGCTAATTATAGGGAAGCAATTCAACGTCAAGGTTTAGATTTAATGACCACTAGAATCTGGTGGGATAAATAATTTTTAAATTGGTTGGTTAGTTAAAATAAGTCGGGTACTGAGCATGCCCGGCTTATTTTTAAATCTCTTTATAAATGTGCCCATAACAATCCGTATTAAATGAGTTTGATTTATTGATTTAAATACCTTTTTTTTCGCAAAAGCAAAGAGTGCTCTGCTGAAAAAGATGGGATTATTTTCAAAAATTAAAAAAATCTCAGAACAATACAGATGTTTAAAGTTCATTGATAATCAGAATTAAAACAGCCCACATCAAATTAAAAGCATACATAAGGCAGTAGTAAAAGAAAATATTTCCAGTTGTTTTTTTTGAGTTAATAACGAAAAATAAATTCTAAGGAGAAGGAATAACTTTAGTACGTTCAATTCCTTCTCTAAGCTGCCAAATGATTAAATTATTATGCCTTTTTTAGTAACTTTAAAAGGTATAAATAGTATTAGAATAAAATGAATTTTCAAACAAAACTTCTTTGGTTAATCTTCCTTTGCCTTTCAAATTTTTCATTGACTGCCCTTGCACAAAATGTTGATTTGAAGAACAATTGGAATTATCGGGAAGAAAAAACACAAAAGTGGTTTCCAGCGACAGTTCCGGGAGAAATCCATACCGATTTATTAAACAATAAATTAATTCCAGACCCATTTTTCAGGGACAACGAAAAGAAGTTATTGTGGATAGAACGTAAAAACTGGGAATATAAAACCACATTTAAAGTTGCAGCAGCAATGCTGAAAAAGAAAAACACAGAATTGGTTTTTGATGGATTAGATACTTATGCATCTGTATATTTAAATAATCAGTTGGTTTTAAAAGCCGATAATATGTTTCGTCAATGGCGTGTTGATGTTAAAAAAATACTCAAATCTGGAGATAATAATTTAGTAATAGTATTTCAATCGGCACAAAATGTTGTTGATTCACTTGCTAAAAAAGATCTGCCTTTTAAAATTCCAGACAATCCGCGTGCTTATGTTCGCAAAGCGCAGTATCATTTTGGATGGGATTGGGGACCAAAATTCACAACATGCGGAATTTGGAAAACACCGAGACTTGAAGCTTACGACGAAAAAACTCCAGAGAAACCATACGTTCTTAATCGTAAAATAGAATTAATACAAGAACCGGATAGCCTTGGCCGATCTTTTTATTTTAAAATAGATGGAAAGCCGGTTTATATGAAAGGCGCCAATTATATTCCGTCAGATGCATTTCTTTCTCGGGTAACCAAAAAAGAATACGAAAAAGTAATTTTATCTGCCAAAGATGCCAATATGAATATGCTTCGTGTTTGGGGCGGCGGAATTTATGAAGATGATTGTTTTTATGATTTATGCGATAAATACGGCATTAATGTCTGGCAGGATTTTATGTTTGCCGGCACAATGGTTCCCGGCGATAAAGCATTTTTTGATAATGTAAAAGAAGAAGTACAATATCAGGTAAAACGTCTGCGCCATCATCCAAGTATCGTTTTATGGTGCGGAAATAACGAATCTGATGAAGCCTTTAAAAACTGGGGATGGATGAGAAGCATGAAATTGTCAAAACAAGATTCTACTCGTTTGTGGCACGATTATGTTCGTTTATTTCACGATAGTATTCCAAAATGGGTTAAAGAAGTCGATGATAAACGTCCATATTTAAGTTCTTCACCTTTACATCATTGGTCCAAACAAAAAAGCATTACCGAAGGCGACAGTCATTATTGGGGTTTATGGTGGGGATTAGAAGATATTGAAGCGACACAGAAAAAAACAGGACGATTTGTGAGTGAATACGGAATGTTGTCTATGCCGAATTATTCTTCTACAGAAAAATTCACATTGCCGGAAGACCGACGTTTATATTCAGATGTAATAAAAGCGCATCAAAAATCTGGCAAAGGATTTATAAAACTGAATTCGTATTTGAACCGATATTTTATCGATTCAACCAAAATAAAAAAGATGAATGTGGAAGATTATACGTACCTGACACAATGTTTACAGTATTATACAATAAAAAATATCGTAGGTATTCATCGGTCTAAAGCGCCCTATAATATGGGAACTTTAGTCTGGCAGTTAAACGACTGCTGGCCCGTTGCAAGCTGGAGCATAACGGATTATGATAACCGACAGCCAAGAGCGGCCTGGTATGCCATTCGGGAAGCGTACAGAGATGATAAAACGCCAGAAATCGATCTTACACGCCCAATAGATTTAAAATTAGAAGACCCGAAAATAAGCTGGCAGATAAAAGGAAATAAAGTATTTTTAAAAGCCCAAAAGCAAGCAAAATATGTTTACATTTCCATCAAAGGATATACCGGAAAATGGAGTGATAATTATATAGATTTAGCCGCTGGAGAAGAGAAAATAATTTCATTTGAAGGAAAAATTGTTAATCCAGAGATTAAAGTTTTCTCATTATATGAGGTTTTAAAGAGGTACTAAGGTTCTAAGTTGCTAAGAAAGGGACAAAGGTTCAAAGGGGCAAAGCGACAAAGGTTTTCCGTAGAGACGCACAGCAGTGCGTCTAACACAAAGAAATTAAAAGATTGGTGTAACTCAGTTTGATCCGTATCATCCGTGGGCTAAACCAATATAATAAAAGTGACAAAGATTTTCCGTAGAGACGCACAGCAGTGCGTCTAACACAAACAAATTAAAAGATTCGTGTAACTCAGTTTGATCCGTATCATCCGCGGGCTAAACCAATATAATAAAAGTGACAAAGGTTTTCCGTAGAGACGCACAGCAGTGCGTCTAACACAAAGAAATTAAAAAACATTTGCGTCAATCTGTTTAATCCGTTTCATCAGTGGGCTAAAACAATACGAAATCAAAAATAAAAATAAATGAGAATAATATTTAGCAGCTTTTTAGCTTTAAACCTATTTTTTGCCAATCCGGTAATATCACAGCATAAAAAGACAAAACACAAAAAACAAACAAAAACGACAGACATAAATTACACACAATATGTAAATCCGTTGATAGGTTCAGCAGGTCACGGTCACGTATTTGTAGGTGCTAATGTTCCGTTTGGAGCTGTGCAATTAGGACCAGTAAATGTTTTTGAAGGCTGGGATTGGTGCAGCGGATACAATTATGCCAGTAACACCATTTTAGGTTTTACGCACACCCACTTAAGCGGAACAGGAATTGGAGATTTAAATGATATTTTACTTTTGCCTGTTTCAGGAAAAGTGGCGCTTACCAAAGGAACAAAAGAAGACATGACAACAGGTTATGGCTCTTATTTCTCTCATAATAATGAAATTGTTAAACCAGGATATTACAGCGTTTTATTAGATAAATACAATATCAAAGCAGAATTAACAGCGAGCGAAAGAGTAGGTTTCCACAAATACACTTTCAACTCAGACGATGATGCTCATATTTTAATTGATCTTGCAGACGGAATTGGCTGGGACAGACCCGTAAAAACCTTTATAAGAAAAGTTGATGAAACTAAAATTGAAGGTTACCGTTATTCTGCAGGCTGGGCAGCAGATCAGCGTATTTATTTTTCTATGGAATTTTCTGAACCAATTGCAAATCTTACTTTATACGACAGTACTGCTGTGGTAAGAGGTCATGGAGGTGAAGGTTTAAAAATGAAAGCAGTATTAGATTTTGCTGCCTTAAAAAACAAACAAGTTCTGGTAAAAGTTGGAATATCTCCGGTAAGTTCAGAGAATGCTGCAGCGAATGTTAAAGCAGAAATTCCGTCTTGGGATTTCGATAAAACAGTAAAAGAAGCGAATTCAAAATGGAATAAAGAGCTTAATAAAATTCAGATAAAAGGAGACGAAAAAACAATGAAAGTTTTCTATACTTCCTTGTATCATACCATGTTTGCGCCATCTATTTTCAATGATGCCAATGGAGATTATCTCGGAACAGATAAAAAAGTCTACGAAAAAGCAAATTTTACAAACTACACTACTTTTTCACTTTGGGATACATATCGCGGTTTACATCCTTTATACACGATTACGCAGCCGGAAAAAATTAATGATATTGTTAAATCATTTTTGGCGATTTATCAGCAGCAAGGAAGATTACCGGTTTGGCATTTAATGGGTAATGAAACCAACACAATGAACGGAAATCATTCAATTGCTGTTATTGTCGATGCATACTTAAAAGGTTGCCGAGATTATGATACCGAATTAGCTTACGAAGCCATCAAAAAAACAGCCATGCAAACTCGCGACGGAATGGATTATGTTCAAAAATTAGAATATATCCCAGCCGATAAAATGCTGGAATCTGTTGGAAATGCGCTTGAATATGCAATCGACGATTATTGCATTGCACAAATGGCAAAAGCCTTAAATAAAACGGAAGATTACGCTTATTTCACGAAAAGAGCCAATTTATACAAACTTTATTTTGATAAAGAAACCGCTTTCATGAGAGGTAAATTAACCAATGGAAAATGGAGAACACCATTTAATCCGCTTTCATCAGCACACCGAAAAGATGATTATGTAGAAGGAAATGCGTGGCAGTATACTTGGTTGGTTCCTCAGGATCCGTATGGTTTAATCGATTTGTTTGGAAGCGAAGAAAGCTTTTTAAACAAACTGGATTCTTTATTTTTAATAACCGATAAAGTAGAAGGAGAAGATGTTTCACCAGATATCAGCGGTTTAATAGGGCAGTACGCTCATGGAAATGAACCCAATCATCATATTCCGTATTTGTATGCTTTTGCAGGTCAGCCTTGGAAAACGGCAAAATTAATTCGTGAAATCGATGATAAATTTTACTCCACAAAACCAGACGGATTATGCGGTAATGAAGATTTAGGTCAAATGTCGGCTTGGTATGTTTTATCTTCAATGGGATTTTATTCTGTAAATCCCGCAAACGGAATTTACGTTTTAGGAAGCCCGTTAGTAAATTCAGCAGTTATAAATTATAAAAAAGGAATTTCATTTAAAATAAATGCAATTGATAACAGCGCAGATAATATTTACATTCAAAGAGCAGAGTATAATGGAAACCCATATACAAAATCATATATCACACAAGAAATGATAGCTCAAGGCGGAGAATTGAAATTATATATGGGAAGCAAGCCTTCGTTGACATTTGGAGTAAAAAGAGAAAACAGACCTAATTGATTTTAGATTTTAGAGTGTAGATTTTAGATTTAAGAAGTAAGACCATTCGGTTTCCTGCAAGGTTTTTAAAACCTTGTAGGTATAAAGTTAAAGTTCAGTTTAAAGCCTAAAGCCTATAGCATAAAAAAACAAAAACTATGAAAATAAAAAGTTTAATTTTTTTTGGATTAATACAGTATTGCATTTCTGTAAATGCACAAGTTAAAGAGCCCGTAGAATATGTAAACCCGTTAATGGGAACGCAGTCACTGCATAATCTTTCCAACGGAAATACCTATCCCGCAATCTGCAGACCTTGGGGAATGAATTTCTGGACACCGCAAACCGGAAAAATGGGCGACGGATGGGCGTATACGTATACCGCAGAAAAAATCAGAGGGTTTAAGCAAACGCATCAGCCTTCACCATGGATGAATGATTACGGTCAGTTTTCGATTATGCCTGTTAGTGGTAAATTGGCTTTCGCCGAAGATGAACGTGCGAGTTGGTTCAGTCATAAAGCAGAAGTTTCTAAGCCCTATTATTACAGCGTTTATCTGGCTGATTATGATGTAATAACAGAAATTACAACAACCGAAAGAGCAGCACATTTTCAGATTACATTTCCTGAAAACGAAAAATCTTCAATTGTAATTGATGCATTCGACAAAGGATCTTATATAAAAATAATTCCGTCAGAAAATAAAATTATTGGTTATACAACCCGTAATAGCGGCGGTGTTCCTCAAAACTTCAAAAACTATTTTGTTTTAGTATTTGATAAACCATTTGCAACAAATTATACTTGTATTGATAGAGTTTTGATTAAAGATAAATTAGAAGCAGTTGGACTTCATACTGGCGCAATAGTGGAGTTTAAAACTAAAAAAGGAGAAAAAGTAAACGTAAAAGTAGCTTCCTCTTTTATAAGCCCGGAACAAGCAGAACTGACTTTAAAGAATGAATTAGGTTCAGCATCTTTTGAAGAAACTTTGGCACAATCTAAAAACGAATGGAATAAAGTTTTAGGAAAAATTACGGTTGAAGATACAAATGAAGATCAATTAAAAACTTTTTATTCTTGTTTATATCGTACCGTTTGTTTTCCTCAAAAACAATATGAAATAAATAAAGATGGCGAAATTGTGCATTACAGCCCATATAATGGAAAAGTTTTACCGGGATATATGTATGCAGGAACTGGCTTTTGGGATACATTCCGTGCCTTATATCCTTTATTAAATTTAGTTTATCCTTCTATAAATAAAGAAATGCAAGAAGGTTTAATAAACGATTATAAAGAAGGCGGATTTTTGCCGGAATGGTCAAGTCCGGGCTTTAGAAATGTTATGGTCGGGAATAATTCTGCCTCTGTAGTTTCTGATGCTTATATGAAAGGACTACGCGGTTATGACATTAATACTTTATATGAAGCTTTGCAGCACGGAGCTAATAATGAAGGTCCGCTGGAAGCTGTAGGCAGAAAAGGAGTACAGTATTACAATACTTTAGGATACGTTCCTTACGATGTTGAGATTAATGAAAATGCAGCCAGAACACTTGAATATGCTTATGATGATTTTGCAATCTGGAAATTAGCCAAAGCTTTAGATCGCCCGAAAAAAGAAATTAATCTGCTTGAAAAGCGAATGATGAATTATAAAAAGCTATTTAATCCATCTATCGGATTAATGAGCGGACGTAATAAAGACGGCAGTTTTCCACCCAATTTTAATCCGTTCAAATGGGGAGACGCTTTTACAGAAGGAAACAGCTGGCATTACAGCTGGAGCGTATTTCACGACATTCAGGGTTTAATTGATTTGATGGGCGGCGAGAAAAAATTCACTTCAAAATTAGATGCTGTATTTACAACGCCTCCGGTTTTTGATGATACTTATTACGGTTCTGTTATTCATGAAATTCGAGAAATGCAAATCATGAATATGGGGCAGTATGCACACGGAAATCAGCCAATTCAGCATATGATTTATTTATACAATTATGCAGGCGAACCTTGGAAAACGCAATATTGGTCAAGAGAAGTTATGAACCGTTTGTACAAACCAACTCCAGATGGATATTGCGGAGATGAAGATAACGGACAGACTTCCGCCTGGTATATTTTCTCTGCAATGGGATTTTATCCGGTTTGTCCCGCAACAGAAGAATACGTTTTAGGTGCGCCATTATTTAAGAAAACAACTTTACAGCTTGAAAATGGAAAACAGCTTATTATAAATGCCCCAAATAATTCAGATGTAAGCAAATATGTAAATGAATTGAAATGGGATAATTCATCTTATACTAAAAACTATATCAATCATTTTGATGTATTAAAAGGCGGAGAATTGAATTTTGATATGACAAGTTCTCCAAATTTAAAAAGAGGTACAACATCAGAAGCGTATCCATATTCTTATTCAACTTCAAAGTAAAATTTATGCAGTCACGTAGAAAATTTATAAAAAATACAGGAATTTTTTCCGCAGGATTATTAGCGCTTCAAACGGATGTTTTTGGATTTAATTCAGATGCATTTCAGTTTCCTTTAAAAGATTTTATCAGTAAAAGACCTCCGCTTGCCGAAAGAAAATTTACAAGTAAAGCAGTCGAAGCGGCAATTGTGAGAATCAAAAAACAAATAGCAAACCCAGAATTGGCCTGGTTATTTGAAAACTGCTTTCCAAATACATTAGACACTACAGTCGATTTTGAAATTATTGACGGAAAACCAGATACATACGTAATTACAGGAGATATTGATGCAATGTGGCTTCGTGATAGTACAGCGCAGATTTGGCCTTATATTCCATTTGTAAAAGAAGATCCAAAACTGGCAGAATTGGTGAAAGGAGTAATCAACCGTCAGGCGAAATGTATTTTGCTTGATCCTTATGCGAATGCTTTTTATAAAGATTTCACCAAAGAAAGCGAATGGAAAAATGACTTAACAAAAATGCAGCCCGGAATTCACGAAAGAAAATGGGAAATTGACAGTTTGTGTTACCCAGTTCGATTAGCACACGGATACTGGAAAGAAACCGGAGATATTAGTTTGTTTGATGCCAAATGGAAAGAAGCGATGCTTTTGATTCTGCAGACTTTTAAAGAACAACAAAGACTGGACGGAAAAGGCGGCCCGTATAGTTTTCAGCGTCAAACTGCCTGGGCTACAGATGGAGTTCCGTTAGGCGGTTACGGCTATCCTGTAAAACCTTGTGGATTAATCGTTTCTACTTTTAGACCAAGTGACGACAGTACTTTGTTTGGATATTTAATTCCAAGCAATATGTTCGCAATTGAAATATTAGATTATTTGATTGAAATTTTCTCTTTACCGGCTTTGAAAGACAATGATTTAGTTGCCAAAGCTACAGAGTTAAGAGATCAGGTCCAAAAAGGTTTAAAAGAAAACGGAATTATAGAACATCCAAAATTCGGAAAAATCATTGCTTTCGAAGTAAATGGATTTGGCAGTTTTCATATGATGGATGATGCTAATGTTCCTTCATTGTTATCACTTCCATATTTAGGTGCGATTGCTCCAAATGATCCTTTATATCTAAATACACGTAAAGTTGTTCTTTCAGAAAACAACCCGTTTTTCTATAAAGGAAAAGCCGGAGAAGGAATTGGCGGCCCGCATACCGGAGTTGATACAATCTGGCCATTGAGTATTGTTTTGAGAGCGATTACAAGTGTAGACGAAAATGAAATTAAAACATGCATCAGCAATTTGATTAAAACAAATGCCGATACCGGATTTATGCACGAATCCTTTCATAAAGATGATGTAAACAAATTTACCCGTAAATGGTTTGCATGGGCAAATACATTATTTGGAGAAATGATTGTACACACGAGTATTCATTATCCTCAAATTTTAAAAGATAAAAATATCTAGTACTAAAAAGTTAAACGATTAAAAATGAATACATCATATGCCATAGGGCTAGATATAGGAGGAACACATATTACCGCAGCAGTTATCAATAAAACAGAAATGAAAGTGATGGAACTTTCATTATATAAAGAATCATTCGACTCTAATTTACCTGTAAATCAAGTAATAACTATTTGGAAAAAAGTCATTAATACAGCAATTGAAAATTCAAAAATTGAAAATATTACAGGAATTGCCGTTTGTATGCCCGGCCCATTTGATTATGAAAAAGGCATTTGCTGGATTAAAGATCAATCTAAATACGAACATTTCTACGGATTGAATGTTAGAGATTTGATTTTAGAAAGCCTTAATTTTTCAAATGATTTTCCGGTGCTTTTTGAAAATGACGCTGTTTGTTTTGGAAAAGGGGAAGTTTTTAAACAGCAGGAAAATCTTTCTAAAAAGGTAATGGCAGTTACTTTAGGTACAGGTTTAGGAGCTTGTTTTATTGATAAAGGAGTTTCAATAAGTACAGGAAACCAGGTACCAACAGATGGAGAAATTTATAATCTGGAATATAAAGAAGGTATTGCCGAAGATTATGTTTCTGTGAGAGGCCTTTTATCTCATTATAAAACGTTAAGTGGTTTTACCCTAAAAAATGGTTTAGAGCTTTATGATTTAGCCATTAACGGAGATCAACAAGCTGTAAAAGTATTTGAAACAATGGGTGAAGATTTAGCCGAAGTTGTAATTCCGTGGATAAAGAATTTCTCGGCAGAGCATATTATCATTGGTGGAAAAATTGCCAATGCGAGTGATTTATTTCTGTCTTCATTTAATAAAAGCATAAAAAAATCAGGTTTAGAAATACAGGTTTCCATTTCTACAGATAATGAAATTGCGGCCTTATTGGGCGCAGTAAGTTTTCTTCGCGATTAGATTAAAAACAAAAACGGATGAGCAATTTACTCATCCGTTTTGTTTTCCTATTTCAATTTAAATTATTTTAAACCTTCTTTGATTGTCTGAACAAAAGCTTCAACTGGCTGAGCGCCCGAAACGGCATATTTTCGGTCAAAAACAAAAAACGGAACTCCCTGCACGCCAATTTCCTGAGCTTCTTTAATATCGCTTTGAACTTCTTTCAAATATAAACTTTCGCTTTCCAGAACTTCCAAAACATCATTTTTGCTCAATCCTGCTTTTTCGGCTAATTCAATTAAAGTTGGACCATCGTTTAAGTCTCTTCCTTCTGTAAAATAAGCTTTAAAGAAGATTTCCTCCATTTCATCGCCTAATTTTTTAGTCTTAGCCAATTGAATAATCCTATGCGCTTCTAAAGAATTTGAAATAACCGCTTTATCAAAGTTATAATCTAAACCAGCACTTTTAGCACGTTCTGCGACACCTTTATGCATTTCTCTTGATTGTTCAACAGACATACCTTTTCGTTCTGCTAAATACGTATAAACGTCTTTTTCTGGTTGTGGCGTAATAGTTGGGTCAAGCTGAAAGCTTTTCCACTCAATTTCAAATTCATTATTTGGAAATTCAGCTAAAGCTGTTTCCAACTGTCTTTTTCCGATATAACAAAACGGACACATGATGTCCGACCAAATTTCTATTTTCATAAGTGCAAAGTTAAAGAAAAATTTGTTTCAGGTTTGAAGTTTCAGGTTGCATAGCTTGTGGAATTTTTTAACGCAAAGTACGCTAAGATTTTTTGATATAGATTGTATTTAGAATTCGCTAAGTTCGCAAAGCTATATCAGCACAAAGCTTTGCGAACTTAGCGGTTTTATAAAAACCTAACTTAAAAAAAATCTTAGCGTACTTTGCGTTAAAAAAACAACACAAAGTTTAACTCTGCAGTTGAAATTTCTTCGTTCCTCGCAATTATGTACTTGTCTGCTTTTGAAGTTTATTTTTTATGATAAAAGAAAAATCCTTTTCATATATAAAAAACAAGTATTTTTAGTACAAAAGTCAATGAGAAACTAATTTGTTGATTTAGATGTAATTATGAATTTATTATGAAGAAAAACATTTTCTATTTTTTATTGATCTTACTTTCAGCCAATTCAAATGCGCAGATTAGAGGTTTTGTTGATTTATCTTTTTATCGTCATACTGATTTTCAAGGTTCTGGTTATATTCAGGGCGGGTTAGGTTTAGAAGCTAAAGTATACAAGTTCTTAAAACCTGAGTTTGGAGTAACTTATTATTATGGAACTCTCGAAGATTATAATAAAACAGATGCTGTAGGAAACATTACAAGTGTGACAAAAGTAAGTGCGAATGCTTTAAATTTTGGATTTACGCCTAAAATATGTCTTTCTTGCGGGGAATATAGTGCCGGAGATGTTCTTCTTCAAATTCTTCCTGTTTATAATATATCAAGAATCGAAGCTCAGCAGAATTATACCACGATCAATCAAAATAATCCGTCTCAATCGAAAACCCAAAAAGATATTGTTACAGAATGGCAGCAATCTGTAGGGATTGGACTTGGTATAGATATTATTCTTTCAGATAAAAATTATGATTCCTTGGCAGTCAATTTATATTATACAGGTGTAAATATGGGAAAAGCCATAGGTGAGGTAGAAAGCACAAACACGAGATACGACAGCCGTACTTTAGGATTTGGATTGAACTATTATTTTGGTTTCAAGAAGAAGGATTAAAAGACTGGTGAATTGTTTCAGGTTTAAAGTTTCATGTTTCAGGTTGAAATGCGATTAAACTTTGTGTAGATTTTTAGCGCAATTTTTAACGCAAAGCACGCTAAGATTTTTTAATAAGTTAGGTTTTTATAAAACCGCTAAGTTCGCAAAGCTTTGTGTAGATATAGCTTTGCGAACTTAGCGCATTGTAAATACAATCTATATCAAAAAAAACTTAGCGTGCTTTGCGTTAAATATCACAACGAATCTGAAACATGAAACCTAAAACTTGAAACAAAAAACATCAAAAATAAAAAACCGCAACTCTTTTAAAGAATTGCGGTTTCTAGGTATAAAAAATGGTTGGTTAATAGCGATATTTTTTTTTACAATGATATGTCTTTAATTTTAAATTAAAAAAAATCCCTGTAACAAAAAGAAGTTTTGATGTTAACTATTTAACATTACCGGCATTACCAACATTGTAACAGTTTCACCTTCTTCTAAGCCGTCTGCAGGCGTTAAGATTCCAGCTCTGTTTGGTAATGACATTTCCAACATAATCACATCAGATTGAAGGTTTGTCAGCATTTCGATTAAGAAACGAGAGTTAAAACCAATTTGTAAATCATCACCTTGATAATCACAAGTCAATCTTTCTTCTGCTTTGTTTGAGTAATCGATATCTTCTGCAGAAACATTTAATTCAGCTCCTGCAATTTTTAAACGAATTTGGTGTGTAGTTTTGTTTGAGAAAATCGCAACACGACGAACAGAACTTAAAAATAAAGAACGGTCGATTAATAATTTGTTTGGATTTTCTTTTGGAATTACCGCTTCGTAATTAGGGTATTTTCCGTCGATTAAACGACACATTAAGATATAATTGTCAAATGAGAAAGTCGCATTTGAATCGTTGTATTCAATTTTTACTTCAGCGTCAGAACTTCCTAAAATACTTTTTAAGATATTTAAAGGTTTCTTTGGCATAATAAAATCAGCAACCTGAGACGCTTTTACATCTGCACGAGCATATTTTACTAATTTATGAGCATCTGTAGCAACAAAAGTTAAACCTTCTGGAGAGAACTGAAAAAATACTCCAGACATTACAGGACGTAAATCATCGTTTCCGGCAGCAAAGATTGTTTTACTTACAGCTGTTGCCAAAACATCAGCAGGAACTAAAGTTACAGATGGATCTTCAAGATTTACAGACTTAGGAAATTCTTCTCCGGCAGCGTATGCTAATGCATATTTACCTGAGTTAGAACTAATCTCAACTGTATTATTGTCTGCAACAGTAAAAGTTAAAGGCTGCTCTGGAAATGTTTTTAAAATTTCAAGTAAAAGTTTTGCCGGTACAGCAACACTTCCTTTGCTTTTAGAATCGATTGATAATGTAGCCGACATTGTCGTTTCAAGATCTGAAGCCGAAACAGTCAACTCACTATTGTTTAGTTCAAATAAAAAGTTGTCTAAAATAGGCAACGTATTGTTACTGTTAATTACACTACCTAAAACTTGTAATTGTTTTAATAAGTACGAACTCGATACTATAAATTTCATCTCTTTTGTTTTATTTTTTGAGGTATTCCCAAGCATTTAGGCGCTGGGCATACGGATTACAAATATATCGTAAACATTCTTAGTTTCGCAATTTTTTTATTAACATCTATCGGCTGTATTTCTTTTTTCGAAGAAAGGTAAATACCAATCCGAAAACCAATAAAATAAGGATTGGAAGCCCGATAGTTATGAATTGTGTTGTCGTATAATTTTCGTAAACTTTTTCTTTATCCAATAATGGCAGTTCAACATCTTTGCTTCTAATGTTAATAAGTCCTGTATCGTCAAGAAGATAATTGACACAATTCATCATAAAATCTTTATTGTCATAAAGGTTTCCGGTTCTTTGGTCGTAGCCCAGTTCAACGGGCATCATGTTTTTATCCAGTTGATTTCTCGCGATATCTCCATCGGCAACTACGATCATTTTGGTTGGTTTTCCTTTAGCCTGAAATGAACTTTCTTTAAAAGGTAAAACACGATTCTCAAATGCCGAATGGAAACTTCCTTCCAGTAAAACAGAAAGATTTATATTTCCTTTATTAGCATAATCTGCCGGTGTAGTTTTCTCAGTTACAATATTCAGATTAATTTCTGATGGTGTTCCAATTGTTTTAGAATATTGTGACGATTGTAATAAAACGGTCTTTTTAATTCCGTTTTTCAAAGTATCAATCGGACTGGCAAAATCAAATTTGATTCCGCCTAGATTTTTCACAATTGGGTGCTGGCTTGATGGCTGAACCAGCGGTGCAAATTTCCAGATAAAATCCTGATATTGAGTAGCACTTCCTTGTTCTCCGGTTGCCAGTTTTATTGGACTTCCATTTTCGTCTTTAACCAAATCAGGGTTAATTCTGAATCCGTATTTAAAGAACATATCGTTTAAATTCAAATCTCTTGGATAAGCCAAAGTCGCACCAGCCTGATTGTATAAGCTGTCCATATCTGCCGCAACTTGATCAACCAGCCATAAAGTTTTACCGCCATTCATGATAAACTGATCCAGAACTTGTTTTTCTTCGTCTGAGAATTTTTCAGTTGGTTTTGAGATTATTGCTAAATCATATTTTTCTAAAGCATCTAAAGTTCCGTTTGGATCTTTGGCAACAGAATCTAAAGTAAAAGGGCCGATATAATAACTTTCTTTAATTTGTCTCAATAATTTACCAATATGAATTTCAGATAATTCACCATTTCCTTTTATAATGGCAACTTTCTTTTGTCTGTCTTTGGTGATTTTATTAATGGCATCGGCAATCGAATATTCTAAATGCTGAATCGATCCAATTACTTTTTGCGTAGTTGAAGCTCCCATAATGTTTTTCAACAAAGGAATATTAACTTCTTTATTATTGTAAACGGCAACTGCCCACGGAAAAACCATTTCCTGAGATTGTTTTCCTTTATCGTCAACAGTGATGTTTATTGGTGTAAGTCCTTTTTGATAAAGTGATTTTACAACTTCCATATTGTCTTCTCCGTCTTCCATTGGGTTAACGAATTCAAAAACAATATTGCTGTTATACGCCTGAAATTCTTCAAGTAATTGTTTGGTTTCCAGTTGTAAACGTCTAAAATCAGCAGGAAGTTCGCCCTGCATATAAATTTTAATTGACAAAGGATTTTTAACCTGTTTTACGATTTGTAAAGAAGTTGGAGATAAAGTATATCGTTTGTCTTTCGTTAAATCAAAACGATGAAAGAATAAGCTTCCGAGAACATTTAAAACAATTAAAATAAAAATTGTAATGCCTAATGTCTTTAAATTTAATTTATTAGATGCTTTCATTACGCTTTAAAAGATTTTAATTGATAAACGGTAAAAGATAAAAATAAAACGCTGATGCTTAAAAAGTAAATTACATCACGGGTATCAATAACGCCTCGGCTCATACTTTTAAAATGATCCTGCATTCCAAATGCCGAAATAATGTTAGATTGTCCCGGAACTAACGACGCCAGACCTTCAAACCCAAAATAAAATAAAAAGCATAAAAACACGGCAATTATAAACGCAACAATTTGGTTTTCTGATAGAGTAGAAGTAAAGATTCCAATTGCAGAATAAGAAGCAATTAAAAATAATAATCCAAAATAAGAACCAATTGTGCTTCCCATATCAATATTTCCTTCAGGCAGACCTAAACTTGAAATGACTTTTACATAAATAAAAGTTGGAATAATAGCTAAAATAATCAGCAAGAATGAACCTAAAAATTTTCCATTTACAATTTCCCAAATCGATAACGGTTTGGTTAAAAGCAATTCAAGTGTTCCTTGTTTTCTTTCGTCAGAGAAACTTCTCATGGTTACGGCCGGAATCAGGAAAATTAAAATCCACGGCGTTAAAGTGAAAAAAGGAGTCAAATCGGCATAACCGGTATTTAATATATTGTAATCTCCCTCAAATACCCATAAAAACAGTCCGTTGCTGATTAAGAAAATCGCAATGACCAAATAGCCAATAGGAGAACCAAAAAAGGATTTTATTTCTCGTAAAATGATTGATTTCATTCGTGTTTTTGTTTTTATTGTTTCAGGTTTCATGTTTCAAGTTGCCCGCTTAACGTGAAACTTGAAACATGAAACTAATTTAAGCTAACCAATTTATCCACACTCCACGCTTCTGGTTTTGCGTTGAATAGTTTTTTTGTAAAATCCCAAACTGTATTAAATAATTCAGATTGTCTGTAATTTTCTAAATCTTGTTCGGTTTCCCAATAACTATAGGTAAAGAAAATACATTTATCATTTTTATCCTGATACAATTCTAAAAAACGATTTCCGTCTGCATTTCGTATTTTATCTTTTACCGATTCAAAATTCTCCAGAAAATCAGGAATTTTTTCTTCGTGAAAACTCATTTTTACTATTCTTACGAACATGTATTCAATTTTAGATTTTAGATTGTTGATTTTAGATTTGTTCGAAACCTAAAAGTCTTACGGGTGCGCAAAAATACCAAAATTGATTGTTGTTTTTTATAAAAATTATAATTGTTGTGTAAAAATAAGTTCTATGTGGCTAGCTAGACTTTATAACTGCTTTTAATTTAAATTTTTTCTGATTTCTTTCATTCATTGTAGTAATGATTTCACCATTAAAAAATTTCTTTAAAAATTCCCAACTGCTGGCATTAACACCACCGTTTCCATTTTTGTCAAGATTAACAAGGATGTCAAGATTGCCAATGAATTCGAGATTATCACGAAATTTCATAAAATCTTTTCTCCATATAATAAGTGCATATGTCCCTAACAGACATGGTTTTATTTCAGGATGATGTTCCCACATATTTATGAGATCTTGATCTGAATAGTTATAAAGATTGGTTTTGGTCATATTTCCTACTCCAAAAAAATCTAGATTCTTAACTGTTTCTATAGTCGGTTTTTGGATATCATTATAATCTAAAAGAGAAAAAGTGTAACTATGAGGACTTACAGTTTTATTGGTACTTGTACAGAGAAGAATGTTGTATTTATTATCTGTATTTGTAAATGTCAAAAGATTTCCTCGATCTATATCTTTAATTTTTTCCATCTGAAGGCCTTTCTTTAATATGGAATTAATAATTTAAATTTTCTATGAAAATTTGATAGTAATCACATCACGATAATTCAGTCCCAACAAACTATTTGCAGAACCCACTTTTGATGGATTACTTCTAAAAATAGCAATTTCAAGAAAACCGGCTTCATTAAAAATGGCCAGTTTCTCGCCTTCATAAGTTTTAATTGGATATTTGTCTGAAGTCGCAATAGCCGAATAATTTGGCAGAATCGTTTTAATACTTTTTGGCTTCATCACAATTTCATACGGACGACCTTTAGCTACCTCTAAAAATTGTTGTTTTGAAATATTAGTAACAACGTTTCCAAAATGATCAATATAAATAACGTAACCTTTTAATGAATTCCCATCGGCTGCAACTACGGCTTGTAATTCGGTTACTTCTTTAACTGCTGGAATTTCTTTGCCAATAACATTCAGTAAACCGCCTTTTGCAATATGGCAGGCAACCTGAATAAAAATATCCAAATCACTGAATTCAATGGGAAAACGATCATGAATATTGATTTCTACAATTTTTTGCGGTACAATCTTCTGCGTAAGCATGCTTAAAATTCCGTTATCGGCACAAATAAAGAAATGATCGTTCCATTGCATGGCGATATGCTGG
This sequence comes from Flavobacterium sp. NLM, assembly GCF_002210235.1. Classification (NCBI taxonomy): domain Bacteria; kingdom Pseudomonadati; phylum Bacteroidota; class Flavobacteriia; order Flavobacteriales; family Flavobacteriaceae; genus Flavobacterium; species Flavobacterium sp. NLM. Next base: position 548,363 of record NZ_LIAC01000002.1, read on the forward strand.
TTCTCTTTATTGCGTTCAATATCGACTCCAATTAAGTGTACAGTCCCTTTTGGAAAACTCAAATAAGAGGCTCCAACAATGTAACTTGCTTCGGCAGTGTTAAATGGATCAATGTCATGCGAAATATCAATAATTTTTGCCTCTGGAAGTTCAGAAATGATTTTACCCTTCAGCGAACCCACAAAGTGATCTTTTAAGCCGTAATCAGTAGTGAGGGTAATTATTGACATCATTTTGTTTATAACTATTGATAGTATTTAAATCTAATTTTCATTAAATTTGAGAAATGCAAATCTAATAATACTAAATGCAAATTGAAAGTAGAAAAAACAAATTGCACTTAAAGATATGAACATACCCGACAACAATAGATTTTCAAAACAAATTTATTTTTAATTTAAATTTATCTCATTTGAACGAAAGAATTATCGAGCTTATAGACATCGCTCCAAAAGACTTTTGGGGCGCGCAGGATTCTCATCTTGAAATAATTAAAAAGTACTACCCAAAGCTTAAAATCGTAGCGCGAGGGACAACTTTAAAAGCCTTTGGCGAAAAAGATGTTTTAGATGAATTCGAAAAGAGATTTCAGAGGCTTATGCTTCATTTTACCAGATACAACAACATTGATGATAATGTAATTGAACGTGTAATAATGAGTGATGGTCAGGATGAAAAAAAAGCATACGATCATGACAAAATATTAGTTCACGGAGTTGGCGGTAAGATTATTAAAGCCATGACACCTAACCAGCAGTTACTGGTAGATACCATCAGAAAAAATGATATGGTATTTGCAATTGGTCCTGCCGGAACCGGAAAAACTTACACGGGTGTTGCAATGGCTGTTAAAGCACTTAAAGACAAAGAAGTAAAAAGGATTATATTAACGCGTCCGGCGGTAGAAGCAGGTGAAAATCTTGGTTTTTTACCCGGCGATATGAAAGAAAAGCTAGATCCTTACATGCAGCCTCTTTATGATGCTTTGAGAGATATGTTACCAAACGAAAAACTCGAAGATTACATTTTGAAAGGAATTATTCAGATTGCGCCTTTGGCATTTATGCGCGGGCGAACACTTGATAACGCCTTTGTAATTCTGGATGAAGCGCAGAATACAACGCACTCACAAATGAAGATGTTTTTGACCCGTATGGGAAAAAACGCCAAATTTATGATTACGGGAGATCCTGGTCAGGTCGATTTACCACGCAGAACTATTTCGGGTCTTAAAGAAGCTATTTTAGTTCTTAAAGATATAGACGGCATCGGAATTATTTATCTTGATGATAAAGATATCGTACGCCACAGATTAGTGAAAAAGGTAATCGACGCTTATAAGCAAATAGAAAACCACGACTAAGTTTTATTTTTAGTGAAATGTTAAATGTAAATCGTAAAATGTGTTTTAACATTTATTAATATTCGTTTTATTTATCTTCTTTTTAGAGATGAGTAAAACGAATATTTTTTTTTGAATTTTTAAAGAGCCATAAATGACAAACAGAATATTTGGGATAGTATTATTTGCAGTTTTTATTTCATGCAAAAAACATGATAACCTGCCTAATAAATTTCTCGGAACTTGGCATGATACTGAATATATAGTTCCTGGAAAATCAAGTATTAAAATAAATACTGATAGTACTTTTTATTATAGAAGTGCGGGCTGTGATTGGAGAGTGTTTTCAAAAGGAAAATGGAGGATGATTGGAGATACTATCGAATTAAACAGTACAAAAATAGATACTTGTTATGTAGCTTTTCCTTTTGCAGATTGTATTTTCTTTGAAAGACAGGATAAAAAACCCTTGTTAACAATTCCAAATTGTGAACCAGATGAGACGAAAAGTTTTTGCCTTTTTACAAAAGAAAAATTCTATATTAAAAATGACTCATTGGTTTATAGATTTAAAGCGAGCTCTAAATGTCTTGACACATTAAAAATTGTTTTTGCTAAAACTCAAAAGCTCAGAAAATGAAACCACTAGATGATTTCTACCTTAATCAAGAAGAACCCATTAAAGGAACATTTCTGGCATTAAAAGATATTATATTAAAACAAGACAAAGACATTACACATGTTTTAAAATACGGAATGCCCTTTTTCTGTTATAAAGGAAAAATGTTCTGCTATTTATGGATTCACAAAAAACTGAAACAGCCGTATATTGGAATTGTGGAAGGAAAACATTTTGAAGAATCTTTTTTGATTCAGGAAAAAAGATCGAGAATGAAAATTATGAAGTTTAATTCTGAGGAAGATTTGCCTTTAGAACAGATTGAATTCGTTATTCAGAAAGCGATAAATTTATACAAATCTGGAATAATTAAAGTTTAATTGTTTAAAATGCAGTATTTAACGGAATAGTTAAATAAATAATAAACTTGCTCCATTTTTGGCTTTCAAGGCTTGTAATCTTTGCTCAGCTGAGCGTAAAGCCGTAAATTTGCACATCATAAATATTTGATATTGATATGACAAAACTTAAAAATATAAAAGTTGTAGTAAGTGATTTAGACGGAACTTTACTTAACACTCAACACAAAATTTCAGATTATACCAAATCCATTTTTCAGGAACTTCACAATCAAGGTTATCTTTTAGTTGTTGCAACAGGCCGTCATCATCTTGATGCAATGGCTATTGTTGAAACACTTGGAGTTCCAGTTTATTTAGTGAGTTCAAATGGAGCGAGGATTCATTCACCAAATAAAGAAGAGCTTTTTGCATTTAACTTAAATAGTGATGTTGTAAAAGCAGCTTTAAATGTAGAAATAGATCCTGAAATCACAGTAGTTTTATTCAAAGAAAATGTTTGGCAGACCAACAGAATAAGCGAAAAACTAAATGCTTATCAGTCAGAATTAAATTATCGTCCGGAATTAGTGGATTATAAAAAGCTGGAAGATTTTGGAGCCATTAAAATATTCTTTTCATGCGATAACCATGAAAAATTAGTAAAACTAAAAGATGACGTTTTAGCCAATTCTTCAGAACATTTGCACCATGCATTCAGTTTACCAACTTGTTTGGAATTTATGGACAAGTCAATAGATAAAGCCGTTGCAATTGAACAAGTTTTGGAAAAAGAAGGTTTCACTTTAGCCGAAGCAGTTTCATTTGGAGACGGTTTTAATGATGTTCAAATGTTATCAGCGTCTGGAAAAGGGTTAATTATGGGCAATGCACCCGCATTATTAAAAGAAACTTTACCTGATTTAGAAGTTATTAAAACAAATGCCGAAGATGGCGTAGCAAAATATATCGCTTCAAAAATATTAGACAAAGAACTAGTCTAGAACTTTTTTTGCCACGAATTACACAAATTTCCACGAATTTTTTAATTAGCAAATCAACTCGACTACTTCAACAAATAATTCGTGAAAATTCGTGCAATTCGTGGCAAACCAAACACAAATTATCACAAATTTTTAGCTGGTTAATCAGCTCAATTACTTCACTAAATAATTCGTGAAAATTTGTGTAATTCGTGGCAAACCAAACACAAATTATCATATTTCTTATTTATCTTTTTCTTTGATGATGTAACTCTCTGAAATAATTTTAAATTTGCATTCATAAAAAACAACACAACAAGATAATGAGCAATACAATTACAACCACAAATTTTAATTTCCCGAACCAGAAATCAGTTTACCGCGGAAAAGTTAGAGAAGTTTATAACATCAATGACGATCTTTTAGTAATGGTAGCAACTGACAGACTTTCGGCATTTGATGTGGTTTTACCAAAAGGAATTCCGTACAAAGGACAAATTTTGAATCAAATTGCAACAAAATTTATGGAATTAACTCAGGATATTGTTCCGAATTGGTTAATTGCAACTCCAGATCCAAACGTTGCTGTTGGACATTTATGCGAGCCTTTTAAAGTAGAAATGGTTATTCGCGGTTATCTTTCAGGACACGCTGCACGTGAATATGCAGCAGGAAGAAAACAAATCTGCGGTGTAGCAATGGCAGAAGGTTTAAAAGAAAATGATAAATTCCCGGAACCAATTATTACACCAACTACAAAAGCAGATAATGGTTCTCATGATGAAGATATTTCTCGTGAAGACATTTTAGCAAAAGGAATTGTTTCAGAAGAAGATTATTTAGTTTTAGAAAAATATACTCGTGCTTTATTTCAAAGAGGAACTGAAATTGCTGCTTCTCGCGGATTAATTTTAGTGGATACTAAATATGAATTCGGAAAAACAAAAGACGGAGTAATTGTTTTAATTGATGAAATTCATACTCCGGATTCTTCACGTTATTTTTATGCAGAAGGATATGCAGAAAGACAAGAAAAAGGAGAGGAGCAAAAACAACTTTCTAAAGAATTTGTGCGCCGCTGGTTAATAGAAAACGGTTTTCAAGGACAAGAAGGACAGCAGATTCCAGATATGACAGACGCTTATATCGAATCCGTTTCTGAAAGATATATCGAGTTGTATGAGAATATTTTAGGAGAAAAATTTGTGAAAGCTGATATTGATAATATTGACCAACGTATTGATAAAAACGTATTACAATACTTAAGTTCTAAATAGTAATTTTCGGGTTTAAACGAACTATTTAAACCATGAACCTTATTTCAAATAAAAAAAATGCCTTGTTATCTCTATGTATGATAACAGGGCATTTTCTTTTTGCGCAAATCGATAAAAATGCAACAAAAGAAACCAAAATTTTATATCACAATTTAAAAGCTATTTCAAAAGAACATATTCTGTTTGGCCACCAACATGCTTTAGAATATGGCCACGGATGGAGTAATGAATCCAACAAATCAGATGTAAAATTAGTTACCGGTTCACATCCTGCAGTTGTTGGAATTGATTTCAGCGGTTTTTCAGGACATTCAAAAGAAGAAATTGAAAATACAAAAACAGTTTTAAAAAAGAACGTTATTGATACTTATGAACGTGGCGGAATCACAACTGTTTCGTGGCATTTTAATAATCCGGTTTCCAAAAATGGGTTTTATTGGAAAGATTCTGTTTCGGTTGCAGCAATGTCATTAATCAAAAAAGGAGGTTCGCATCACGAACAATACAAGGAAATTTTAAAAACTATTGCCGATTTTGCTAATTCTGTAAAAGCAAAAGACGGAAAATTGGTTCCAATGATTTTCAGGCCTTTTCATGAATTTGACGGTGATTGGTTTTGGTGGGGAAAAAAATGTACTTCCCGCGAAGATTTTATAGAAGTCTGGCAGTTTACAGTTTCGTATTTAAGAGATACTTTAAAAGTCCATAATTTTATTTACGCCTTTTCTCCAGATAATCGATTTAATTCTGAATCAGAGTATTTAGAACGTTATCCCGGCGATGATTATGTAGATTTATTTGGAATGGACGATTACGGCGATTTTGGACGTGATGGAAAATATGATTTAGATGCTGGAATTAAAAAACTCAAAATCATATCTGATATTGCTATTCAAAAGAAAAAACTTGCCGCTTTTACAGAAACAGGTTTAGAATCTATTCCTAATGAAAAATGGTGGACAGAAACGCTGTTGAAATCCCTGCAAAAAGAAAAAATAGAACTCTGCTATGTTTTAGTCTGGAGAAATGATGCCAAAAGTCCAACACATTATTATGCTCCATTTCCTGGGCAGATAAGCGAAAAAGATTTTCTTAAATTCTATAATGATCCCTACACTTTATTTGAAAACGATTTAAAGAACATTTATAAGAGAAAATTTTAATAATTTCCTCTTTTTTTTAATTCATGACTAAAAACTATTTCGTTGTAATTTAGGATTTTTCCTATTTTATATACCTGTTGCGAAAGTTTTTTATTTTAGTGAGAAATCCACAAAATCTTGCTTAAAAATTTTGTTTTAATGAAAAATTTCTGCCTTTTTTGAGCATAATAATATTGTATAGTTAAAAAGGTAGAGTATTGCTTTTAATTTTTCTTAAAAAATCTATCACCTAAAATGAAAAAATATTTGAATTCGTGTAACATTTCTACATTTGCAGCGTCTTTTATATAGAATTTCAATTTTAGAAAGACAATATTTCGAATTCATTAATAAAACGTTAAGAATTAGTTAAAACAAGGTACTTTGTAATACAAGTTACTAAAATTAGATTACATTTGTCAAGAATTTAAAAGTAATTCATTATCAATCAAATAATTATCAATCAATTTAACAAACCCAATCATTATGAAAAATTCAGTTATTTATTTAGGATTAGCTTTAGTAACATTTGTAAATGTAGCAACAGCTTCAAATAACACATCAGTAGTTAAAAATCAAGTTGCAGTATCAGCTGTATACGATGACGGAACACCCCTAGTAGTTGCTGTAAGCAAAGGAGATATCGATACAGTAAAGAAATTTATTGAATATGGTGTTAATGTAAACGAAAAATCAGACGATATGTCTCCATTAATGACTGCAGCTCGTTACAACAAAGTTGAAATCATTAAAGTTTTATTAGCAGCTGGTGCTCGTCCATCAGATAAAAATGAAAAAGGATATACAGCATTAAAATTTGCTCAATTATCAAATGCAACAGAAGCTATTGCACTTTTAAAAGACGCAAAATAATAGTTTAAAAAGTTTGAGTTAGTACACAAACGGCCATCTTTGAGCAGATGGCCGTTTTTTTGTACTCTATTGTTTCGTTGAATAATTTATATAAGCAAAAATAGGCTGTCTCAAAAGTGAGTCAGTTCTTTTACTATAATTATTTTATTTTTTATAGTGACTTAATTGGTCACTTTTTGATATCCGATTTATCATTCCATAGGAATGTTTCGTAGGTAGAAAAAAAATAACGGTTAGCCACATTTACGTTCCGTTGGAAAGTTTGACAGCTCAGTTTATTAAAGACAATGTCCAAAATCAAACGTTCCAACGGAACGTAAACCATTAATAACAATATAATCTTCTACCAATGAAATGTTCCTACAGAACAAAGGAAACATGTAAAATAACAAAGAGGCTGTCTCAAAGTTGAGACAGCCTCTTTTCTTTCTAAACCAAATTAATCTAACCAAAAATTAATTTTATTGTAAATGCAGCTATTCTATAGGAGCATGTTTTTTCTTGTTGAATATCCAGAATAAAATTGGGAATACTAATAACGTCAGGATTGTTGCTGTTACCAATCCTCCAATAATTACAATTGCAAGAGGTTTTTGAGATTCAGAACCAATTCCTGTTGAAATTGCTGCCGGCATTAAACCTATGGAAGCCATAAGTGCAGTCATAACTACGGCTCTTGTTCTTGCTTTTACTCCCATAAAAATGGATTCTTCAAGGGAGAATTTTGCCTTGAGATTATGATGGAATTCTGATATCAGAATTACTCCATTTTGAATACAAATTCCCAGTAAAGCAATAAATCCAACTCCTGCCGAAATTCCGAAATTCATTCCGGTTAAGTGTAAGGCAATAATTCCTCCAATTACAGCAAACGGAACATTAGCTAAAACTAATAGAGAATCTTTGAAATTTCCAAACAAAATAAACAACAGCACAAATATTCCAATTAAACTGATTGGCACAACCTGAGCCAGACGCGCACTGGCACGAACCTGATTTTCAAATTCTCCAGTCCAGCCTGTTGTATATCCTGGCGGCATTTTTACTTCTGCCACTTTAGATTGTGCCTCGGCAATAGTACTTCCTAAATCTCGGTCACGAACAGAGAATTTTACTCCAATAAAACGTTTTGTATTATCTCTGTAAATAAAAGCCGGACCAGTTATCGTTTTAATATCGCAGATTTCTTTCAACGGAATTTTTGCTCCGCTGATGGTTGGTACTTTTAATTCTGCCAAATCTTCTTCATCTTTACGGTATTCTTTAGAAAAACGAACTCTGACATCAAATTTCTTTTCATCCTCATATTTTTGAGTGGCTGTTTTTCCTCCAAAAGCCAATTCTAAAACCGCTTGTGCATCGCTTAATGTTACGCCATAAGCTGCCATTTTTTCTCTGTCGAGAATTACACTAATTTCCGGCTGACCAACATTTCTAAGAATTCCGACATCTTTAATACCAGGAATATTTTTGATTTTTTCCAGAACCTGATTAGACAATTCATCTAATTTATCTAAATCATCACCATAAATTTTAACTGCATTTGAAGCTTTAAAACCAGCAACAGATTCCGCAACGTTATCAATAACAGGCTGAGAATAATTATAAGTAATTCCCTGATGAACTTTTAATTTGTCATCCATTTCATTAATTAAACCATCCATCGTGATTTTTCGTGTCCATTCTGATTTTGGTTTCAAATCAACCTGAAGCTGAATAAATCCAAAACCATTCGGGTCTGTTCCGTCATTGCTTCGTCCGGTTTGCGAAAGCACATTTTTTACTTCGGGAAAACTTTCCAGATCTTTTCTGATCATCGCCGCGGTTTTCACACTTTCGGGTAATGAAGTACTCATCGGTAATTCTGCCGTTACCCATAACGCACCTTCATTTAACTGCGGTAAAAACTCTGTTCCTAAAAATGTTGCTGAGAAAAAAGTCGCAGCAATCACACTTAATGAAATCACTAAAGTTTTTACTTTATGCTTAAAGGTCCAGGCAAAACCTTTTGCAACATTTCTGTCCCAAAAGTTTACAAACGGGTTATTTTTTTCTTTTACGTTTTTATTCAATAAAATATGAGATAAAACCGGAACCAAAGTCAAGGTAAAAAGTAAAGCTCCCATTAAAGCAAATCCTAATGTATAGGCCAGAGGAGAGAACATTTTTCCTTCTACTTTCTGGAATGAGAAAATTGGTAATAAAGCGGTAATAATAATTAATTTAGAGAAAAAGATGGCTTTACCCATTTCTGTTCCCGTTTTCTTAATAATGCTTCCTTTTGCAATTTTATTATAAGCCGTCATTCCTAATTGATGCGCCCGATGATCGAGTACAACAAATAATCCTTCAACCATAACAACCGCTCCATCAATAATAATCCCGAAATCGACCGCACCTAAACTCAATAAGTTGGCGCTCATTCCCATCATTTTTAGACATAAAAAAGCAAATAACAAAGAAAGAGGAATTACAATAGAAACCGTAAAAGTAGTTCTCCAGTCGGCCATGAAAAGAAACACAACGCACGTAACCAGAATAATACCTTCAAATAGATTATGCATTACCGTTTCGGTAGTGAAATTCATTAAGTTATCACGATCATAAAAAGTTTCAATCTTAATATCCTTCGGAAGAACATTATCATTCAAATCCTTTATTTTATCTTTAATCAAGGCTAAAGTTTCCTGAGCATTTTCTCCTTTACGCATTACAACAATCCCTTCAACGGCATCATCATTTTTACCAATTCCGGTTTGCCCGACTCTCGGCATCGAACTTTCATAAACTGAAGCTACATTTTTTACCAAAATTGGATTTCCGTGAGCATCATCTACAATAATGTTTTCAATGTCTGATATTGATTTTAAAAGCCCAACACCACGAACTACAAAAGCCTGTCCGTTTTTTTCGATAATATCACCACCAACATTTAAGTTTCCTGAATTTACAGCATTATAAACCTGAAGCGGCGTAATATTGTATTTAGCTAATTTTACAGGATCAACACCAACTTCATAAGTTTTTGTTTGCCCTCCAAACACATTCAAATCAGCAACTCCGGGAACGGCACGCAATTGTTTGTCAATAACCCAGTTTTGGTAAGTCAATAATTCACGGCTGTCACGGCTGTTACTTTTTACAATATATCTGAAAATTTCACCAGTTGGTCCGTAAGGCGGCTGAACGTCTGGTTCAACATCATCAGGAAGTGTCACATTTTTAAGCAAATTATTTACTTGAAAACGCGCAAAGGTATCATCGACACCATCATCAAAAATAATTTTGATAACAGATAAACCAAACATCGTAATACTTCTAACGCTTGTTTTTTTCTGAACCGAGTTCATCGAGATTTCGATAGGAGTAGTCACAAAACGCTCGACTTCTTCGGCACTTTTACCATTCCATTGCGTAATGATAATAATTTGAGTATTCGTTACGTCTGGAAAAGCGTCAATGGGCATATTTTTAAAGGAAATGAATCCGGCAACAGCCAATATTCCTACCCAAAAAAAGGTAAATGCTTTATTCTTAAGTGAAAAAGCAATTATATTTCGTATGAATTTGTTCATGTCTTAATCGTTTAAAGCGCGATAAATAAATAATTGATTATTGGTAATGACTTTTTCATTTTCCTTTAAACCGCTTGAAATGTAAGTTGTGTCGCCAACAACTCTGTAAACTTCAACTTGTCTTGTTTCGATATTATGACGATCTTTAAATATCATGACGAAATTTTTACTTTTATCAAAAACTATAGCATTGCTTGGAATTGCAATCATTGATTCATTCTCGTTATAGGATAATTTGATATTGGCATTCATATCTGGTTTTAATAAAAATCCCGGATTTTGAAGTTTAATGCGTGCCTGCATCGCTTTGGTTTCAGGATCAATTACATTGAAAATTTTATCCACTTTTCCTTTAAAAACTTTATCAGGATAACTTAAGGTTGTTACACTTGCATCAATTCCTAACTTAATTTTATTGATGTCAATTTCATTAATATTAGCCATCGCCCAAACTTCACTGATTTCAGCAATGTCAAAAATATTCTCAGAACGGTCAGAACGTAAAAGCATATCCTGATTGATACTTTTTTGAATAATAAATCCGCTGATTGGTGCCGTTACTTCATAAATAGAACCCGCTTTAATATTATATATTTTATAGGTTTCCTGAATTTTACTCAATTGAGACTGTGCTTTATTTACTTCGGCTTTTGCCTGCAGCACATCACTTTCAGAATTTAATTTTCCGTCAAATAATTCCTGAGCCACTTTTAAATTATTTTTCGCAACCAGTAAATCACTTTTAGCATCGATAGACTGCTTTTCAAAATCAGCAACATCAGTACTTTTTATAGTGGCTAAAACTTGTCCTTTTTTTACATAATCTCCAAGTTCTACATTTACTTTAATCACGTTTCCGCCCACAAGCGGGTAAACATCAATTAATTTATTGTTGTCGGCTGTTATTTTTCCGTAAAAACTCAATTCGTTTTTTACAGTTTGTTTTTCTGCAGTTGCCGTGCTTGTAGTTTTTAGCATACTATCGCTCAAGGCGAAAGAAGTATTAGTTTGTGGATTTTCTACTTCCTTTTTACAGCTCGTAAGCGATAAGCTTACAATTGCAATTCCTATAATTAGTGTATGTTTCATTATTATTTAATTTTAAAATAAATCCTTGTTGATGGTAGTATTCAATTCTTCGCCTGATAGAGCCAGTTTTTTCTTCAATTCATTTAACTGAATATTAGCTTGATTATAACTTTCCATAAAATCAGTAAATTCTAATAAGCTGATATTTCGTTTTTGAAAATTGGTTAAGATTCCATTATAAACAGCTTCAAAATCGGAGTTTACTGTAGGTTTGATAACCGCATAGTTTTTACGGGATTCATCCCATTTATTCCATGCTGATGTAATTTCAGTTTCCAGTTGAAGTCCAAAATTTTGTTTTTCAACTTTAGATTGTTCCAGAACGACCTGAGCATTTTTAATATTTCCTTTGTTTTTGTTCCAAAGAGGCAGCGGAATTCCAACAGAAACATTTGCCTCTCTATTAAAAGCACCGCTTCGCTGATCGTAGTTTGCACCTAAAGTAATATCAGGAATCGAAAGTGATTTTTGCCATTTTACATTCAGTTCATTGGCTTCAATTTCTTTTTGTTTGGCTAAATAATCAGGACGATTGGCAATAGCATCGTCTTCAAAAGATTTTAAATCAAAAGGAATAATTTTTAAGTATTTATTAAAATCATCTTTAGAAACATCCGGAATAATAGTTTCTGTTGAATTCAACAACAATTTTAAATTTGCCTGCTCTTCAATACTGCTATTCACAACTTCCATTCTTTCATTTTTAAAATTCAGATAAAGAGATTGTAAACGCACAACATCCCGCAACGGAATATTTCCCTTTTGAGCCTGAATAGAGTAGGAGTTGATTAAGTCTTCAATATGAGCAAGCTGCTTATCTGTTATTTCAAGACTTTTTGTATTGTAATAAACCGTATAAAAACTTTGGCGTAACTGCAGTTTTAATGTTCGCAGTAAATCATTAAACTGAAGTTCTGCTAATTGTTCGTTAGTTTGTGCCAGCTTAACTTCATTGCGCTTTTTTCCGCCTAAATAAATTAACTGCTCAATTCCAAAAACTTTTTGGCCTTCTTTCCCAATATCAAAGAATTTGTCTCTTTCAGGATTGTAGGCATTTAATTCTGCAGTAATTGTTGGATTGTCCCATATTCGGGCCTGAATGGTCATGGCTTTTGCAGCATCGATATTATAATGAGATGCCAGCAAAAAAAGATTATTTTTAAGAAACTGGCTCTCACAATCTTGAAGTGTGATTGTTTTTTGAGCCATAACTGCCTGATTTAGGAGTACAAGCAGCAATAATGCATATAGTTTTCTCATTGTATCTATTTTATTTTGTACAAATATGCTATCGCCAGACTTTAAGAGTGCTTAAAATCTACCTTAAAATTAGCTTAAAATAAAATATTAATGAAAGAATAGTTGGAATAAATTTTCCTTATCGTTTGGTATACTGTAACTTATGGAAGATTTATGCAACGTTAAAATACGGTTTACAATACGCAAACCAAGACCAAAACCAGATGTTCCTTTAGAATTTTTTCCGCGCATAAAAGGCTGAAAAAGATTTTTTTGTTCGGCTTCGCTTAAGGTTTTTCCAATATTTAAAACCGAAATAACCAAATGATTTTCCTGAGTGCTTATTTTTACCAAAGCCTGTTTATTATCTGAATAGACACAGGCATTTTTTAAAACATTAATTAAAGCAATCTCAAGAAGGTTTTTATTACCCTTAACTTCTAATGCGGTATCTAAATTGTCACTTTCTTCAATTTCAAATAGAATGATAAATTCAGGAAAGCTTTTCTTTAAATTTTCAATTGCAGAAAATAGAATTTCATCCATTCTGTGAACTTCATTGTCCTCATTATTTTTATTGGTATCAATTTTTGATAATATCAATAAGGAACTAATCAATTCCGTTAAATGATTTACATCTGATAAAATAGTAGTTAAGAAAGTTTTTCCTTTTGCAGATGTTGCAGGATCAGCAACTGTATTTTCTATTTGAGCCGTAATTCTAGAAAGAGGCGTTCTAAGTTCATGCGAAGCGTGAGCCGTAAATTCTTTTTGTTTTTGATAAGAAACCTCAATGCGGTCCATCATGAAATTAAATTCATTGGCAATCAAATCAATTTCATCTTTATTACTTTTTGAAGCAATACGAGTGTCGAGATTATTTTCGTTGATATTTTTTATTTTCTGATGAAATAAACTCAGCGGATTCATAGCCTTTTTTACCATAAACGAAGTTAAAACCCAGCAAATACAAGTAAATAGAATATAAGATATAATGAGAGTATATCTTAAAAAAAGCAGTTTTCTCTTTCCGTAATCATCCGTAGCCGAAATTAAAGCATAAAAATCTTTATCTTTCGTATCATAAAAAACACCGTAAACCTCATAATCACCTTGCTGTTTAAAGAAAGTTTTATGTTTTTTAAGATATTTTAAATCCTCAACAGACCAGTTTATTTTAGCATCGTCAATACTGCTGTAAATAAGTTTAAAATGAGAATCAAAAACCAAAGTCTTTTCGTCATATAACTTATTGATTGAATTTTGATCAATGATCTTTAAAAGCTGATCGTCAACTTCTTTTACATTAACCAAAAGTTTAATGTTCGAAAGTGCTTTAATCTCTAAACGATCCCGAAATTCTTCTTTTCTAAAATTAGAATACAAAACAAAAATCACCGTAGAAGCCAGCCCAAAAAGGATTGTAAACAGTAAACTTACTAAAAGTGATATTCTGTTTTTTAAAGTCATTCTTCGCTGCTTAAATAATACCCGTAGCCAATTTTGGTTCGGATAAGTTTTATCTCGTGATCTTTATCGATTTTTTTTCGAAGGAAATTAATATAAACTTCAATCGTATTTTGATTCGTTTCGATATGATAATCCCAAAGTTTATCAGCAATAAATTGTTTTGACAAAACTTTTCCTTTGGCATGAGCCAAAATTAAAATCAATTTAAACTCTTTTGGAGTAAGTTTAATTTCTTCACCAGAGCGAAAAACCTTCATTTCTTCTTCCAGAATTTCTAAATCCTCAATAATAATTTTCTTTTCTGTTTGCTGCGGAATTTCCTTTCTCCTTAATAAAGATAAAATTCGGGCGTACAATTCATCAAAATGAAAAGGTTTCACCAAATAATCATCCGCACCATTATCAAAAGAAGCCAGTTTATCTTCAATTTCACTAAAAGCCGTCAGCATTATAATAGGAGTCTTTTTATCAACCTCTCTAATTCCTTTACAGACATCAATACCGTTTGTGCCGGGAACATTAATATCGAGAATGATTAAATCATACTCATAAGGAAAATATTTTTTTAATAATAAAGAACCATCATAATAAGGTATACACTCGAATTCTTTAGTAGTAAAGAATGCGGAGATTTCTTTAGATAAAGTAAAATCATCTTCGAGTAGTAAAATTTTCATGCTTTGTTGGTTAATAAATTCGGCTGTTTGTTTTAACAGCCGAATTTATGTTTCTAAAAATATTATTTAAAATAAGAAAAACTTTGATTGTTTTCTATTTTCAACAGCGATTCATAAATCAACTGAATCACATTTTCCACATCTTCTTTGTGAACCATTTCAACCGTTGTGTGCATATAACGCAACGGAAGAGAAATCAATGCCGATGCTACACCGCCATTGCTATAAGCAAAAGCATCAGTATCAGTTCCGGTCGCTCTCGATGTTGCATGACGCTGAAACGGAATTTTATTTTCTTCGGCAGTATCTACAATTAAATCGCGAAGTTTATTTTGAATAGCTGGAGAATAAGCAATAACAGGCCCTTTTCCCATTTTCAAATCACCTTCAACCTTTTTATCAATCATTGGAGTAGTAGTATCGTGACAAACATCGGTCACAATCGCAACGTTTGGTTTAATCGTATGCGCAATCATTTCGGCACCACGAAGACCAATTTCTTCCTGAACCGAGTTCACAATATATAAACCAAAAGGAAGTGTCTTTTTATTTTCATGCAATAAACGAGCAACTTCCGCAATCATGAATCCGCCCATTCTGTTATCAATCGCGCGACAGACAAATTTGTTTTCATTCAAAATCATAAATTCATCAGGATACGTAATCACACAACCCACATGAACACCCATTGCTTCAACCTGCTCCTTAGTTTCACAGCCTAAATCAATAAAAATATTACTAAGCTTCGGAATTTCCTCTTTATCACGCAAACGAGTATGAATCGCCGGCCATCCAAAAACACCTTTTACAATTCCTTTTTTAGTATGAATATTAACCCTTTTCGAAGGCGCAATTTGATGATCTGAACCACCATTTCTTATTACATATAATAAACCATCATCCGTAATATAATTTACATACCATGAAATTTCATCAGCGTGTCCTTCAATTACAACCTTAAAAGGAGCATCCGGATTAATAACTCCCACAGCCGTGCCATATGTATCCGTAATAAAAGTATCAACATAAGGTTTCAAATAATTCATCCACAATTTTTGCCCTTCACTTTCGTAACCAGTCGGCGAAGCGTTATTTAGATAGCTTTCCAGGAAAGCAACAGAAGTATCAGTTAAGATAGATTTCGTACTCATAAAAATATTTTTGCGCTAATTTATAAATTTGGTATTAGAGTTGTGTATAAATATATAATTTTACATTTAAATTAAGACTCTATGAGATTTACCAGTATTTTGTTTTTACTATTGATTGCATTTACAAGTCAAGCCCAGGTTACTCCAAAAGAAAATCAGGAAATGGGCAATATTTTAACCGAACAAGATTCTATTCTGAATGATACCATTCAGCTGCCCGAGATCATTATCTCAAAAGGAGAGAGAATGAGTGCCGAAGAAATGAAGCAATTTCAGATTCTGCAAAACAGGGTTTATAAAGTGTATCCTTATGCAAGACTTGCTGCAGATAGATTAACGGCACTAAATAACGGAATGGCGCGTTTAAAAACCAATCGTGAAAAAAAGAAGTATTTCAAAATTGTAGAAGACTACCTTAATAATGAATTCGAAGACAGACTTAAAAAACTTTCGAGAAAGCAAGGACAGATTCTTGTAAAATTGGTGCATCGTCAAACTGGGAAAACAACTTATGAGTTAATCAAAAACTTAAAAAGCGGTTTCAAAGCCTTCGTTTCAAATACAACAGCCAATTTATTCGACATAAGTTTAAAGACCGAATACAAACCTTACGATGTAAACGAAGACTATTTAATAGAAACAATCCTCGTCCGCGGCTTCGAATCTGGGCGTTTATTAAATCAAACCCCAGCCAATCCCGTAAACTATAATAACCTCATGGAACATTGGGAAACAAAAGCCAAGGAACTCAACAAAAAATAATACACATATATGGGTATACATATATATTAAGAGTGTAGATTTCATCCCCGCAACCCGACAGGTTTCCAAAACCTGTCGGGTTTATTTTTTATACATATATATGTATAACATTATAATTACGTGCCAATTCTCCGTAGAGACGCACAGCAGTGCGTCTACGTCACGTATAACACGAACTGTTTTGTCTTTAAATGAAATCCCAAAATTATATAATAATGTCAGGCTGAGCGAAGTCGAAGCCTTTTTAAGTTTGGAATTTGGAATTTAAAAGATTTGGAATTTGTTTTTAATAAGGAGCTTAATCCCGCTATCCGTTTCAATCTTTTATTTTGAACCCCAAAATAAAAGGATTTCCACTACTATCGGGGCTAGGGCATAAGTTTCCAGAAGAAAATTTCGAAAGCAAAAGACATTTCCATAAGAAAAAACGAAGAAAAAATAGAAACTTAGCGCCTTTGCGCCTCTGCGAGATTAAAAAGAACAAAGAAAAAACAAGATTTCACGCCTTAGCGCCTTCGCGGCAGAATCAGGCAGAGCGAAGCCAAACAGCCAAAATCCCCAATAAAGATAAAACCACGAAAAAAAAATTACCTTGTAAAAAACGCATAACCAGTGCTTTATAAAAAAGATGGAAAAAATATAAAAAAAAGGCTTGTAAATGTAAATAAAGGTTCTACTTTTGCACCCGCAACAACGAAAGACGTTCCCTGAAATACTGACAAGCCGCTAATCAAAACGAAAAGAAATTTTCGAAAAAAAG